>NZ_VKDB01000003.1 GCF_007280555.1 Deinococcus detaillensis | reverse complement strand
AGCAGATCCTGTTCTCTCAGCGTCCCAGCCATGCGCCACAGCTTAACAGCAGCACCCTCGTCCTTGGACGGGAGCGCCGGAAGCCGCTAATCAGATACTTACTAATTTTGCTGACTGCCCTTGCCCACTCAACGAATTTCGTGTCGAGTTTTCTGGTATTTGTTGATGTTATCATATAAACGAAGAGCAAATTTTCCAGGAACTTCGCGATTTCATTAGAGAAGTCGGTATTCTTCTTTGACACTGCAAGTAATAAAATTAGGTGTCGAGTTGATTTTGAGCTTTGCAGTTTGAGACTTTGCAAATACTTGTTCTCGGTTCCGTCAGGGTTAAACCCCGATACATACTTTTTAAAGGCTTTGGCAGCTTCGAGCAAATCTTTCGAGAATATGAGGGGATAAGCGTATTTTTCAGGATTTTTGAGAAACCAGTCGTAAATTTGGTTCTCATTGACCGTCTTATCTGAATAAAAGGCTGTTACAAAATAAATAAGGAATCTAGCGGGCGGCTCTTTGGATGCTTCTATGTTGTCCATAGCTTCTTTCCAATTCACGCTAATTTTTTCGAAGTCAATAGTTTTTGATCTCATAAATATCAGATTTTTGAGCAAATCCATTGGATTTAAGCTTACGCCTCTTGAATTAATAGTTTCGAAAATCCTCAATGCGTGATTAACATCTCTAGTTTCAATTCTGATGAGATTTACCTTATCTTTTAGATAAGCAGCAAATGCCCTAATCCCCAATCCATCTTCTCCAAATGTATCTTCTATGAATTGTTTTATACTTGTGTAGGCTTTGTAGATGTTGTCCATGCTCTTACTCAAACCAATCGAACCGACCTTTTCACCATCTCCGTTCGCCAATCTGTCCAGAATGTCCCTGCTATCCGTATACTGGAGACTAATTCTATATCTATAAATGTTGTTTCCTTTATCGTCATTGTCACTATCACTGATCATCTTGTTTATGAAATCGGTATTTGAGTCGACAGCAGAACCAGCAAATCCCTTGATAACGTCTCTGAGACAACAGAGGGTTATGTACAAAGTCGTCAATCTTTGTTGACCGTCAATTATATCATACAGGTTTTTAGTATTTTTGCATACTATTGTACTTCCGACGAAATACTCAGGCGAATCATCCATATCAAATGAATTTGAGATGTCATCCAAGAGTTGCTCGACTTGGCTTTTCGTCCAGACATATTCTCTCTGGTATATTGGAACTGTGTAATTGTCGTTAAATAACTGGCCGACAGTCAATGTTAGGGATTCGATTTTTCCACTCATTGGTTCACCTCGTAAAATATTTTAAGCGTAAATATAATAAAGAATGAGTCGGTTTTCAAAAACAGCGTGGGGACAATTACTAACTCATTCGCATCTCAGTGACAGTACCAACCAACAAACCAGCTAATCACGCTCATGGATTAAGACAGGCTTGTTTTCGGGTAGGTTTGTATGGGTACAAGCCTTCATTCCAACCTATTCCAGTTCGACCTACCCCCGCCGCCCCCGCACCATCATCGCCCCGCCCGCGCCCGCCAGCAGTCCGCCGATGGTGCCGAGGCCAAAAGTCAGCATGACGCTGGGCGACGGATTGACAGTCACGTTGGTTCGCAGCGCCGAGGCGACGGCGTCGAGCTTGTTGATGGTGATCACGTTGCCGAACAGCAGCGCCAGCGCCACCACGATCAGCACCACGCCGACAATCCCAATGATTCGAGCGAGTAGGTTCATGGCGTCATGATAAGCCGCTTGGAGCGCCGACAGGTGCCGCAGCAAGCGGACAACTGCTCTAGACTGCTCAGTATGACCCACCACGCCGCCTTGCCGCCCTTTCTCTACAAACTGCGCCCCCAGTACCACGCCCGCGTGTGGGGCGGCCAGCACCTCAAAAGCGTGCCCTACGGACAAACGCCCATCGGTGAAGCCTGGGTGGTGTTTGACGGCAATCAAGTCGAGGGCGGGCCGTTTGACGGCCAAACGGTTAAAGACGTGCTGGCTGAATTGGGCGACACCTTTTTGGGTCAGGGCGTCTCTCGGCGCTTCGGCGGGCGCTTTCCGCTGCTGATCAAGTTGCTCGACTGCGAAGAGTGGCTCAGCGTGCAGGTGCATCCCAACGACGAGCAGGCCCGTGAGCTGGTGGGCGGGAGCGAATTCGGCAAAACCGAGGCGTGGCACTTTTTGAAAACCGACCGGGGAGCGAAGATTCTGGCGGGCGTTAAAGCGGGCACGACGCCTGAAGCGCTGGCACAGGCCATTCGCGGCGGCAGTGTGCTGGAGGTGGCCGACGAACAAGCCGTGCAAGCAGGCGACACGGTATTCATCGCAGCGGGCACTCTGCACGCGCTGGGGCCGGGCACGCTGCTTTACGAAGTTCAACAGAGCAGCGACACCACCTACCGCGTCTACGACTGGGACCGGCCTGCCAGTGAGGGGCGCACCCTGCACCTTGAGGAAGCACTCAAGGTGACGCGCTCCGATCTCAGCGCCGAGGTGCTGCCCCTACCCAAGCTGGGATCGGCGGAAGCGGCGACGCTGGCCGAGTGCCCTTATTTCCGCTTGGAAGTCGCCGAAATCGCAGCGGGGGAGCGCTTGGAGAGCCACACGCGCGGCCAGAGTGTCCACGCCCTGACGGTCAAAAGTGGGCAATTGGAACTGGAAACTGCCCATGAAACGCTGCGCTTATCAGCCCTGGAGACAGTGCTGATTTCGTCCCACACCGGCCCTTACGTGCTGTGGGCCTTAGACGAAGACGTGGAGTTGCTGCGCTCCAGTTTGCCGCCAGAACAGGAGACGCCGTGAGCGCCGCCGCCCTGCTTACCCCACCAGCCGCCTCCCATGCTTGACCTCACCGCCCGCCGCCCCAGCCTCACGCCGCAGCAGCTCAGCGAAGGGCTGGCCCCCAGCGCCCGCTTTGAGGGGGTGCGCTTTGAGAACTACCAGCCCAATTCGGCCTTTGCCTCACAGGCGCGGGCCAGAGACGCTTTGGCCGTTTTCGCGGCTGAGGCCAAACAAAAACCCAGCGGCTTTCGGCTCTTTAAGCGCCACAAACCTGAGGGGCGCGGCCTTTATCTGGACGGCGGCTTCGGGGTCGGCAAAACGCACCTGCTGGCCAGCACTTATCACGCAGCAAGCGGCAAGCGGGCGCTGATGAGCTTTCAGGAACTGATGTACCTCATCGGAGCGCTGGGCATGACGCGGGCGGTGGAGACGTTCAAAGACCATGATCTGCTCTTGATTGACGAATTCGAACTCGACGACCCCGGCAACACCCACATGGCCAATACTTTCCTCGGCCAACTGATGCCGCAGGGCGTGAGCGTGGTGGCCACCAGCAACACCGAACCCGGCGCACTCGGTCAGGGCCGCTTCAATGCCCGCGACTTCGAGCGCCAGATCAAAGGCATCGCCTCACGCTTTGAAAACCTCGGTTTAGACGGCCCCGATTTTCGGCAGCGCGGCGCAGCGCCCGCCCAAGTCATGAGCGACGCCGAGTTCGGAACGTGGGCGCAGCGGCAAGATCAGGCCACGCTGGCTGTGCTGCTGCACCGCGACCTCAGCCACCTACTGCTCGAAGTGCATCCCTCGCGCTTCGCCAAGCTGCTCTCGGGCGTCAGCGCGGTGGGCGTGCGCGGCTTGGTGCCGATGCCGGATCAAAACGTGGCCCTGCGCTTCGTGCATTTTGTCGATAAACTCTACGATCTCGGCCTCAGCGCCGCCTTTACGGGCGTCGGCTTAAACCAACTCTTCGATTCCAATTACCGGCACGGAGGGTACGCAAAGAAATACAGCCGCGCTCTCTCACGTTTGTCGGAGCTTCTCACCGAAAGTGCGGCGCAGTCTGAGACTTCTGCTTAATCTCTAAACTAATAATGGTCGGTCAAAGGCACACGGATCTGTCTTCATTTGTAGGTGCAGGTCGGATGAAGGTCTTCGGCGCACGGCGCTTGGCTGATTTGTATTTGTGTGGCTGCGCCGTCCTCTCCCCCCTCCAAAATAGACGAGAATTCCGGTCAATCCGCCAAGAAAAACCTGCTGACCCAGCCGGCAAGAAAGCCCAAAAGCGGCCGAGAAAGGCGCTCCCGAAATGAAACCCCACCATTTTGAGAACAGATTGAACGCAAACCGGATAAGCTACCGGCATGACCTCTTCTGCTCAGCCCTCAGTCCCCGACCTTCAAGCCGAGCCGCTCGTCTCCTTGCTGCGCGACTTGGAGCAGTTGGTCAAGCTCGAATCGCCCACCTCCAATATGCTGGCCGTCTGCACCGTACAGGACGCGGTGGAGCAGTGGGCCAAAGACCTACAGGCCCACACCCACGCGCTGCCCGGCGGCACACGGCAGTTTTTGTTCGGGACTTCAGAAGACACCGGCGCGGCACAGCAAAAGCGTGTTTTGGTGCTGGCCCACGCCGATACGGTCTGGCCGCAAGGCAGCCTCAGCGACATGCCGTTCCGAGTTGAGGGGGTGCGGGTCTACGGCCCCGGCAGCTACGACATGAAAGGCGGCATCGTGGGCTTGTTTTACGCGCTGAGGAGCTTGGAAGGCAATTATCCGGCGGGCGGCATCGAGGTGCTGCTGACGCCCGACGAGGAAATCGGCAGCCACCACAGCCGCGCCGTGATCGAGCAGGCCGCTCAGCGTGCCCGCGTGGTGTTGGTCATAGAGCCGCCGGTGGCCGACAGCCACGCCCTCAAATCGGGGCGAAAAGGCGTTGGACACTTTCTGGTGGAACTGCGCGGCGTAGCGGCCCACGCGGGCAACAAGCCCCGCGAAGGAGCCAGCGCCATCAGCGAAGCGGCGCACCAGATCTTGGCGGTGCAGGCACTGGCCGACCCGGAAAAAGGCACGACGGTCAGCGTGGGCGCGGTGTCGGGCGGCGGAGCAGTCAACGTGATTCCGGCCCAAGCCCGCTTTGAAATTGATCTGCGGGTCAGCACGCTGGAAGAAGGCGAGCGGATCACTCAGGCCATGCAGGCCCTGACGCCGCGCGACAGCCGCGTGGAGATCAAGGTCTCGGGAGGGCTCAACCGCCCACCGTTCGAACGCAGCCCCGCCACGATGAAGCTTTTTGCTCAGGCCAAACAGTTGGCGGCTGGCCTCGGCTTCGATTTGACTGAGGAAGTGGTCGGCGGCGGCAGCGACGGCAATTTCACCGCGCCGTTTGTGCCCACTCTCGACGGCCTCGGCGCACCCGGCGACGGCGCACACGCGGCCCACGAACATATCCGCCTAGACCGCTGGCCCGACCACGTGCGTCTGCTGACGGCGCTGCTGCGCGAAGTGTAGAGCCTCTACGGGTTAAACTGCTGGTCACTCAGGAGCAACCATGTTTAATCTTTTTGCCAAGAAACCACCCGCCAATCCCAACGTGAAAGACTTGGGCGGCGGCGTCTATAACGTGCGGCTGCGAACTTTGCGGCACGGCGATACCGTAACGCTGCGCTTTACCAAAGCGGCCCATATCGGCGTGGCCGAGGAAGGCAAAGGCTACGTGCTGCGAAAAGGCATTGTCAGTAGCGAGCATTTTGACCGGGGCGAAATCGCCGTGTATTTTGACGACAAGTACCGCATCACCGGCACCGAGGCTGAGGGCGTGGAGTTCGTGCCGGTCAGCGAGTGGCCCAGAGGCGAGTGAGCTTAATCTTCAGGCAATAGGTCTTCAGGATAGCGGCACGAATAAAGGTGTAAGCAACTCAGACATAAAATAAGAGCAAGATGAAACCTCTTGCTCTCCTTGCTCTTTTACTGACTTCCGGTACTCTAGCCGCAACCCGCGTGGCTGGCACCAACACCGTCTACTCGTACTCGCTTGACCCGATCAGCGACGTCAATACCAGTGTGGTAGCCATAGACGAACAGTACGACCAGTACGGTGACACGCGCTTAACGGTGCAGTGTTCCAACCGGGGGGAGCCTGATGTATGGGCTGTGCTGCGGAGCAAAAACGACCTAATCACCGAAGGTCAGCTTGATCAGGGTTTAAAGCCTGCTGTAACCATCCGCTTGGGCAATGATCCAGCCATCACCCTGCGCAACAGCGATTTGGTGAGCGTGGTGGATGAAAGGGACAATCTCAAGACCCGCAGTCTGGGTTTTTATGGCCCGGTCGTCGGCCAACTGGTGCGCGGCCTGCAAAGTGGCAAGCGCCTAGCGGTGCGGATCAACAGGCCCAGCGGCGGTCAGGCCCTGACTTATTTGTTTCCTGCTGCCGGATTTAACACGGCCTGGAGTGGCGTGCGCGGCTGCGGAGGAGCGACCAGCGCTGTCCCGGCTCGGTCTATGCCCCAGACGTCCAGTTCGGGCGTAGCGGCCCCCAAATTTACCCAGTGGTACTTCACGACTTGCCGGGACGCCGAGAGCGGAGTCGTTCGGACGGGCCTGATAGCGGGCCGGGCGCACCTATGCGATCTGGTGATCGACACTGTACCCAATGGAAATTTTCCAACCTCGGCCCGTTTCAACTACGAACTGGAATACCGTGAAAGTGGACAGGCAGGCAAGCTCAAACTCGGCGGCGCAGACGGCTGGCAAACTGGAAGCGAGAATGTAAAGTTCCGGCGAGAGGGCAGCAAGCTCGTCTTTACCTTGCCGCTGAATGTGCGTGCCCGCAGCAACCGCGTTTATAACAGCTTGAACGTTATTGGTGAACTCGATTTCGGCGGCGTCAGCAAGAAAGTCTTCGAACCTTTGCCAGTGCGCTCAGGCAATTGAGAGGCAGTCAATAAAAAGCCTCCATCCCTCATCAGGTGGAGGCTGTCAAGAAGATTTTTGCTCAGTCCGTCGCGGGCGCGATTCCGCTCGGCAGAACTTCGGCCTGCACTTCACGCGGCTGTTGTCTGTTGCGCTCGAAGCGGTAAAACACGCTCGGCACCACATAGAAGGTCAGCAGCGTGCCGGTAATCACACCGCCCATGATCACGATGCCCAAGCCGCGCCGAAATTCCGCGCCCTCGCCGCCGCCGAAGATCAGCGGAATGGAGATGACCAATACGGTGATGGTGGTCATGATGATGGGCCGGAAACGCAGTTCAGCGGCTTCGATCAGCGCTTCCTTGATGGGCAAGTGCTTCATGCGCTCCACCACGAATTCGAGGTACAAAATCGAGTTTTTGGTGGCGAGGCCCAGCAAAATCACCATGCCCAGAATGGTAATCACGTCCAGCGAGGTCTTGAAGAAAAAGAGAGTCCAGACCGCGCCGACGATAGCCAGCGGCACCGGCAGGAGCAAGTAAAGCGGGTAACGGAACGAGTTGAACTGGCTACCCAGCACCAAGTAGGTCATGAGGATGGCCAGCACCAGCACGGCGGGGCCGTAGACCACCAAGTTGCCGGTCAAGCCCGCCGAGCCGAAGCTCGATGCGTTGCCCAGCGCCACGCCGTTTCCGAGAATGCCCGCTTTGGTGGCGTTACTCACGATGGTTTGCTGATAAGAAAAAGCGTTGGGGCCGCCCTTTTTGAGGTTGATGTCGATGGTGGCGGTGTAAGCCTTGTTGAAGCGGTTGAGCGTCGCGGGCGCTTGCTGGAGCCGGAAGCTGCCGAGGCTGGAGAGAGGCACGTTGGCCGACAGCGCCGAGGAATACACCGTCTGCGAGAGCAGCGACTGCTCGGTTTGCAGCAAGCTGGGATCGAGCTTGACCACGATGTCCACGCTGTTGTCGCCGTCGCGCAGGCTCCCGGCTTTGCTGCCGTCGTTGTAGCTTCTCAGCGCCTGCGCCAAGTCCGAAGTGGTCAGACCGGAACCGACCAGCTGCGCCTGATTCGGCACGAAGTTACGCTCCTGACGGGTGGCGCTCAGGCTGCTGGTCGCGCTGCTGAGGTTGCCGTCTTGGCCGAGCTGACGCATCAGCTCACGGTTTTTGGCTTCCAGAATATTTTGATTGGGAGCGCTGAGCGCCAAGCTGATGTCCGACGAGCCGCCGGGGCCGTTTTGCTGAGCGGCCACGCTGAGGGTACCCACCGGCACGCCCACCAGCGCTTTTTTGATGCCGACTTGGTACTTGGCCACCAGATCGTCGATGCCGGGGCGCAGCTTTTTGTCGATGAGGGTGACGGTGACGGCGCTGCCGTTGGCCCCGGTGCCTTGAAGCGAGCCGCTGCCCACGCTGGTCGAAACCAGTTTGACTTCACTTTGAGCCAGCAAATAGCTTTCCATCTTGCGGGCGGCGCGGTTGGTTTGATCCAGACTGGTGCCCACCGGCAGCGTCAAGCTGGCCGTCAGAATGCCGCCGTCACTCTTGGGCACGAAGGCAAAGCCCACCTTGCCAATCGGAATGGCGATGGTCAGCAAGAACGCCACCGCCAGCAAGATGACCAGCAAATTGCGCGGCAAGGCCCATGCCACGCTGCGGGCATAAGCGCGGGCGAGGCGGATAACTGCGCCGTTGACGATGCCGTGCAGCGTGGTGGTGACAGCTTCGAGGAGGCCCAGCAACACCATCAGGACGTAGCGGACGACGCCGATGATGAGTGGATAGAGCAGCAGCGCCGCGAAGATGATCGGCCCGGTTCCGGCCTGACGCGAGATCACGGCCAGCCCGATGCCGAACACCACCAAGCCGAGGATGCCCCAAGCGCTCACCAGCGTGCGGCGGGCAAAGCCCCACTTGATAATTTCGGGAAACCTTCCCAGCAAGCGGCCAAACTGCGGCCAGCCAATCGGGTCGGGATCACTGGTGTACGCCATCCGGACGGTCAGGAACAGCAGCGATTCCAGCCAACTCAGGGCAATCGCGGCGATCAGGCCGATAGCGAATTGCCGGAAAAATTGCCCCAGAATACCCGGCATAAAGCTCAGCGGCACCAGCACGGCCAGCAAAGAAAAGCTGGCAGCGGTGACGGCGCTAAACACTTCCGAGCCGCCGTAGAGTACCGATTTGAGTCGGTCATAGCCGAGGTCACGGTAACGCTGCACGTTCTCGGCTACCACGATGGAATCGTCGACCACGATGCCGATGGCCACGATGATGGCCAGCAGTGAAATCAGGTTGAAGGTAAAGCCGAACAGGTTATAGAGCAGCGGCGCGGCGCTGATCGAGATGGGAATGGCCAGCACCACCGCAAAGACGGTATTGAGCCGCCCCAAGAACAGCAGCACGACCACGCCCACCGCCGCGATACCGATCAAAAATTCCTTGAAGGTGTCGTTGACGGTGGCGCGGGTGGTGCGGGTCGAGTCTTCGGAGAGGGACAGGCTGTAGCCCTGCGGCAACTTGACGCTTTCCATGCTGGCCCGCACGCTGTCGGCCACCGAGACCGAGTTGGTGCCCGAAGCCTTCCGCACGCCCAGCAGCACGGCGGGCTGGCCGTTGAAGCGGGCGTAACTGGTAGCCGCCGCCGAGGTGTCGCGCACGGTGGCCACGTCGCTGACGGTCAATCCGGTTTGCGGATCGACGATGATGCGCCCCACGCCCTGCACGCTGGTGGGTGTGTTGCGGGTCGAAAAGCCGATGGAATTGCCGTTTTGGGTCAGTGATCCGGCGGGAAGGTCTAAGGCCGAGGTGCTGATGGCCTGAGTCAGCCGGGCCGGAGTCAGGTTGTAGCTTTGCAACTTGGCCGGGTCGATCAGCACCTGAATTTGGCGAGTCGGCCCGCCCGATACGGTGATGTCGGCCACGCCTGCCACCCGCTGAAGGCGCGGCACCAACACGTCACTGGCGTAGGTGGTCACGTCGGCGGCCCGCGCCGTGCCGCCCTGAAGGGCCAAAGTCAAAATCGGCTGGGCGTTGGGATCAAATTTCTGCACGATGGGCGCGTTGGCGTCACTCGGCAAGGTGCCGCGAATGGCCGCCACCGACTGAGAAACGCTGTTGGCCGCCGAATCGATATTGGTGCCGTCTTGAAAGGTGATGATTACGGCGCTCTGGCCGCTGGTACTGGTCGAGCGAATGTCCGAGACGCCGCTGATGGTGCTAATGGCGTCTTCGATTTTGCGCGAAATCTCGCGGTCGACTTGGTCAGGGGTCGCGCCACTGTAACTGGTAGACACCGCCAAGATCGGCACTTCAAAGTTTGGGAGCAGTTCCACGCCGAGACGGGTGGTGTTGAGCAGGCCCAGCAGCACCACGGCCACGAACACACCAATTGAAAAGACGTAGCGCGACACGCTGAAACTGATGGCCGGATTGATTTTGGGCAGCGGCTCGGAGGAGTGCGGGCCAGGCGGCTGTGAGCCAGACGAACGGGAGTCCGTCGGCGCGGCTTGACCCCCCTTGCTCAGATTGACGGGAGTCGCCGCGTTCTGCTCCTGTCTGGCCTTCATCCTGGAGCGCATGTTGCCGATTAAATTGCTCTTCTCTGAAGGGCCGTCACCTTTGGGCTGATCCGCCATACTTTATTCACCGACCTTGATACTCGCGCCGTCTTGGAGGCTCGGCGGCACCGGATAGATGACTTGCGCTCCGCTCGGTATGCCGCTGACCGCCACTTGGCCCTGCGACTCAGCCAAAATTTTGACGGTCTGGCGCTGGGCTGCGTCTCCTTTGACCAAGTAAACGGCATTGTCGCCGCTGTCGTTTTGAATCGCGCCGCTGGGCAGCAGTGCCCCGGACGCCAGCGAGACGCGGTAGCGCATCTGGCCCACGCCGCCCACTGGCAAGTTGCTAGCGCTCGCGCCGAACAAGCGGGTGGTCAGCGGCACGAGTCGGTCACTGCCTGTCACCCGGTCTCCCTCCTTGATCACGGCGAGGTAGGTTTTGCCGCCGTAGTCGAAGTTGAGCTTGCTTCCGGCCACCAACGCGGCGGCGTCGCTGGGCGACACGTTGAAGTCGGCGGTCAGGCTGCTGCCGTCCACCAATCTAAACACGGCCGTGCCGGTGTTGACATATTCGCCGAGCTTGGCACTGACGCTGGCCACGGTGCCGGAAAAGGGAGCGCGGACGCTGGCTTTCACCAGATTTTCCTGCGCTTGCCCCACCGACACCTGAGCGCTCTTGACCTGATTTTGCAGCAGGGCCAAGCTGCCGCTGCCGCTCTGGCCGTTTTGGGTCAGGTTGTTTTTGGCCAGCGAGAGCGCCGACTGGGTTTGGGCCAGCGCGGCCTCACTGGCTTTGAGATCAGCCGCGCTGATGCCGCCGAGGCTCAGCAAATTGCGGTTGGCCGTGACGTCTTGCTGGGCTTTGTCGGCGTTGGCCTGCGCCGCCGCCAGCGCCGATTGAAGCTGCGGATCGCCCTGATTGGTGTTGCGCTGGGTTTGGGCCAGGTTGATCTGGGCGCTTTGAAGCTGAAGCTGGGCGCTCTCCAAGGTTTGGCGCAGGGCCGAGGTATCGAGTTGCACCACCACGTCGCCCGCTTTGACGCTCTGGCCCGCCACCGCCAGCACCTGCGTTACCGCGCCGCCGGTCAGGGCCGCCACCTGGCTGTCTTGGGCAGCGGTGATGGTGGCGCTGGAGGTGCGGCTCACGTTCAGCTTGCCCTGCTTGGGCGTGATGGCACCGACTTTGAGAGCATTGGTCTTGGGCGGCGCGGCGTCCAGATTATTGGTGCTGGAGGTGCTGGGCTTGGCGTCCGCTTTTTGTGTGTCGGCGGCGGGCTTGGTGCAGGCCCCGAGCAGGAGGGTAGCGCTGAGCAAGGTCAACGCGAGCGGGGCAGCGGTAAACCGGCTAGCCGTAGGCATTACTGCACCAAGCCGGTGACATCTTTACCCGCCGCCACCGAGAGCGCGGCCAGCGCTTTCCAAGAGTTGTCTTGGGCCTGCGTCAGCGCGAACTGAGCCGAGAGCAACAGAACCTGGGCATTTTGCACGTCGATGGCGGCGGCTGTTCCGGCTTTGAGGCGGGCTTGGGCCTGATTGAGGCTGGTTTGCTGGGCCGCCAAGCTGGCCGCGCTGATGCCGACTTGTTCACGGGCGTTTTGGGCGGCGCGGTAAGCGTCGTTCAGGGCGGTCAGGGCGACTTTGCGGCCACTGTCGAGGTCGCGCTGGGCATTGCTGAGCGCGGTTTGGGCGTCTTGCAGGGTGCGGGCCGGGGTGTAGTCATTGTCGGAAACCTTGACCTGAAGTTGGGCGGTCTGCACCGCGTTGGCCGCCTGCACCAGCGACGGCAAGCGGTCATCGAGGCCAGTTTGCAGCGAGGCCAGAGTGGAGCTGAGCGCAGGCGGCGCAGCCGGGTCTTTGACCGTCACGGCGGTCTGGCCCAGGCCCAAGGTTTTGGTGAGCTGAGCGGCGGCAATCGGGCGCTGGGCTTTGGCGTCAGCCAGCTCTTGCTGGTTGCTGCTGAGGCTGTTTTGGGCCTTGGTCACGTCGAGTTGGGTGGCGACTTTGGCGGCAAGCCGGGCCTGGGCAATTTGCAGGCTGCGGCTGTAAAAGTTGACCTGCGCGGCGTTGAGGCTGGTGCGCTGGTCGGCTTCGTAAATGCCGAGGTACTGCGAGATCACCGTTTGCATCACGCTGAGTTTGGTGTTGGCAATGCCCACCGTGGCGCTTTGCAGCGTCTGCTGAGCGGCCAGCTGATCGGTGATGATGCTGGTCGGATCGGCCTGCACGGCTTTGCTGTTGGCCTGCGCTTTTTGCAAGTTGGCGCGGCTGGTGTTCACGTCCGGCCCGTTGGCAATGGCGCGGGTCACGGCGCTGGCGAGGTCGAGCGTAACGGCGCTCGTCTGCGCCGTCGCCTGCGCCGCGAGGCTGAGGGTGGCCAGAAGCGCCAGGGTGTTGAGGGCAAACGGACGGGGACGGTTGGCAGCGTGACGGACTGGGGTGTGTGGGGTCATGGTTTGGCTCCGGCGGTGAGAATGAGGGCGGCGTTGAAGCGGGCGGCGGCTTTGTCGAGTTGCAATTTGGCGAGGTAGGCGTTGCTGACGGCTTGGTCAAAACTGGCTTGGGCGTTTTGCACCGCCACATCGGCGACCTGCACGTCAAGCGCGGTACCAAGTCCAGCCTCCAAGCGGGCGCGGGCCGAGGCCAGCGCGGTCTGGGCGCGGGTCAGCGCGGTCTGCTGCACTTCCACCAAACGGCGGGTGCTCAGCGCGTCGTTGTCTTTGCGCCGCACGTCGAGCTCGACGCTGGTGCGGGCGCTTTGCAGGGCCAGCTCGGCGCTGCGCTGGCTGCTCTGGGCACTGGCAATCGCCGCGCTCGCCGCACTGCCCAGCACGTTAAAGCTGCCACTCAGGCCCAGCGAAAGCGAAGTGGGAATCGGCGTTTCACTGGCCTTGAGCGGAAAGCTGATTTGAGCGCCCGTCACGCCGGTCTTGAAGTCGAGGCTGCCGCTCACGCTGCGCCCACCTGTGCCGCCGAGTTCGCCGTAATTGAGATTGGCCGACAACCCCGGCAACCGGTCGCGCTGGGCGCTCACCACGGTGGCGCGGGCGTCTTCGAGTTGCGAGGCGGCTTTTTGAACCTCGCTGCGGCCCTGCAAAGCCTGGGCAAGCAAGTCTTCGACAGGTGCGGGCGCGTCGGGCAAGGCCGCCCGACTGGGCAGCACTAACTTGAGGTTCAGGCCCACGTCCAGCCCCAAGTCGCTGAGCAGTTGCCGCTGGGTGATTTCGCGGTTGGCCTGCGCGGCAATGGCGCTGGCTTGGGCGTTTTCCAAATTGCCCTGTCGGTCGAGCAGGCCCTCCAAGCTCAGCAAGTTGTTCTGGCGCTGAACTTGGGCGGCGTCGAGCTGCTTGGCGGCCAGCGCCGCTTGAGCAGCGGTAAGCGTTTCCTGCGTGGCAGCGCTCTGGGCGGCCAGATAATTTTGCAGGGCAGTGAGCAGCAGCGTTTGGCGGCTCTCCTGCAAGTCAAAGGCGGCGCGGCTCAGCGCACGCTCAGCGGCGCGAAGCGGATCAAAGGCGCTGCCCCACGGCAATACGGCGGCCCCGACTTGGCCGGTCAGGGTGGCGGCGGCCTTGTAATCGCCGCCGTCCAGCGGGGTTTTGCCTGCCGTCGCGCTGGCTCCCACACTGAGGCTGAGTCCGGTGCGGGCGCGGGCGGCGTCGAGGTTGTACTGTGCGGCGCGGTAATTTTCCTCGGCGCTGCGCCAGCCGGGAGAGGTCTTGATGGCCTGCTGCACTTGGTCAAAGTTCAGCACCGGATTGACCAGCGCGGCGGGCGGTGTGGGCGCGGCGGCGGGGGTGGCCGTCACGGGCGGCGCAGCCAACGGAGCCGTTTGGGCCAGCGCAGAGCCGAACAGAGCCGAACCGAGCAGCGACGCGCACAGCAGCGCGGCACTCAGTGTCACGGTGCTCTGGTTGGCCGTGCGGCTCCGGACAAGCGGGGAAGTTCGTGGGAGAGCGTTCAAGCGCATTCACCTCGGCGGAGCAGTCAAAACAAAGAAGGAGGGCGGGAAGGCAGTTCGGGCGCAGCAATTTGTTCTAACGGTTTGGTCTAGCGTGTGTCTACTCACTTTTGGATGAAGGATCTTGGGGTGCCGGCGGTGCCAAGCCCGGCCACCAGAAATCCAGCATCGTCTTGACAAAGTACTCGGCGTCGATCCCACTGCCCTGTAGGAGTTCGCGGTGGATGCGATTGGTCAGCGCTCCCATCAGGGCGTCAGCCACCACTTCGCAGTCCACTGGGCGCAGCCGCCCCAGCCCGACTTCCGCCCGCAAATACTGAGCGATCACGGCCGTGTCGGCGCTGACCGGGTCGTGGCCTCCCTTGAAATGAACCGGCGGGACTTGGCCGCGCGACCACATCATCATCAGTTGCGGCAACACCTGACGGGCCATCGTGACGATCAGCAAAGAAACTTGCTCCAAGTTGGAGCGCATATCGCCCCTACCGATCAGCGCCCGCATCTCTTTGTGCCAGTCGTGAACGTGATGCAGGCCGACAGTTTGGGCGAAGAGTTCCTCCTTGGTGGCAAAGCGCTTAAAAAGCGTGCCTTCCGAAACGCCGGCGCGGCGAGCGATTTCAGCGGTCGTGGCCGAAAAACCATGTTCCAAAAAGACTTCACGGGCCGCGTCCACAATTTGCTGATCGCTGATGGTGCGTGGTCGGGCCATAAGTAAGTATGGACTCACTTACCATTGTTTTGTCAAGCGCTGGCGGCGGTGGTATTGGGGGGAGATCTGGGCACAAAGCGGCATAGCGCGACAGTACGGGTCGGGCGTGAAGAGGAGGAGAAGCGGTTGTGAAGATTCTGTGAAGAAGCGCCAGCAAAGACCATCCAAGCTGTGACGACTTCAGCCGCCGCTATCTTAGAAGCCGGTGCTGCCCAGCCTTTCTCAATGGGCTCAAAGCTGACTTCACCCCTCCCCCACCCCGCAAGGAGACGTACCCGATGCAAATTCTTCAGGGCGACGCCGCAAGGCACGCACTCAGCCGCAACTTCAGCGAAATCCCCGTGCCAGAAAGCGTCCTGGCGCGTAACGAACAGCTTTACGGTGAGCGCCTGACGCCCGAACAGGTCGTGGAGCGCATTCTGGCCGACGTCAAAGTGCGCGGCGACGAGGCCCTGCTCGACTGGACGCAGAAGGTCGACGGCTTCCGGCCCACCCTGAAAGTCAGCGCCGAGGACATCGCCGCCGCCGAGATCGACCCCGAACTGCACGCCGCCATTCGGCTGGCTATCCGGCGCGTCACCGATTTTTACCAAAAGCAGCCTGCCCACGGCTGGATCGATCACGGGCCGGGCGGAGCGCTGGGCCAATTGGTGCGCCCCCTCTCACGGGTGGGCGTATATGTGCCGGGGGGCCTCGCACCGCTGATCAGCACCCTGATTCACACCGCCGTGCCCGCGCTGGTCGCAGGCGTGCCCGAGATTATCGTGACCACCCCGCCTAACCGCGAGGGCCAGATTCACCCGGCCATCGTGGTGGCGGCGCGTGAACTCGGCATCTCGCAGCTGTTCCGGGTCGGCGGAGCGCAGGCGATTGCTGCGCTGGCCTACGGTACCCAGAGTATTCCGAGGGTGGACAAAGTGGCCGGCCCCGGCAATTTGTTCGTGGTGATCGCCAAGAAACTGGTGTTCGGGCAAGTCGGCATCGAAAGTCTGGCTGGCCCCACCGAAACGCTGGTGATCGCCGACGACACCGCTTCGCCGCGCTACGTGGCCGCCGATCTGCTGGCCCAAGCCGAGCACCTGGGCGCTGAGCCGGTACTGGTGAGTACCAGCCGCGAACTGCTGACCCAGGTGCAAGCCGAAATCGGCGGGCAGCTCGAAGCCTTACCGGAACCCAATAGAAGTTGGGCGCGTGACAGCATTCAGGGCCGCATGAAAATCGTGCTGGCGAGTGACCTCACTGAAGCGCTGGAACTCTCCAACCTCTACGCGCCCGAACACCTCTGCCTGCTGACCCGCGATCCGTGGAGTTTGCTCGGCGGGGTGCGGCGTGCGGGCGGCGTCTTTGTGGGCGAGGCCAGCATGGAAGCGCTGGGCGATTATGTGGCTGGCCCCAGCCACGTCATGCCGACTGGCGGCACCGCCCGCTTCATGAGTCCGGTCAACGTCCGCGATTTTCAAACGATTATTAGCGTGGTGGGCGTCAACGCCGTCGAACTGGCGCAAATCGGCCCCGCCGCCACCGTGCTGGCCCGCGCCGAAGGCTTGGAAGCCCACGCCCGCGCCATCGAAAGCCGTTTGAGTGAGCAGGACTGAGTTAAGGGAACGAGGGTTGGCTCAAGATTTTTCTTGAGGCCAGTTCCGCGCCGGGAGAGGGGAAAGGTCAATGCCCTCTCTCCTTTTTCCCATTCTCCACTCGCTGAGTTCTTAAGCCGATCCTAAGAAAAATGGAGCTTCATTTCTCATCTTTGCCCCCACAATGGTGGGATGGAGCGCTGAGTCTACCCGCCAACAGGAGCGGCTCAGCACAAAAAAGCCAGATGACCACCCCCCCAAAGGAGAAACACATGCCCCAACCTCAAAGCGGTATTTCCAAGAGTAGCTTGCTGCTGCTCGGCGGCTTAACGGCGCTGCTGGCCAGCCCCTCGGCCCGCGCCAAAATCGCCGGACTCGTACAGGACGCGGCCTCGGGCGCTTATACCTTGCTCGACGAAACGGTGGCCCCCGCCGCTCAGCAAGCGGCTCATACGGTCGCAGTGAGGGCCGGCGAACTCACCGAGGAAGCCAAAAAAGTCGCTGCGAACGCCCAAGACCATTTGCCCGGTCTGTTGGCCGACGTGCGCGAGCAAGCCGCCGTGCGCGGCCAGCAGCTCTTTGACAGCACTTCGGATTTGCGCGGCGACATCGCCCACCGCGCCGCTGAGGCTGCTGCTGCCGCCGCCAAAACGGCTTCCACTGTCCAGAGCAGCGTGCAAGACCGCTTCTCAGACGTGCAGCAGGAAGCTGCCAAACGCCGGGACGCCTTGCTGGACAGCGCCAGCGACGTTCAGGACACGTTGAGTCACAAACTCGGCGGCGCGGCAGAGACTGCTCATGCGACTGCTCAAAAAGTGGCTCAGAGAACACAAAAAGCCGCCGTCAACACCCAAAAAGATGCCAAGAAGACTTGGCTGGGCCTCCTCGACACCGCTCAAGATGAAGTTCAGGACGTGCGCGGAGCCGCTCAGAAAAAGCTGAAAGGCGTTCAAAAAGATGTACGGAAGAAAGCCAAAAAACAAATCAAACAGCAAGGTAAAAAAGTGACCAAGCAGGCCGCCAAGACCGCCGAGCAAGGCCGCCGCGCTTGGCTGTCGTTTGCCGACGACGCCCAAGACACCGTGCACAATAAGGTGCAGTCGGCCAAAGCGGACGCCCTCAAAGCAGCCGAGGCCCAGTTCAAGGACTTGAAAAAAGGCGGCGGCAAGCAGCTCAAGAAGTACGAAAAACACATTCAGCTTCTCAATAAAGAGCTGGCCAAAACCACGGACAAGCAGCTCAAGAAGGCCGGTCTCAAGAAGCGCCGCCGCAGCAGCGCCGTGATGCCGGTGTTGTTCCTGGTCGGCGGCGGGGTGGCGCTGGCCCGCATTCCGGCGGCGCGTCAGGGCATCCTGAACGCGGTGGGAGCGGTGAGCCCCGGAGCCGAGGATTGGCTGCGCGGCGCGGGCCGCAGCGTCCGCAATTTGATCGGCACGGCTTGGCTGGAGCGCATGGAAGACGTCAACCATGCCCCCGCCGCCGCCGCACCCTCGCCCAAGCCGTCTCAGGCCACTGGCAGCGCAGCGGGCGCTTCGGTGGCTCCCGACGCTCCGGCGGCGGCACCGGCGACTCCTGCACCCACGACTCCACCGGAAACCAAAGTGGATACGCAGAGTGCCGAGACTGGCAAAACTGACGCTGGCAAAGACACCAAAACCAACTAAACCCCCGCTTTAGACAGAGCAAAATCAGAGAATGGCACCGCGCTGTTCTCTGTTTTTTGTGCTGAAGGCTACGGCCCCAGCCGTGCGGTTTGCGTGTACCATGACCGTGTGCCAAGTGTCGCCGTCGTCATCCCCGCCTTCAACGAAGCTGAAACCGTAACAGACGTGATTCAGGCGGCGCTGAGCTTAACCGGCGACGTGGTGGTGGCCTCCGACGGCAGCACCGACAACACCGCCGAAGTCGCGCGGGCGGCGGGCGCTCAGGTGGTCGAGCTGCCGCACAATGCGGGCAAAGGGCCAGCTCTCAAAGCCGCGCTTCAGGCTACCACTGCCGACTATGTGGTGATGCTCGACGCCGACTTGGTGGGCCTCAAGCGCGAACACCTCGACATTTTGCTGAGTCCAGTGCTGTCCGGCAAACTCGGCATGAGCATCGGCATTTTTGACGGCGGAGGCCTGATCACCGACCTCGGCAACAAGCTCACGCCGCACCTCAGTGGACAGCGGGCTTGTGCGCGGGCGTGGCTGCTTTCGGTGCCGCACCTCGGCGCGGAGCGGTGGCCCGAACCGGCGATCACGGCGGCCCTCAAAGAGCAGCACATCAAGTGGGACTACGTCGAACTCCCCAATCTCAAGCAGGTCATGAAAGAAAAAAAGCGTGGCTTTTGGAAGGGAGCGCGTTACCGCACCAAAATGTATATCGACTTGTTCGGCTTCAAGCGCCGCAAGAAAAAGGCCGAGAAGGGCGGCTGAGAGGTGTTGAGCTGGCTGCATCCAGCGACGCCAACTCCTCTCATCGTCGTGAACGGACGCCTTACAAGACGCCACTCCTCACTTCACCAAGTCCACCACTTGCCCGCCTGCCGCCTGATAGCGCACCACTCCCAATCCCGGCACAAAGTAGCTGTACTGGGTGGAGGTGCTTTTGCCGCTGCTCACGTCGCTGCGAATCAGCAGGGCGTTGAAGTTTCCGGCAGGCAGGCTGAGTGGCTCGTTGCCCATTACCCGGCTGCTGAGCTTGATCCCCCCACTGCTGCTCTCCCAGCGCTGGCCCAAGCTCAGCGGTGAGGACGGGTAGACCGTCAGCGGCGGGGTGTACCAAATGACTTGCTTGCCAATTCTGACGCCGCGCAGGTACACGCCGCCGCCCCGGTATTCCAGCAAATCTTCGGAGACGGTGGTGCCGCCGATCTGGTGGGCAGTGGGAATGACGCTCACACCGTTGACGATGGCGGGCTGGCCGATCACTTGCGTTTCGCCGCTGCTGTAGCGCCAAATCGTCGAGGGCGCATTGGGAAAATAATTCCCCGCCGCCAGCACCGTGCTGGAGAGCAGCGAGGCCAGGAGAGGGGCGAGCAGAAGGCCGCGTTTCATGCCTTCCACTGTAGCTGAGCCACTCTGACTTGAGATGCACAAAAGGGGCCAAAATCCGTGTTACTCCTGATCGCGTCCCAACTCGGCGCTTCTGAGTGTGGCGGCCACCACCGTGCTGATGATCGCGCCGCGCACGCCGCTGCTTTCCAGCACTTCTAGGCCCGCGATGGTGGTTCCGCCGGGACTAGAGACTTCGTCTTTGAGCATGGCCGGATGCGCCCGCTGAAGCAGCAACCCGCCACTGGTACTGAACAGCCGGGCGGCCAGTTCGTGGGCCAGAGCGCGGGGCAGGCCCATTCGCACGCCGCCGTCGGCCAGCGCGTCGGCAATGACCGCCAGATAACCGGGGCCGGAACCGACCATGCCGGTAAAGGCGTTGAATAAATGCTCGGCGAGGTCATAAACCTGTCCAACCGAGCCGAAGACCTCGTGGGCATACTGCATGTCGCCGCTCTGCTGGGCTTCGTCCAGACCCGTAATGGCAGTTTGCGACTGCCCGATGGTGGCCCCCAGATTCGGCATCACCCGCACCACCCGCTCGGTGAGGAGGCGTTTGGAGAGGGTCGCTACGCTGACGCCCGCCATGGTGCTGATGTAGCCAGTACCGGGTTGCCGCAGCCACTCGCTGGCCTCCGGAAAGACGCGGGGCTGCAAGCTGATCAGCACCCGCTCCGCGCCGCCCAGCTCGCCCACCGGCAAAATGGGCGTGCCGAGCCGCTCGGCGATCATGGAAAGCCGCGCCGCGTTGGTGTCCATGATGCCGATGTCTGCGGGTTGCAGCAGACCGCGTGACAAGACCCCTTCCAAAATCGCTAAACCCAGTTTCCCCACACCTACGATGGCCAGTTTCATGCTGGGCAGTATACGGGCGCTCAGAGAAGGCCCTAAATCATGGGCCGCGCCGCTTGCTACCATACTCGGCATGTTGGTGTATATCTTGCCCGGAACTTTGGAGAGCCGTGAAGTCGACCTCGACGCCCTGTGGGAAGCCGGCGCAACCGGCCTGGAGGAGCGCGGCGGCCACTTGCGGGCGTATTTTGACGCCAAGGTGCCGCTGGCCTTAAACGGCGAGTGGACGAACGAACCCGACCAGGACTGGCAAGCCGATTGGAAAAAAGGCCTGACCCCCGTGACGGCGGGCCGCTTCACCATCGCGCCCTCGTGGCTGGCGCACGAGGTTCCGCCCGGCCAGATTCCGCTGCTGATCGACCCCGGCATGGCCTTTGGCACTGGCCACCACGCCACCACCCGGCTGGCCGTGGAAGCCATCGGTCAACTGGACTTGACGGGCCGCACGGTGCTGGACGTCGGCACCGGCAGCGGCGTGCTGGCGCTGGCAGCGGCCCTCGGCGGCGCGGCTGAGGTGCTGGGCCTCGACATCGACCCCATCACTATTCCGGCGGCTTATGAGAACGCTGAACTCAACGGGCTGAGCGTTAAAGACGGCGTGGTGCAGATTGAAGGCGGCACGCTGAGATTCGAGGAAGGCAGCTTAGATCCCGATCTGCTCGACGACGAACCGATTTATACCTTGCTGGTGGCCAATCTCTTTGCCGAGCTGCACGATCTGCTGGCCGGAGCGTACCGCACTGCTTTGCAGCCGGGTTCGCCGCTGATTCTGACCGGCATTCTGGAGGACAGGCTACCGATGGTTCGCGCCGCCTTAGAACGCGAAGCCTTTAGCGACATCACCGAAATACTCGACGGCGAGTGGGCCCTGGTGACGGCCCTTTCAAGCTGATGGCCCCCCTCTAATGGCCCGTCACCGCCACCGCGTCAAAGTCGCTGCCCTCAGCGAGCAGATGGAGCTGAGCGCCGCCGAGTTCAAGCACCTGGCGGTGATGCGCCTGAGCGTGGGCGACAGCGTGGAAGTGTTTGACGGGAGCGGTGAAGCGGGCGAGGCCGAGCTGATTCACCTTGACGCCTTTAGCGCTGCTCTGCGTTTGCTGAGCCGCCAAGACAGCGCCGCCGAGTACCCACAACCCGTGACGCTGGCGATTGCGCTGCTCAAGGGCGACAAACTCAGCGACGTGGTGCGGGCCGGAACCGAGCTGGGCGTCAGCACCTTCCAACTGCTCCGCACCCGTTACGCCGACGTGCCCGACATTGGGGACAATAAGCTGATTCGCCTGCGCCGGGTGGCCGAGGAAGCCGCCAAGCAGTCTCAGCGGGCGGTGGTGCCGGGTGTACTGGCTCCGCTGCCGCTCTCGGCCTTGAGCGCAGCGGGCCAGTGCTTTTATGCCCACCCCGGCAGCCCCGGCAAGTTGCTGGAGCAGGTGACGTGGACAAGCGCCCTGACCCTTATCAGCGGCCCTGAAGGCGGCTTTGCGCCGGAAGATTTGGCCCAGCTCAGCCGCCTCGGAGCCGCGCCGATTACGCTTGGCCCCCGTATTCTGCGGGCCGAAACCGCGCCGCTGGCCCTCTTGGGGGCTTTGGCGGCCAGCGGCGTGTAAAGCTGCTTATCCTGTCCGCTCCTTTGCTACGCTGGGCCGATGGATAAGCCTGTACTCGCCCGCCTTCAAAAAGTGATGCAACTGCGCGAGGAAGTCGAAACGCTCGCCAGCGGCGGCCCGTTTGCTCCCGACGCCGATTGGCTCAGCTCCGGTACCCACCTGACCTTAATGGTGGATGTGCCGGGCTGCGCTCCCGAAAGCTTGGCCCTAGAGGACGACGGCGAGGCGGTGACGCTCAGCGGCGAGCGCGGCGCGGTGCCGGAAGATCAGGAAAGCCTGCACCGTGAGCGCCGCACCGGACGTTTTAGCCGCCGCCTCAGTTTTCCGGAGCCGGTGGTGGCCCAAAGCGGCGAGGCCAGTTTGGTCAGCGGCGTGCTGAGCGTACGCTTCGAGAAGGTGAACAAAACCATAGAAGCAGAGTGACAAAGGGTTCAGCGTACGCAGACCTGAGAAGGTAAAGACCAGATCAGGCCGGCGGGGGACAAGTCGGGAACCTTTTTCAGGTGGCTGACGTATCATTGATGTATGCAAATGACTGCCACTCGCACTGAATCTGTCGTGCGTTCGTTCATGAACCGCACCTACTCCTGGATGGCTGCCGGGCTGGTACTGACTGCCGCTATCGCCTACATTACCGCGTCCAATCAGCAACTGGCCTACCAAGTCATGAGCATCCGCTTTCCGCTGCTGATCGTTCAACTCGGCGTGGTCTTCGGCATGAGCTTTTTGCTGCCCCGCATCAACGCGGCGGTGGCGGGCATCCTTTTTATGGTCTACGCCGCCATCACCGGCCTGACCTTTTCGGGCCTGCTGATGGTTTACTCCACCCAAGCGGTTTATTCGGCTTTCGGCACCGCCGCGCTGACCTTCGGAGCCATGAGCGTGCTGGGTTACGTCATCAAGCGTGATCTGTCGGGCATGGGCCGCTTTTTCCTGTTCGCGCTGATCGGCCTCGTGGTGGCGATGGTCGTCAACATCTGGATCGGCGGTACCGTACTCAACTTGATGATCAGCGGCGTGGGCGTGCTGCTGTTCGCAGGCCTGACCGTCTACGACACCCAGCGCCTGCGTAACATCGCCCTGAGCGGCGTCGAGGGCGACAACGCCGAGAAAGGCGCGATCTACGGCGCACTCTCCTTGTACCTGAACTTCATCAACATGTTCCTCTTTTTGCTGCGTATCTTCAGCGGCGGCGGACGCAACTAAGCACTTTAGTCACAGCAGCGGGGGCCAGACATTGAATCTGGCCCCCGTTTCTTGCTGTCTTGGTTTGATTAGGGCAGCGCCACACCCAGCTTGAGTTCAGCGTTCCCGAAGGTCACGATGGCGCGGGCCAGTTTGGCTTGGGTCTGTGCCGAGGGATGCACGCCGTCCTGCGAGAAATCGGGGCCGAACGGCTGGGGGCTTGCCGGGTTGGGGTCGGGGCGCTGCAACCCTGCAAGCAGCGGAGCCACATCAAAGACCGGCAGGCCGCGTTCCTGCGCCAAGCGGTGAATGCTGGCGTTGTAGGCGGCGACAATCTGCTGCAAGGCCGAGAGCTTGGCCGGCGTCAGGGCATACGGAGCGCCACAACTGACCGGCGCGTGAGTGATCACCCAAGTGGCGGCAACTTTGTTGGGGCTGTGCTGGCACGAAGCGTCGGCGAGGCCGTACCCGTAAAGCAGCTGGCCCGCGACCAACACCGGCGCGGTGGTCACGTCCGGCACCGTCAGCAGCAGCAGTTGGGCCTTGGCAGGAGCCAGTGCGCTGAGCAGTTGGCGGTAAGCCGCTTCAAAGTCATGCGGCGACGTGGCCTGACTCAAGTCGCCGGACGCCGCAGCGTTCAGAACATCGTTGCTGCCGATCCAGAGCGAGACAAAACGCGGCTTGGATTTGAGAGCCGCCTGCACCTGGGTTTGATCCGGGCCCAGAATCAGCGTATACAGGCGGCGGGTCAGGTCGTCGCCCGCGTTCTTGGCGCTACGGCTCAGCAAGTCGGCCACCTTTGCGCCGGGCACCGCGAAATTAGAGCCGCGCACTGCCGGGTCAAGCCGCAGACAAGACGCCGCGCTCAGGCCCGCTGCGCCCAGCGGCGGCGGACAACCCGGCCCGCCGCCCGCCGGAACGCCGAAAGGAATGCGGGCAAGCTGGGCGATCACTGCCGGATACGCTTCCCGCTGATCTTCAGCCGTCAGGCCGCCGGATTGAAAGCCCGCCGTCAGCGAGTCTCCGAGGGCCACATACGTCATCGATGCGGGCGGCGAGGGCGCAGACGCGGCGCTGAGGGTACTCAGGAGCGCCAGCACCGCCGCGAAACCCATTCGGCTGCGGCGCTGGCCCTTGGAAGACAGTCTATTCACAGCTTTACCCTAAGAGCAGGCCGCATGAAAAGGGTAAAGGGTTGCTGCTGGGCGTTGGCCCGCGCCGCTGAGCTACACTCCCCGCATGACCGAGCAGCAAAAACCCCTCTCCGCCGCGCCAGAGTTGAGCGAAATCAACGCCCGCAGTCAAGGAAGGTTACCGGGACTGCTCGGCATCATTTTTACCCACGCCGAACGGGGCCTGATGCGGGCGCACCTCGACATCCGCGAAGAAGTGCTGGCCCCCAACGGCTTTTTGCACGCCGCCACCGTCATCGGGCTGGCCGACACGGCTTGCGGGTACGGCACCATCTTGGCACTTCCCGCTGGAGCGCACAATTTTACGACCATCGAACTCAAAAGCAATTTTCTCTCGACTGCCCGCAGCGGCCAGATCGAGGTGGAAGCCAAGCTGATTCATGCCGGACGCACCACCCAAGTCTGGGACGCGCAGGTGAGCGCCGCAGGCAAAACGCTGGCGCTCTTCCGCTGCACCCAAGCTGTTTTGTATCCGCGCTAAAGCTGAGGGCGGCAATGTGACATTTTTCTTAGGACTTCGGGGGTACAAAAAGCGGCGGGGGCTACCCAGTAACGCCCAAAACCCGCTACTTTAGTGAAGTGCCAACCGCCATGTCGATGCTCAACCATCCTGATCCGCTGACCCGTGAAATCGCCAGAGGCTATGCGGGCGGCGGCTTTTTGATGGACAACGGTGAAGGCTTGGAATGGTATTCCAGCACCCGCCGCGCTCTGGTGCCGCTGGGCGAGGCGCTCCACATCCCGCGCAGCTTAAGCAAGCACCTCAGCAGGTTCGAGGTGCGGATCAATGCCGACTTTCCCGGCGTGCTAGCCGGCTGCATGGCCCGCGAAGAAACGTGGATCAGCCCTGAGCTGGCCGGTATTTACCTGCACCTCAACGAAACTGGCCTCCTTCACAGCTTTGAAACGTGGCGTGGTGGTCAACTGGCAGGCGGCGTGCTGGGCTTGGCGCTGGGCGGCGCGTTCGTCGGCGAAACCATGTTTCACGCCGTCACACACGCCAGCAAGGTGGCGCTGGTGCGCTTGTCGCAGCACCTGACCCGCAGAGGCTACAGCTTTCTGGACGCCCAGATGCAAAATCCGCACCTCGAGCAGTTCGGCACGTACGAGATCACGCCCGCCGAATACGCCGGACTCCTGCGCCCCGCGCTAGGCCAAGACGTGGAGTTTGAAGCATTGGAAGAACAGCCTGCCCTTGAGCAACGCTTCCAGATTAGAGACAGCGCCGGATGAACTTATTTATCCGGCGCTGAATGTCAGCTCTGTACTTTTTGAATCTGGAAGATAACTTAGAAGGTGTAACTCTTGGGCACCACCACCACGCCCGCTTCAGTGACGGTAAAGCCTCTGGCACGGTCTTCCTCGGCGTTGTAGCCGATGCGGGTGCCAGGCGGGACGATCACGTCTTTGTCGATGATGGTGCGGCGAATCTGGCTGTGGCGGCCAATTTGCACGTTGTCAAACAGCACCGAGCTTTCCACCAGCGAATGCGAGTGGCTGTGCACGGCGCGGCCCAACACGCTGTCGCGGACAGTGCCGCCGGAAATAATGGTGCCCCCCGCCATGATGCTGTTAAAGGCTTGCCCGCGCCGCCCTTCGGATTCGTGGACGAACTTGGCCGGCGGTGAAAACTCGCTGCTGGTTCGCAGCGGCCAATCGGCGTTGTAGATGTCGAATTCTGGATTGACCGTCACCAGATCCATGTTGGCTTCAAAGTAAGCGTCGAGCGTGCCCACGTCGCGCCAGTACAAGTTGGGACGGTCCTGGCCAGGAATCGGGTTTTTGTGAAAGTCGTAGGCCATCACGTTGTAGCCGTCTGAAAGCGCACGCGGAATCACGTCTTTACCGAAATCAAAACCCTCCTCGCCGTTCGACATGCTGGTTTCGAGCAGTTCATCGAGGGCGCGGCGCGAAAAGATGTAATTGCCCATGCTGGTTAGGCTGGTGCCAGGCTGGCCGGGAATGCTCGGCGGGTTGGCGGGTTTTTCCAAAAAGTCGGTGACTTTCCACTTTTCGTCGACGTGCATGATGCCGAACTGGTGCGCCTGGCTCTGGGGCATCGGGTAAGCGGCAATGCTCACATCCGCCCGCGAATCGATGTGCTGCTGGAGCATGTGTTCGACGTTCATTTTGTAGATGTGATCGCCGGAAAAAATCGCCACGTAATCGGAGTTGTGGTTGTCGACCAGGTGCAGGTTTTGGTACACGGCGTCGGCGGTGCCTCTGTACCAGACCGGGCCGAGTTCCTCGAAGCGGTACATCTGGGCCGGAACCAAAGTGATGAAGTAATCGCTCAGGAAGGTGCCGAAGCGCCAGCCGCGCTGGATGTGCTCGGTGAGGCTTTGGGCTTTGTACTGGGTCATCACGTAGATACTGAAAAAGCCGGAGTTGATGAAATTGTTGATGGCAAAATCAATAATTCGGTATTTGCTGCCAAACGGCACGGCAGGCTTGGAGCGGCGCAAAGTCAGCGGCGAGAGCCGTGAGCCTTGACCACCGGCGAGAATCATACCCAACACGCGTGGTTTCATAAGTCCCCCTCAGCAACCAGAACACAGGAAGTTCGAGCACAGTGAATGTAGAACGTGGTTTGCGCTTTCCTAGTCTACTGTCAGAAATGAGCGGGGGTGAGAGGCAAGGCGCTTGGGCTGGGCATTTTTGGATTTCCAGGCTCAGCTCAACTTTTTTGGTGTCCGGTTCAGGGCTTGGCGCGGTGGCCTGTAGCTTTGGCCTGCCGGTTGACCAGCAGCACGAAACGGGCCAATCTGGGAGCGCGGCCCCAGCGCTTGCGGTCGCCGACCACACGCCAGATCCACTCGACGCCCAGCTTGCGTGTCCAGACCGGGGCCAGTTGAGCGCTGCCCGCCAGCACGTCCAGGACGCCGCCGCAGCCGATCATCACCGGTACGCCCAGCACGCCGCGCCAGTATTCGTTGAATGTTTCTTGCCGCCCCGCGCCCATGCCGGTCAGCAGCAGATCTGCGCCGCTGGCGCGAATGAGTTCGGCCACCCGCTGATCTTCGCTGGTGTCGAAGTAGCCGTGATGCACGCCCGCCACCTGAATGCCGTAACGGCTGACCGCCGCCGCCGCCGCCGCTTCAGCCACGCCCGGCTTGGAGCCGAGAAAAAAGACGCGCAGGGCGCTGCCGTGCTTGGCCATCAGGCCGCTGGTCAAATCAAAGCCCGGCGCACGCGGCACTTCTTGGCCCAGCAGTTTACGGGCGGCCCAGACAATCCCCACCCCGTCGGCGGTGACGAGGTCAGCTTGCTGCATGGCCTGCGTAAAGGCGCTGGGCGCTGCGGCCTGATTTGTTGCAGCCTGAGTCATTGCGGTTTGGGCGTCTTCGGCCCGCGCCTGCATGATGAATTCAGGATTGAGCGTGACCACCGTGTGCGCTGAGCGCTGACCCGGCTGCACCCAGACGCTGAGGCGCTCGAGCGCTTGGTCGAGGGTGACGGGGTCGAGAGGCAAATCGAGCAGCGTCAGGCGGGGACGGGTCATAGGTGTTTGGTCATAGGTATCGGCTCATAGGCGGGGGCTAAGTCCTTGTGGGCCGCAGTTTAGCACGGGGACTGATCCAGCGCCTCGTTTGACTGGTACCCGCTAATGTGCTTTACCTTCCCTTTGGTTCGGCAATACATGAAAATACTATGAAGCATGTTGCCCGGCTTCCTTGCGGCCCTTCCCGAAGCGGCCCGCGTTTCGCTCCTCTCCACCACTCGCCAACACCACTGGAGTCGCGGCAGCATTGTGCTGCACGCCGATGACCCGGCTGAAACGCTGTACATGCTGCAAAGCGGCCACGCCCGGCTCTACCGGCTGGGCGCAAGTGCCCGCGAAGTGACGGTCAACGTGCATGGCCCCGGTGACCTCTTGGGCCTGACCGCCCTGCTCGACAACGGCAAATACGGCCTCTACGCCGAAGCGATGGACGACCTCTCCGCGCTGATGATCGGCGGCGAGGCCCTGCGCGACTTGATGAGCCGCTCGCCCGACCTCAGCGTGGCGCTCAGCACCCAGGTGGTGCGCCAAACACGTGGCCTGCAAGACCGGCTCTCGCAACTGGTCTTTTTGGAGGTCTCGCAGCGGCTGGCGCTGGCCCTTTTGGAGCTGGCCAACGAAAGCGGCGAGAACCACGATCAGCAAGTGGCTCTGCGCGGGCGCATCTCGCATCAGGATTTGGCGCACGCGGTGGGCAGCACCCGCGAAACCATCACCAAGCTGCTCGGCGAGTTCCGCTCGCGTGGGCTGCTGGATTTGGGCTACCGCCGCATCGTGGTGATGGACAGAGGCGGCTTAGAAAAGGCCGCTCGGCAACCGCTGGGAGCCTGAGCACCGTCAGCGGGCCAGCGTTTGGAAGCCATGAACACAAACCGTGCGCCGCAGGGTGCATGATGATACCCGCATGACTTCCGCGCCCGCCCGCCTGCCCCTGCTCGACGCTTACCGAGCGGGCCACCTGAGCGAGTTTTTTGCTCGCACGCCCGCCGACTTGCCCGCCTTTTTGCAGGCGCAGCGCGTCCTTGATCGCCCCGCTCTGGCCGCCGCGTTGCGGGCTTACCACCTTGATGTGGGTTTGCCGGACGGCACAGCCAAAAAAGCCGACCCAGCCGCCAAAATGCTCGCCGCGCAACTCGAAAAGCTCTCGCACCCAGAAGCGCGGGTGGTGGTGGCCGGACAACAAGCCGGACTGCTGGGCGGCCCGGCCTACAGCGTCCACAAAGCCGCCGACGCCATTTTGCTGGCCCGTCAGCTCAGCACCGAGGAGCGCCCGGTCTTGCCGGTGTTTTGGATCGCCAGCCAAGACCACGACGCCGACGAAGTGGCCTCCACCCATCTGCTCGACTTTTCGGAGCGCGAATTTGAGCCGCGCCTCGACTTGCCGCGCGGCGTGCCGGTGGGCCGCATCGCTTGGCGGGCCGAGTGGTCAGCGCAACTGCTGGAACTGATCGGCGAATTTGACGCCCCCGAAGCGCACAAAGCGGCGGTGCGCTCACGTCTGGATTTCGCCTTCAAGGGCCGGACGTACGCCGACGTGTTCGCCCGCTTGATGTACACCCTGCTGGGCGAGCACGGCCTGATCGTGCTCGACCCGCTGCATCCAGCGCTGGCCCGCTTGATGGCCCCGGCGCTGGCTGCCGAAATCGAGCGTCCCCTCGAAGGCCCGCAGCGCATCGAAGCTGCCGCCGAGCAACTTGAAGCGCAGGGCTACGCCGCCCAGCTTCGCCGCCCACCCGGATCGACGAACTTGTTTGTGGAAGAAGAAAGCGGCCAGCGCACCTTGCTGCGCGTTTCGCAGCAGGGCGGCAAGGCGTTTGAGGGCTACACCAAAGCCGAGTTGCTCTCGCTACTGGACAGTGACCCCAGCCGGATTACCCCCGCCGCTGGGCTGCGCCCCATCATCCAAGATTACTTGCTGCCCACCGCCGCCTTCGTGGTGGGGCCGGGTGAACTGGCCTACGCCGCCGAGCTGCGCGGGGTCTACGGGCTTCACGGCTTAGAGCAGCCGGTTCTGTGGCCGCGCCTGAGCGTGACCTGGCTGGAGCCGAATGTGGCCCGACTGCTGGAGCGTTTCGGCGTCACGGCGGCGCAGTTTCAGCGTGACCCTGAAGGCACGCTGGGCAAGGCGCTGGCAAGTCAGCAACAAGCCGCCGCGCTGAGTCAGGAGCGGATCAATCACTTGGAAGGCGAGTTCAGCGCCCTGATGAACGAACTCTCGGCGCTCGATCCGACCCTGAAAAGCAGCGTGGAGCGCAGTAAGAACCGCACCATGAGCCGCTTGGAGCGCCACCGCCAGCAAGCCTACTCGGCCCTCGCCCGCGCTGAGGACGACAAGAGCGGCCAACTGACCCGGCTCAAAAAACACCTGCTGCCCGCTGGACACCTCCAAGAGCGCGAGATGAATTTCTTGACCTACCTCCTCAAGCACGGCGACACTCCGCTGAAGCTGCTGCTCTCGCTGGAAGCTGGAGCGCAGGTGGACGTGGTGATTCCCTGAATTTGGGGGGTGTAGCGAGAGGAACTCAGAAAGCGCTAGCCTGAGGCTCAAGCGCCCTGCCTATACTCTTTTCCATGCTTTCCCTCACCGATTTGCCTTTTGCCGCCGAGATTCACCCGCAGGCGCGGCCCGCCGCCCGCCTGACCTGGGACTCGCGCCAAGCTGGCCCCGAGACGGCGTTTGTGGCGCTGCCGGGCGAACAGATGCACGGCAATGCCTTCGTAAATCAGGCTCTAGAGCGCGGCGCACCCTTTGTGCTCACCGACTTGAACGTGCCCCGCGCCGTGCGGGTTCCCGACGCCCGCGACGCCCTGTTTGCTTGGGCCACGGCCGAGCGTCGGCACAACTCGCTGGTCGTCGGCATCACCGGCAGCGTGGGCAAAACCACCGCCAAAAGTTACGCCGCCGCCGCGCTGGACGCGCACTTTATGCCGGTTTTCAATACCCTGCCTGCTATCGCCTGCTTTTTGCTGGAATTTGGGCGCTCCGGGTCTCCTCTGGTGGTGGAAATGGGCATTGACCGCCCCGGTGAAATGCGCGAACTGGTGGACTTGGTACGACCGGACGTGGGCGTGATTACCAGCATCGGTGCGGCGCACTTGGAAGCGCTGGGCAGCGTGGCGGGCGTGGCAAGGGAAAAAGGCGTGATCTTGGAAGCGGCCCGCCGACTCGTCTCGCAGCAGGCCGCCGAGTGGTTCGCAGGCGTGGACACCTACGGCTTTGAGGGCGCGAGTTTCGCAGGCCAGCACCTGACGGTCAATGCCGAGGGAGCTTCTTTTACTTTCGGAGACGTGGCCGTGAACTTGCCCCACGCTTCCAAAGTGCAGGCCGAAGCTGCCGTGCTGGGCCTAGCGCTGGCCGAGCAAGCGGGCCTAGACCTCAGACGGGCCGCCGAGCGCCTGAGCGTGGTCAGCGTGCCGGGGGGCCGCTACCGCGTGCTGGCGGGACGCTTTACCGTCATTGACGACACCTACAACGCCTCGCCGCTGAGTATGAAAGCCGCGCTGGAAGCGCTGAGCACATTTGGGGGCCGCAAAATCAGCGTGCTGGGCCAAATGCTGGAACTTGGCGAGGATGAGCGGGCCATGCACGCCGAAGTCGGAACGCTGTCCCGCCAGCACGCTGATTTGACTTACGGCGTCGGCCCGTTTGCCGAGCTGCTGGGCGAGCGGGCCTTTGCCAGCGTGCCGCCCCTATTGGAAGCCCTGAGAGCCGAAGTCAGGGATGGCGACGTGATTTTGGTCAAGGCCAGCCGGGGCATCTCGTGGACGCCGGAAAAGCGGCTGGCGGAAGGCGTGGGCCTAGACAGTGTGGTGGACGCTCTACTGGAACTGCGGGCCAGTCCAGTTCAGGAGGAGAAAAAGTGAAGCGCTGGCTGGCTGTCCCTTTCTTGGCCGCCCCTTTCCTGGCTGTGCTGACCGCCTGCGCCCCTGTTCAGACCCATCGGCAACCGAGCGCTCCTCTCCCCTTTCAAGCTGATTTCAGCGACGTGGGCGTGACTTGGGTGTCGGGCGGGCAAGCCTTCGTGGCCCGCGCTCCCAGCCTCAGGGCGCAGCTCGCGCCGCTGCCCGCGCCCGCTGTGGCCGCCGCCTGGGTGGGCAACGTGGCGTGGGGGGCGCTGCCGAGTGCCGGACTGATCGTGACTTTAGACGGCCCGCCGGAGACGCGGGTGGTCGGGCGGGTTGCCAAGCTCAGCCAGCAGCGCATTTATTTGCAGGACGGCACCGCCCTCAATTATTCCGGCGGCGCGGCGGGCGGCGTTCTCGGCACGCCCAGCGCCGTGCTGACTGGCGGCGACGGCGAAGAATACGCTTTGGTGGGCGGCAACTTGTACCGTCCTGGCAGCCCCGCCAGCTTACTCAGCCCTGCACGGCTGGGGACGGACGCTCCCGCTTACGTCTACCGCTTGCCGGGGCGCGGCGTGGCGGTCAGCAGTCTGCCCAGCGTTCAAACCGGACAGGGCCTGTACCGACTCACCGGCAGCGCTTTGGAGCGCTTAGGCAGCGGCGATCAGCCCGTCGCCAGTGTGCCGCACGGCCCCGGACTAATCGGCGCAGTGGGCGGGCGAATTGTGACGCTCAGCGCGGCGGGGCAGATTCGGGTTTTTTTGCCGGACTTGCGGGAAGTGCGGCCCTAATAGAGCATTTGTCAAAAAAGAAGCTCTTTTTTGACCGAGCGGGCAGGCCCCATAAGGGTGCCGCTCTGCCCAAGAACCAACGGGAGTGAAATAAAGAGAGCATTTGGGAGGATGGATAGCTGAGCCAAAAGCACGCTCAGCTATCCATCCTCCCAAATGCTCTAAATCGGCTCCTTTCGCCAGCAATCCTAAGCCAAGTCAAGCCCAAATGGCTTCATGGTACTCTGGCGCTATTGTGCTTAATCTTCCAAAACTTTCCCATACCTTTGGCCGTACACACTCAGGCCCGCGATGATTCTCACGGCACTGCTGTCGTGGTTTTTACTCGGTTTGTTTATTCACGTCTCCAAATTGCGCGGCTGGGGTCAGCCGGTTCGCAAAGAAGGCCCGCAGACCCATTTACAAAAGGAAGGCACGCCCACAGCGGGCGGCGTGGCCTTTGTGCTGGCCTTCGCGGCGATGTGGCTGGTGTATTTTTTCAGTGGAGCGCGGGCAGCCAATTTTAGCGCCGAGCGTGAAATCATGATCGTGGCAGCGGCCATCGGAATGGGCCTGATCGGACTTGCCGACGACTTCCTCAAAATTCGCTCGCGGATGGTGGGCGGCAAAAAAGAGCTGCTGGCCCGCGAGAAGTTCCCGCTGCAACTCATCGTCGGGGCAGTGTTCGCTTACTTCGCCGCGCCGCTCTCATCTCACTTGCTGGTGCAGAGTTTCGGCCCCATCTGGGACACCGTGCTGATTACCTTGGTGATGGTGGCCGCCGTCAACGCCTTTAACTTCACCGATGGCCTAGACGGGTTGCTGGGCGGGGTGAGCTTAATCGTGCTGCTGCCATTCCTGAGCGTTTCAGCGGCGGCACTGCTGCTTGTCGGCGCGGTCACCGGCTTCATGTGGTACAACGCCCACCCGGCCCGCGTCTTCATGGGCGACATGGGCAGCCACGCCATCGGCGCGGTGGCGGCGGGCGTCTATGTTCTTTACGCCGACGCCTGGCTGCTGCCGATTGCCGCGATTATTCCGGTGGTCGCGGTGCTGAGCGTCATCATTCAGGTGGCCTCGTTCAAGACCACCGGCAAGCGCGTCTTTAAGATGAGTCCGATTCAGCACCATTTTGAACTCAGCGGCTGGAAAGAGACTCAGGTCACGGTGCGCTTTTGGATGATCACGGCGCTGGCCACTGCCGCCGCCTGGGGACTGATGGGCGGGAAGTGGTAAGTAGGATTGTAGAGATTGGTTTGTAGCTCGTAGAAAAAAAAACCTCTGCTGCTGGCGGGGGTTTTTTGTTGGTCAGGGACGGGTGAGCCGCCCCCGCAGCGCCGCTTGCAAATCAGGCCCGAAGCCGCGCCGAGTCAGGTAATCCAACCCACCGAGTTCGCGCAAAAAGTCTATGGCTGAGAGCATGTCGGCTGGATGACTCACCAGAAAGCGGGCCAGCTCAGCGCGTTTGGCCGGGTCAGTTTGGCGGGCCAAGCTGGCAGCATAAAGCGGCTGAACATGCTGATCGGTCTGGGCATAGTCGGCGGCAATCTCGGCGTCCGGTACACCCGCCACGAAAAGAGCCAGCGCGGTGACGAGGCCGGTGCGGTCTTTACCGATGTGGCAATGAACCAATACTGCGCCGGGCGGAGCGTCCACGATCTGCTGCAAGATCAGGGTCAGATTGGGGGCGGCGTGTTTCAGCATGGCGCGGTAATGGTCAGCGTTGGTTTGAGCGGCGGCGCTGGCTTCGTTGAGCTTGAAGTTGCCGTGTGGCAGGGCCAGAACATTCAGATACATTGCCTCACCCAGGAAAGGAGCGGGGTCAATCGAGCGTTCCTCGGCGCAGCGCACGTCCACGATGCGCGAGACGCCCGCCCCGCGCACTTCAGCTTTGCCCTGCTCAGTCAGCCGCGAGAGGTTGCCGCTGCGAATCAGGCGGCTGGGCCGCACCGGGCCGCTCGGAGTGGGCAGTCCAGCGAGGTCACGGGCATTGACGATTCCTTCCCAAGTCACGGTGGTTGGCACTCGGTCAGTTTGGCGAAGCGGAGAGCTTGGCGTCAGTCTGAATCCAACAGTGACGCCATGTCAGAAACGCTAATGTAAAGGTAAGAGAAACCAAGATTGGATGAGGGATCAGTGATATCAGCAAACATGCTCAGCACTGTAAGCTGGTGCGGGCGATAGAGGATTTAATCTCACAACCGCTTGACAAACTAAAGCATGAATACACAAGTCAGAAGCTGGATGCTCGGCGGGTTATTTCTCCTGAGTAGTTTGGCAAGCGCCGCGCCGTACAAGGCCAGCGGCGGTCAGGCCGCCTTTGATTACCGGGTGATTATCATTCCAGTACACGGCGAGACGGGCCAAGTCAGTGCAGCACTTGAGATTAATCCTGATGACCTAGCGAGTGTCGGCGGCACGCTGAAGGTCAATGTCGCCTCGCTTAAAACCGGCAACAGCTTGCGCGACGAACACATGCGCGGAGCGCTGGGCGCAGCGCAGTTTCCAGACGCCGTGTTTACCTTGACCGGCGTTCAGGGGCTGGGCAGTTTGCCCGAAGGCCAACCCGTCAGCAGCACTGTGACTGGGCAGTTTAGCCTCAGAGGCGTCAGTAAAACGCTCAACGCTCCGGTCAAGCTGACGCGCCAGGGCAACACCATCACGGTGGCGACCCAATTCAAATTCAACCCGCACGATTTCGGGGTCAATTACGCTGGAGGCGCGAGCAGTATCGCGGTGGGGGTCAGTTTCAAGTTGGCGACGCCGTAACTGTGCGCAGAACGCAGCCTTGTCCAAGCCTCCACAAACCCGCCCAGCTTCCCAAGCCTGCGCCAACAGGCCGCCAGACTTGTGGGCGTTTACGAGAAACTTAAAGAGGGAGTACACATGACGACTTACCGCAGATTGGGAAAAAGCGGCCTGCACCTGTTTCCGCTGGGCCTCGGCACCATGCAGTTTGGCTGGAGCGCGGGCGAAGACGCCGCTTTTGAAATCATGGACGCCTACTACGCGGCAGGCGGCAATTTTATCGACACCGCCGACGTGTATACGGCCTGGGCCAAAGGCAACCCCGGCGGCATCTCGGAGGAAATCGTCGGGCGCTGGGTCAAGGCGCGGGGCAACCGGGACGACATAGTCATTGCCACCAAAGTGCGGGGCGCGATGGGCGAAGGCTTTTCGCAGGGCCGCAACACCGTGCGTCAGCGTGAAGGCTTATCGAGGCGCTGGATTCTCAAGGCCTGCGAAGACAGCCTCAAGCGCCTCCAAGTCGATCACATCGACCTCTACCAAACGCATTTCATCGATCCACTCACCCCGATTGAAGAAACGCTGTCGGCCCTCACTGAACTGGTCAAGCGCGGCTACGTGCGCTATATCGGCTGCTCCAATTACAGCGCTTGGCGGCTGATGCAGGCCCTTTGGACCAGCGACAAAAAGAATTTGGAAGCCTTTGTGAGCATCCAGCCGGAATACAGCTTGCTGTCGCCCACCCGCGCCAACTTCGAGCGTGAAATCCAAAAAGTAGCGGTGGAATACGGCGTCGGGGTGATTCCTTGGAGCCCCTTGGGCGGCGGAATGCTGACCGGCAAATATCAGCGCGGCGCGGCGCTCCCTGGAAGCGTACGGGCCGATGAGAACGCGCGTCGGCGCTTCAGTGACGCCAATTTCGACACCATCGACACACTCAAAGCGGTGGCAGAGGCTCACAACGCCGTGCCCGCCCAAGTCGCTTTGGCTTGGCTTCTGGCGCAGCCCGCTATGACCGCGCCGATCATCGGGGCCAACAGCGTGGCGCAGCTTAAAGAATTGCTGGGCACGGTCAGCCTCCAACTGAGCGACAAAGACCTGGCCGAGATTTCGCAGGTCAGCGATTGGGAGCGAGCACGCACCGAGCTCGAAAACTAAGATTAAGGATTGACCAGAACATCGGGCGGCAAACTTGGCACTCCCAGACCGCGCCCGCTTACCCTGAGGATCAAGCAACCGAGTCAAAGGAGACAACATGGGATTTCTGGATCAACTCAAAACGCTGGCCAACCAAGGCGTTGCCGCCACGCAAGAAGGCTTTTCGCGTTTCAACAACGCCACTTTCGCCGACGCCAGCATGGCCGCCTGCGCCCTGATCGCCGCCGCTGACGGCAAAATCGACACCCAGGAGCGCAGCCGCACCGCCGCTTTCATCACCAGCAGCGACAAACTCAAGTCTTTTGACGTGGGCAAATTGCGCGACAAATACGACGCTTACTGCGATAAAGTCACCAACGACTTTGATTTCGGCAAAATTGAATTGATTCAAGTCGTCGGCAAGGCGGCCAAGAAGCAGGAAGAAGCGCGGGCCGTCGTTCAACTGGCGGTGGTGATCGCCAATGCCGATGGCAACTTCGACGAAAAAGAGCAGATGATCATGCGCGATATTATTTACGCGCTGAAGCTCCAACCGAGCGAGTTCGGACTCTAACGAGCGTTTAATCAGCTTTTACAACGGGGCAGAAGGGGAAAATCAATTCCTCTCCTGCCTTTCTTTTTACTGGCTGTTGACTGCGCCCAAACTTCAGCGGCTGGCCCACAACTCCACCAAGCCGCGCAGGGTCAGGGTGTCGTCGTAATACTCAATCTCGCGGCAGATGCCTTCCACCGTGCGGGCAAAGCCGCCTGTTGCCACCGTTACGGCGGGCGCGGGCAACTCGGCGCGGATGCGGCGCAGCAGGCCGTCCACCATCTCGGCGTAGCCAAACACCAAGCCAGATTGCAGCGCGTGAACCGTGTCTTTGCCGATGGCGCTCACCGGCGCTTGCAAGCTGATGCGCGGCAACTTGGCGGCGCGGGCAAACAACGCGTCGGCAGACACCTGCGCTCCGGTGGCCAGCACGCCGCCGATAAAGCGCCGCCCCTTGCCGATCACGTCGAAATTGGTGCTGGTGCCGAAATCTACGACGACGGCATACTCGTAACTGGAGCGGCCCTCACCGCTGAGGTACTTTTCAGCGCCGAACAAATTGCACAGGCGGTCTGCACCCACGTTGCTGGGCTGGCTCAGTTCCACATGAACGTCCGGCAGATTTTGGGTGTTGACTTCAAAGGCCTTAATCCCAAAGTGTTGCCGCAGCGCCAGCAGATAATTCTGGCCCACTGGCGGAGCCACGCTGCTCAGCACGGCGCTATGCGGCGGTTCAAGGCCGCTGAGATGGAAGAGGCCGCTGAGTTGCAGCGCCAGATCGTCTGGCAAGAGGTCGCGGTTGGTGCGGACGCGCCAGGTTTGGCGGAGCTCCAAGTCTTGGTCGGCGAGGCCCAGCACCGTGCTGGTGTTGCCGATGTCGATGGCCAGCAGCGGAAAGCGGGCAGTGGAGAGCGGAGAAGCGAGCATGAAGTTGTATTCTAAAGGCCTAAAACCCGCTGCGCCTCATTTCAGCGAGCCTCAATTGCTGCCCGGTGCCTCGGCGCTCTCGGGTTGTTTGATCGGCTGCGGATGCTCGTTGAGGCGCGTCCAGAAGTCGGAGGTGGCACTGAGCGTGGTCAGAAACTGCTCAAATTCAACCGGCTTGACGACGTAAGCGCTCGCGCCTCTCTTGTAGCAGGCCCGAATATCACGCTCCTCGCGGCTGGTCGATAAGATCACCACCGGCAAGCCTTCCAAACCCGGCTGCGCCCGAATCGCTTCCAGCACGGCCAAGCCGTCCATTTGCGGCATGTTGAGGTCGAGCAGCACCACATCCGGCAAGTGGGTTACGGTCTGCTCAGCGCGGACAGCCGGCTTGACTGCCCGCGTCAGCAGCCGCATGGCTTCCTGACCGCTGCGGGCCACCGTCACTTCAGGAGCACGGCCCGATTTCTCGAAGGCGACCAGCGCCAACTCCAAATCGTTGGGATTGTCGTCCACCAACAAAATTCGTCCATGCCCCTGCATCTTGCCCCCCCAAATGGTGCTCAGCGAATACCCCAAACTACCCCGGTCTTTATCTCCCCTTAAGTTTAGCTGGTCTTTAACTTTGAAAAGGGACATTTGTATGGGTGTGAGAGGCCGGGGGGCATCCAGGCCCAGCAAAAATGACCGGAAGGAGCGCTGCAACGCTGCTGACCACTTGTATAGATCGCCCGCCCCCAGTAAGAAAGCCAACAAAAAAAGTAGACAGCCGCCACCCTGCTGGGCCGCGCCGCGCTCTAGACTCGGTTCATGCTTGCCAAACGCATCATTCCCTGCTTGGACGTTCAAAATGGCCGGGTGGTCAAGAACGTCCGCTTTTTTGAAGATCACCGCGACGCGGGCGACCCGCTGGTGCTGGCCCAGCGCTACGAAGCCCAGCAAGCCGACGAACTGGTGTTTTACGACATCACCGCTTCTCACGAAGGCCGCAAACTGATGCTCGACGTGGCGGCCCGCGTCGCCGAGCAGGTCATGATGCCGCTGACGGTGGGCGGCGGCGTGAGCGACCTCGCCGATTTCCGGGCGCTGCTGCTGGCCGGGGCCGACAAGATCAGCGTCAACAGTTCCGCCGTCCGCACGCCCCAGCTGATACGGGCGGCCAGCGACCACCACGGCTCGCAGTGCGTGATGCTCAGCATCGACGCCAAACGCCGACCCGGCGGGCATCCCAGCGGCGAGGGCTGGAATGTCTACGTAGGCGGTGGGCGGGTGGACACCGGCCTGGATTTGCTGCGCTGGGCCGAAGAAGGCCAGCACCTCGGCGCGGGCGAAATTTGCCTGAACATCATGGACGCCGACGGCACGCGGGCCGGCTTTGATCTGGCGGCAACCCGCGCCGTGGCGCAGGCACTGGATATCCCCGTGATCGCTTCCGGCGGCGCAGGCAAACTCGAAGACTTTGCCGAGGTGCTCAGCGGCGGCGCAACCGGCGGACAAGCCGACGCCGCGCTGGCCGCCAGCGTCTTTCACTTCGGCGACCTCAGCGTGCCGCAGGTCAAGGCTTACTTGCACGCTCAGGGCGTCGCGGTGCGCCCCGAATGGCACGATACCGGGGTCTTGGCATGAGCAGTCCAATTAAGGTGAGCAGAGACAACGTGAAAGTGGACGACATCCACTTCGGCCCAGACGGTTTGGTACCGGTGGTGGTGCAGGACGCCCAAACCGGCGCAGTGCTGATGCAGGCTTACGCAGACCGAGCCGCGATTGAACACGCCCTGACGACCCGTCAAGGCACTTACTTTTCGCGTTCACGGAGCCAGCAGTGGATCAAAGGCCTGACCAGCGGGCATGTCCAGCACATCGAGAGTATTCACCTCGACTGCGACGGCGACAGCGTGCTGTACCGCGTGCAGCAGAGTGGCCCGGCTTGTCATACCGGCGAGTACAGCTGCTTTTACCGACCGCTGTTACTGCAAACGGATGAGATACTCAATCCACAAGCTCTCAATCCACAGTCGCTAGGCGACACGCTGGAGCGGGTCTACGCCACCATCACCGAGCGGTTGCGAACCTTACCCGAACAAAGTTATGTGGCGCGGCTGCACGCCGGGGGGCTTGACCGGGTGCTCAAAAAAATCAGCGAGGAAGCCGGAGAAGTGCTGCTGGCCGCCAAAAACGGCGACAAAGCCGAGCTGGCCACCGAAACCGCCGATCTGCTGTTTCACACTTTCTTCGCGCTGGCCGAAGTCGGCGTGACGCCCGGCGACGTGGCCCGCGTACTGGAGGAACGTGAAGGCAAAAGCGGTCTAAAGGGGCCAAAAGAAATCGGCTGAGCCGGGTGGCCGAGTAGGGCACGGGTGTTCCTGACGGGGTAACGCGTCACGCCACTGCCAGCATTTCGCTATGCTGGCTACGTTTCCCTGCGCTACGCGGCGTGCTTTCTTGGCAGCCGCTCATTCCCGCTTTCCCGGAGGTCTTTTCCTATGCCTGTTAATCGCGGCCCCCTGATGGTGTTTTCTGGACAAAGCAACCGCCCCCTCGCGCAGTCCATCTGCGACAATCTGGGCATTCCGCTCGGGCACAGCAAAACTGAGCAGTTTACCAACGAAAACATCATCGTGCATTTTGAAGACTCGCTGCGCGAAGGTGACGTGTTCATTGTTCAGAGTTTTAGTCATCCGGTCAGCGACTCTATTCTGGAACTTTTTTTGATGATCGACGCCGCCAAGAGTGCCTCGGCAGGGCGCGTGACCGCTGTGATTCCTTATTACAGCTACGCCCGCAGCGACAAAAAAGACGCGCCGCGCATCAGCATCGCCGGGCGCTTGATGGCCGACCTTATTCAGGAAGCGGGCGCTGACCGGGTTCTCACCATGTCGCTGCACTCGGCGCAGGTTCACGGCTTTTTCAAAGTGCCGGTCGATCACCTGTCTGCCGACGTGGTGATCAGCCAGTACCTCAAATCCCGCGTGCCCAACGCCAACGAAGGCGTGGTGCTGGCACCCGACGCGGGCAGCATCAAACGGGCCTCGGCAATTGCCCGCCGCCTCGACTCGGGTCTGGCCTTCATCGACAAGCAGCGCGTCTCAGACACCAACGTCGACCCCCGCGCCCTGATCGGTGACGTGACCGGCAAAACAGTCTTTATCGTTGACGACGAGATCAGCACCGCCGGTTCGCTGGTTGAAGCCGTCAACTTTTCTAAAAACATGGGCGCGAAAGAAGTCTATGTAGCCGTCTCGCACGGGGTCTACACCGGCCCTGCCATTGAGCGGATCGCGGCCCTCGACGCGGTGGAAGTGGCCAGCACCAACACCGTACTGGTGTCCGAAGAGAAAATGCGAAACGCGGGCGGCAAGTTGGCCATTTTGGACGTGGCTCCGCTGTTTGCCAACGCCATCAGCAACATTCACACCGGAGAAAGCGTCAGCACCTTGTTTGAATAGCACCTGAAAGAGGCGTGTGGGAGCGGTTGAAGGCTAACCGCTCAACGTGCTAAGCGCAAAAGAGAAGGATAAGGTTCACGTCTCCCCTGTTCTCTCAGCGCTTTGCCCACGTTCGGCGATCTAGTTCCCACAACTCAACCTAGAGCTGCGCTCCCGAATCCACCAGGCCCGACTGGACGAAGGGGCGCAGCACTTCTAAAGTGGCGCGGGGAGAGAGGTCGCTTTGGGCCACCAAGTCTCCCAGCGGCACCCGGCCCACCAAATTGAGGGTGCGAAATTGGGCGCGGGTCACCGGCTGCTGATCCGTCCAACGCGATGTGAAGGTCAGCGGCCTGTCCCAGTGCGGAAAGAGGCGCAGCAACTCTTGCCAAGCGTCGCTGCTGACGCTGAGTTGGCGCAGCAAAGCGGTGCGGCGGGTGTCGACGCTCTGCTTGGGCGCAGCTTGGCCCGGTTCAAAGGTGAAATCACCGCCGCCCACCGAGGACAGCAGATCAAGGGCGTCGTCGCCTTCACGCAGCAGCGCCGAGGCGTGAACCACTTCGCCGCCTTGCAACCACAAGTCACCGCCGCGCAGATGAGAAACGTGAAGTTTGCCGCTCGCTCCACTGTTGGTCAACATCTGTAACACGTTCAGAAGAGGAAATTCAGAAAGACTGCCCCGCAACATGGCGGCAGTCTAGCGTGTCTGGATACAAAGTGTGACGGGGCCGCCCGCCCTGAGAGCTTTACCCTTCGCTTTCCGGCACGTCCGAGAGCAGCCACAGCGCTTTTCCCCGCGCCGCCAGCGCCGTTTGGGCGTCCAGCAACACGCTTGTGAGTTGTGCGGCGAGTTTAGGGTGTTGACGCTCAAAATCGGGATAACTACACAGCACCAGTGCCAAGCGCTCGGGGACTTGTTCGGGGTCGCTCAGCACGTCGTAGAGGGCGTCCCAGTTGCGGCCAAAATTGGGAGTCAGGGTCAAGTCGTTGGCAAAAGCCAGCATCAAGTCGTCTTTGTCCGAGACGTTGCCGAGGTTTACTTCGCGCAGCCGGACTTGCGCTCCCGCCGCCACCATACGCGGCTCGGCGGGTGCGGGCTGGATTCCTTCGGGCGGCGACTCGAAAATGCTCATGGGGCAATCCTTTTGAAGCTGGCGTAATGATCGGCGGTGTAATAACACTCGGCAGCCAAGCTTCGCGGCGGGCCGCAGACGATGCGCCGCGCTCCCCGGTCCGCCGACTGGGGCGTGGGCACGGTGTATTCGTGGTAATAGCCGCTGGACTGCTTGGGCAAAATGCGCTCGCGGTTAGAAAAAACCACGCCGTCTTTTTGGTACGGCCAATGTTGCGGAGGCACGGGCCCGCCTTGCCCGATTAAGCTGAGGGTGCGCTGACCTTCCGCCGGCAGTGCCGATCGGGCCATCAAGAGAAGTCCGCTTTGGGGATCGCGCCCTGAGCGGGTCGGCTGGGCTTGAGTTGCGCCAGACTGAAATTGAGTTTTTGTCGTGGTTTGAGTCTTGTTAGACGCTGCGCCAGAAGTTTGGGCCTTGCCAGCCGGTGAGCAAGCTCCCAACATCAGCGTCAAGGCCAAAGCGCCCGAAGCGGCCCACGACACAAATGGAAATCTGCCAAACATGCCGCCTAGGATAGCGCTCCCCCGCCCCACTGCCTGCTGTGTGGCCCTCCGATTCGGCCAGCAAACAGCAAACGTAATCCAGCCGTGCTCAAACTCTGCTGAGCGCATAGGCGTAAGGCTGTTCTGGGTTAAAGTGCAGCGGCAAGTTCAGCGCAGCCTTGACCAAGGTTTGGCTGTCCCAAGTCCTGAAGCCGCCAAAATCCTGTATCAGCTGGGGCGGCCAAGTGGTGCAGCGCCGCCCACATGGTCACTGGTTTACTCCCCCAAACGCCGTCCTAATACAGCAATGGCCCGCGCTAGCACTCGACTTTTCGAGCAGCAGGGGGCCATGTTGGTTGCTGGTAAGGGTGAGGGACGGTGGGAGCGGGAAGAAAAAGCCTCTGGCTTAAGCTGGCGCGTTACGCCCCGGTCAAGCTCTGTTCAAATTGCTGATGACGCCCGAGTAGATCAGCACCAAAATAACGACGCCGATGATGATGCGGTAAACGGCAAAACCTTTGAAATCGTGGGTGCTGACAAAGCGCAGCAGCCAGCCGATCACGAAATACGCCACGATAAAGCTGACCACAAAACCGATGCCCACATTGGTCAGGCCCGCCGTGCCGAGGTCATCTTTATGCTTGACGAAATCCAGCAAGGTCGCGCCGCCCAGCACCGGAATGCCGAGGTAGAAGCTGAACTTGGTGGCGGTGGGGCGGTCTAAACCGGTCAGCATCCCGCCGAGAATGCTGCTGGCCGAGCGCGAAAAGCCCGGCCACAGCAGCGCCAAGCACTGCACCAAGCCCACGGTAATGGCCTGCGGCAAGCTGATGCTCTCCAGCTTGTGGGTGGTCGCGGGGCGCGGGCGCATCTCGATGAGGTACATCAGCACGCCGCCGACGATCAGCGCCCACGCCACGACGGTGGGGGTAAACAGCAGCGCCTTGATTTTGCTGCCGAAGAGTGCGCCCAAAATCACGGCGGGAATGCAGGCCACCACGATACCCAGCCACAAGCGCTGCACGCCCGCGTCTTTGTTGATGGTGCTGGCCTGCCGCACCAGGTCGCGCCAGTAATACACCACCACCGCCAAAATCGCTCCGCCCTGAATCACCACTTCAAAGGTGTCGAGTACATTTTTTTGCCAAGGCACGCGCAGGAGGTCGCCCGCCACGATCAGGTGGCCGGTAGAAGAAACGGGAAGGAATTCGGTGAGACCTTCGACGATGCCGAGAATGACGCTATAAAGCCAGTCCATGTCGCCGGTCAGCTTAGTGCATTTAAGTAATGGGTAAGTAAAGCGTGAAGTTGGCTAAGCTAGGGGCGTGTCTCCCGCTGCCAAAACGCCCGCCAAAGCTTCTCGTCCGCGCCCGCCCGCCGCCCTCAAACGCCGTGCCGAGGGCATCCTCAGTGGCCTGCGGGCCACCTACCCCGACGCCCGCACCGAACTTGAATACCAAAGCCCCTTTGAACTCCTCATCGCCACCGTGCTCTCGGCGCAGGCCACCGACAAAAGCGTGAACGCCGCCACACCCGCCCTCTTTGCCGCTTACCCCGACGCGCAGGCCATGAGCGCCGCATCCGTGGAAGCGGTGGAAGCCCTGATTAAAAGCATTGGCCTTTACCGCAACAAAGCCAAGAATCTGGTGGCCCTCTCTGGCCTCCTTCTGGAGCGGCACGGCGGAGAGGTACCCAACGATTTCGCGGCGGTGGTGACTTTGCCGGGCGCGGGACGCAAAACTGCCAATGTGGTGCTGAGCAACGCCTACGGGATGGCGGCCATCGCGGTAGACACCCACGTGGGGCGGCTCGCGCGGCGGCTGGGCCTGAGCGAACAGACCAACCCAGACAAAGTGGAGCTCGACCTTCAGGCACTCTTCCCGCAAGATTCGTGGATCTTTTTGCATCACGCCCTGATTTTGCACGGGCGGCGCGTCTGCCTGGCCCGCAGACCCCTTTGCTCGTCCTGCACGCTGCTGAGCTTGTGTCCACGGCTGGGCGTGGAGAGCAGCGGCTGAGCACTGCGCCGCTGACCAAGCCCCCAAGCGGCTCACATGGGGTTAGACTGAAGGCGATGAGCGAAAGCGGACAACTGGAACAGCTTTACCGTGTGCAGGGCCTTGACCTCGAACTCGACCGCCTGCGCCTTGAGGAAGGCAGTATTTCAGACGACTTGCGGGCCGCACGCCTGGAGCAAGCCAAGATCAACAACCAACTCGAAGACACTGAAATCGAGCTGGAAAAAGTAGACCGTCAGGCCAGACAACTTGAGCTTGATCTGGCCAGCAGCCGCGAGCAAGTGGCCCGCAACAGAGCCGAGCAAGACCGCAACGCCACCAACGCCAAATTGCAATCACAGTTTGAAAGCGTCATTTTGCAGCTCTCGGAGCGGGTCTCGGACTACGAGGAAGCCCTAGAGCCTGTGCAGATTCAGCAAACCAGTTTGCGCGAAAAAGCCAGCGGCCTGCGCGGCGAACTCAGGGCCATGCGCCCCAACCTGAGCAGCTTGGAAGAAACCGACGACGCCCGCGTCGAAGACTTACGCGCTCAGGGCGAGGGCATGCGGGCCGAGCGGGCCGAGATCGTGGGCCGCACCGAGCCGCGCCTCGTTAAGGAATACGAACTGATTCGCAAAGGTAAAAAAGGCATCGGCATCGTGTCGTACACGGCAGGCCGCTGCCAGGGCTGCAACGTGCAACTGCCGGTCAACATCCAGCAGCGGGCCGCTGGCGGCAAACTGCCTCCAGTGAAGTGCCCCTCGTGCGGGCGAATTTTGTACAAGGGCTGAGGGAAGAGCCAAGCCAGCCCATCCCAACAGCACACTTTGATGGTGCTGGCTCCGTCCCGCTTGTGGCTGCCAGCACTGCCCCCGCTCCTAATTCGGCGGGGGTTTGCGTTGGGCCTCAGCTCACGCCTACTTGGTATCGAACCAGTCCGGCCCTCTGCCGACTTCCACGTTCAGCGGCACGCTGAGACTGGCGGCGTTCATCATAGTGCGCCTGATCAGCTCGGCGATTTCGTCAGCCTTGTCAATCGGCGCTTCGACCAGCAGTTCATCATGAACTTGCAGCAGCATCCGCGCTCCCACCTCCATCAGCGGCGGGTCGAGTTCGATCATGGCGATTTTGATGATATCGGCGGCGGTGCCCTGAATCGGCATGTTGTAGGCCAGCCGCTCGCCCGCCTCACGCACATTGCGGTTGCTGCTCAGCAGTTCTGGCACGTAGCGCCGCCGCCCATACAGGGTTTCCACATAGCCCTTCTCGCGGCCATCAGCAAGGGTGCGGTCGATGTAGCCACGAATACCCGGATACGTTTCAAAATAGCGCTCGATAAAGCCGCTGGCATCGGCATACGGAATATTCATGTCTCGGCTGAGGCGGTGGGCACTCATGCCGTAGAGCACTCCGAAATTCACCGTTTTGGCGGCGCGGCGCTGATCGGCACTGACGTTGTTTTCGTCCACGCCCAGCACCTGCGAAGCGGTGCGGCGGTGAATGTCGGCCCCGGTGTTGAAGGCTTCCTGCATCAGCAAATCACCGGACATGTGCGCCAGCAAGCGCAGCTCGATCTGCGAGTAATCGGCGCTGAGCAAGGTAAAGCCCTGATCGGCAATGAAACCCTTGCGGATTTCGCGCCCCACCGCCGAGCGAATCGGGATGTTCTGGAGGTTGGGATTGAGGCTGCTGAGCCTGCCGGTGGCCGCGATGGTCTGGGCAAAGGTGGTGTGCAGCCGCCCAGTGCGCGGATTGACCAGGTTCGGCAGCGGGTCGAGGTAAGTGCCGCGCAGCTTGGAGAGTTCGCGGTATTCGAGCAGCGCTGGAATAATCGGGTGTTCGTCGATCAGCGGCTCAAGCGCGGCGACGGCGGTGGAGCGCTTGCCGGTCAGCTTGGTCTTGCGGCCCGTACTGAGCTGAAGCTCGTCGTACAGCACCGCTTCGAGCTGGTCGCGGCTGCTCACCGAGAAGACCCGTCCCGCGTGCTGGTGAATCTCGGCCTCTAGGGTTTGAATGCGTGCGCCCATTGCCTCGCTGAGCCCGCGCAGGTAAGCGCTGTCGAGCTTGACGCCGCGCACTTCCATGCGGGCCAGCACCCGTGCCAGCGGCTTTTCGATGTCGTGATACAGCTTGAGGCGTGCCTCGTCGAGCTGCGGCAACAGCAAGTCCCAGAGCTGGTCACTCAGCGAAGCCCGGTTGGCCGCGTCGCTGGGCCACAGCGCATGCAGGTAACGCTGGGTCACGGCGGGCATGGCGGTGTTGTTGGGGTCGAGCAGGTAAGCCAGCAGCAGCGGATCATCGCCGGGTTCGACCTTAAGGCCGCGCACTTGCAGGTGGGTGGCTAAGGCTTTGGCCCCCGCCGCCTTGACCTCACGCTGGCCCACGAACTGCGATTCATCGACGTGACCCAGCGGTTCGGGTTTTGGCTTGGGCTTGGCTTTCGATTTGGTTTTCTTCCCGCTGGCCGCTTCCTCAAAAAGCGCTTCTTCGGGCGGCGAACTGGCTTCAGGTGCTTGCTCTTCGACCGGCTCGAACTCCAGCGGCGCGGTGCGGGTGATTTCGCCGTCGGCGGTGGCGGCTCCCAGCAACTCCGCTGTCAAGTCATCTTCGCGCGAGAGCAAGTAGCCCCACATCACACCCGCCGCCGGGGTGCGCCACTCGCCGCTCGGCACTTCGCGGGCCAGACTTTCGGGTTCGGGTTCCGGCTCGGCGGCGACTCCGCTGGGCCCGCGCAGCGCTCCAAGGTCTTTGCGGACACTGCCCAGATCGAGTTCGCTCAGCAGCGCGTCTAGGGCCGCCGGATCACCCGCCCCCACGTGAGTCGCCATTTCGATCTCAAGCGGCAAATCCGTGACCATACACGACAGATCGCGGCTTTTATAGACGTTCTCCAAACTCGATAAAATCTTTTCGCGGGTGCCTTTAGGCTCTAAGCTGCCGTCCTGGGCACGGGCGATCACCTCATCGAGGCTGCCGTGTTCTTGCAGCAACTTGGCCGCTGTCTTGGGGCCGATGCCTTTTGCGCCGGGAATATTGTCGCTGGCGTCGCCCGTCAGCGAGCGGTAATCCACCCACTGCTCGACGCTGACGCCGTATTTTTCCAGCACATCCTTGGGGCCAAACAACTTGAAATCGCTGGTCAGCACTTTGACGCGCTCGGTCAGCAACTGGTAGCTGTCGCGGTCAGAGGTGACGATCACCGCGTTCATGCCGTGGGCCTCGGCTTTTTTAGCCAATGTGCCGATCACGTCGTCGGCTTCGTAGCCGCCAACCTCTAGACGCGGCAAGCCGATGGCGTCCACGATGGCCCGAATACGGTTGATCTGGGCAGGCAAATCGGCAGGAATTTCGGCGCGGCCCGCTTTGTAATCTTCGTATTGCTCGTGGCGAAACGTCTTGACCGGCGGATCGAAGACCACGATGACCTGGTTGCTCTTTTGCCGCATCAAGCGGGTGATCTGGCGCATAAAGCCTAAAATGGCGTGGGTCGGCTCGCCGCTTTTACTGGTCAGCGGCGGCAATGCAAAGTACGAGCGAAAGGCGAGGGCGTGCCCGTCGATCAGCACGGCGGTGTCGGGCGGGGGCGTCATGAAGTCATTCTAGCGCACCCAGGTAAGGTATTTGCGTACTTGCTGGGCTTATTTTGCTGCAAATACAGACAAAACGGGAAGCAGGCTTCAACTCGGCCTACTTCCCGTTTTTGAGTATCGGTTTACACCTTACGGCGCTTGCGGAGACGCTCCATCGCCGCGTCGAGGCTCAGGCGCATCCGTTCGAGGGCCTGCGCGAGGTCGCCCACCTCGTCATTGGCCTCAGCTTTCACCGACTGGCTGAGATCGCCGAGGCTGATGGCGTCTGCCGCCTTCACGAGGCGCTCAATCGGCTCGACGATGCGGCGTGCGGCGCGGGCAGCCAGAGCCGCGCCGATCAGCATGGCAGCTAAGCCCGCCAGCAGCAGCGCCAGCAAGGTGTTGCGGAGTTGAGCGTTGGCCGCGTCAATCGGCACGCCGACAGCGATGCGGTAAAGCAAGGTGTTGGTGCCAGTGATCTTGGCAGTGGCCGATTTGGTTTCACGGGTGCCGTCTGGGCGGGCGTACACCCCGATACGCTCGACTTGAAAGTTGCGGTTGACAATGCTTTGGTTCTCGGAACTGGCAATGGCCCGCTTGAGGGCGGCGGCGGGTTCGGAGTCCTGAGCGCCCACGCTGACGAGCTGCTGAAGCTGGTCGTTGTAAAGCTGAGCGGGGGTTTGACTTTGCACAAACACGCCGCTGCTGGGATTGGACTTGACCCAGGTCCCGACCCGTTCACCCAACACCGCATCTAGGCCCGGCGCTTGGCTGCGGAAAAAGGTGGTGCCGTCGGGCAATTCCACTTGCACGAAGCCCACCGATTCGCGGTTGAGCAAGGTGCCGAGCTGCTGGTTGACGGTGTTTTGATCGGTGGTGTTGAGCACCGAACCCACGGCGGCGGCGATGGTCGCGGCGCTGTTGGAGATCAGTGAGCGCTGGGAAGCGTTGAGCACCAAGCCCAGCGTGGTCAGCGTCAGTAGGGTGTAGACCGCCAGCGGCGTCACCGAAGCGATCGTTAGGCGGCGCGAGAGCGGCTGGCGGCGGCCCACCTGGCGCTCCGGTTCCGGCGTCAAAATCAGTTCCGGGACGGCTTGGGCCGTTTTGGGGGCCGTCACCACGTCGGTCATGGTCAGCGATCCAGCAAAATCCGACCAACTGTCGGTATCGCTGGACACGCCACCCTGCGCTCCCACAGCAGACGCTGGGCGGCCTGGTTTCTTTAGCCCTTCCGGCGCGAACAGGTCGTCATCTGACGGAGCAGGCGCTTTGGTCAGTCGAGGAGCGCTGGGTGTGGGCGGCAAGCTGCCGACATCCGGCAAAAACAAGCCATCATCTGTGCTGCCGCCCATAAGACCACTGGAGGTTGAAGCTGCCATAGGCACGCCGCCTTGCTCATCAGCCTTAAGCACGGGAGCTGAGAGTTCATTCCAGAAATCGTCGCCTGCGGGCGCAGGAGGAAGAACAGCCGGTGGGTTGACCGGGTTGCTCGGCGCACTGGCCGTCATCACCGGTACGTCTAAAGTGGCCACGCTTTGCTCACGCGCCACCACCTGTCCGAACTCTGTGGCGTGAAGATCGCTCCTGCGGTTTTCCAGCGGCATCACCACGGGAGCGCTGCGGATTGGAGCAGTCGGCAGCGCCGCTTCATCGGTGTCGGCCACTTGTTCGAGGCGCACCTTGGCGCTGACTTCCTGAAAAATACCCAGCAGCACGCTGGCCCGCTCTTTGCCGGTCGGCTTCATCAGGCGTCCGCTCCGGCGTGAAGCGAGCTTGCGGGCTTGATCGGCAGAAAGGTGAAAACGCTCGGAAAGGAGCTGTTGGAGCTGCGGCAAGGCGTCTTCCGGCACAGCCTGCTCGATAACGACGGTGTACTTCATAAGGCTTCTCCTGAAACGGGTGAAACGGTGAAAAATAAAACACGGGCAACTAAACGGCTGGCAAGTAAAGCGCTGCGGCCCTGCGGCGCGAGCATCTGCTGGGGCAAGGTCGAGCGCGGCAGAAAAGCCAAATCACCCAAAACGGACGGTTGGCGGCTCATACGATGCCCCGCGTCCGCAGTTGACTGCCAAACATCTGGCGCTGCGTGTCTTCCAATTCTGCGCCGATGGCCCTGAGCAGCGCTGAAAGCCGCGCCGGTTCAGGCAACTCATCGAGGGCGTCTTCGATGATAATCTGGCCGATTGGCCCCACGCAGGCCATCAGTGCGGCGCTGACCTGATCGATCAGCTCCCCACTGAGCGCCTGCTCTTGGCGCTGGGCGCGGCCCGCGTACTGCTCAGCGAGGGCCAAGGCTTCTTGCACTTTGCTGTCGCTGGGAAGGCCGCCCTGACCCGAGGTCAGCCCCAACGCCAAAGCGTCGAGAACGCGCCATAAGCTGTAAGGCAGTGGCGTTTGATCGGTCACCCCACTGGGCCAATTCAAAGTCATATCAAGTCTCCAGCGCCGGACACGCTCCACATCGGCGAGGCCTGCAACTCGGCTACGGCCAGATTCCGCAGCCGCAGCCGCAGCCGCCGCAGGGTGGCGTCAAATACGGCCAAGAGAGCGTCACGCAGTTCGGTGGCGCTGAGATCCGGCACAGCCTGCACCGACAATTTTTCAAGCCAGACTTCGCGGGCAAACGGATCGAGGCAGGGGTGATCGTCGGCGAGGTCGGCAGCCGAGCTGCGCCAAATCTCGGCGATATTGCCCGCCTGCGATGAGGCCAGCAGCAAGACCTTCGACCAAAATTCAACCAATGCTTGGCCGCCAAGCGGCTGCGGAGCGCTGAGCTGCCGCACTTGGCCGCTGACCGGCAAGCTGCCCGCCACCGGCCTGCCCGATTGCCAAAAGCTGATGACCTCGCCGCCTTCACCGCCCAGCAGCGCTCCCGAAAAGTTGCTGGTCACCAATTGGCTTTGGGCCTGCGGCCAAGCCGCGCTGAGGGCTTCCGGCTGGGCGCTGCGGCATTGCCAAGCCAGACCTGCTACCGCCGGATCCACCAAAGTCACCTGCACAGTGGCGCGTGGAAAGACCGACATCAACTCATTGACGCCGAGATCTCGGGTGTCGTCAAAACCGCCGAGTGCCGCGCCAGCGTTCCACAGCAGCCGTCCGCGCCGGCCCTGTTGCTCGGCTTCCAGCACCGCACTAAGCATGGGCCGGGCCTCGAGGTCGCCGCGCACTTCACTCCAGGGGTAGTGGTCGGTTGACAGCCGGTAGAGGGCGGGACGACTGGGCAGGGGCAACCAAAAGCGGTCGCTTCGGATAGGAGTCAGTTCAGCCGTAATCATCTTGCCTTCATCAAACAAGTTGACATCTTACACGCCACTTACTTCTGTGTAATCTTTGACTTTTTTTGTTCACAAAGTCGGAAATTTCACACTTCCACTGTTGACCTTTGTAGCCGCTTGCCGAGCTCTGCCAGCTTGAGTCCTCACGCGTAGCCGCTATGCTGGGCACGACATGGCCCGATTTTCCTTGGTTTTTGCTTGCCTGCTTAGCGCTGGGCTGCTCGGCAGTTGCCGGTACAACTTTATTCCGGTGATTCCTGCGCCGCTGCCAGTGGTGCTACCGCTGCGCATCACCAAAGCCACCCTCGAGCGCCGGGGCGAGAATCTGGTGGTCAGGGCGAGGGTAGACGGCCCCGTCCAAGGCGATTACCTCAGCGTGGTGTGGTTCGCCGGAGACAAGGAACTGGGCCGCGATAGCCGCTACCTTGACGCGGCGGGCCGCAGCGCTGAGTTTAATTTAAAAGCTCCTGCCCAAGCCGATTACAAAGCGCTGCTGCTCTACGGAGGCACGCTCCTGCGGCAACTGGATTTGCGCGAAGTGGACAGTTTGAAATAAATAAAAGCAAAGAGAATGTCTGGAAGCTTCGTTTTTCGCGCCTTTTTCCCACCGATTCAGCAGTGGCGTTAAGTAAACAGCGGCAAATGCCCCAACGCCGTGACTTCCTCTCGTTCTTGGCCTTCGGTAAACACTGCCACCACCGCCGCCACTTCGCCGCCGACTTCCTCGATGATCTGGCGCAGGCTGGCCAAGGTGCCGCCGCTGGAAACCACATCATCCACGATGGCGACTTTTTGACCCTTGATTTTGGCGACATCGAAGCCGTCGAGGACGAGCAGTTGCGGCTTGCCGGTGGTAATGCTGATCACGTCGCGGGCAATCGGCTCGACCATGTAAGGCTTGACGGTTTTGCGGATCACCACGTACGGCAAGCCCGATTCGCGGCTGATGACGTGCGCCAAACTCAGCGCCTTAACCTCCGGCGTGACCAGCACGTCGATGTTGGCCGGGAGCAGGGCCGCGAGCGCCTTGCCCGCTGCCTCAGTGACTTCGGTGTCGCCCAACATGTTAAAGAGCGCCACGCTGACGCCGGGAGCCACCTCCACGATGGGGAGATCGCGCTTGACGCCGCCGACATCAACCGAATGAATGGGGTGTTTCCCCGCTTGCGGATTTGAGTTGTTCACGTTTGGAGATTGTAGCGAACTGAGGGGCGTGATGGGCCTAAGTCAGATGGCGGATGACTGAGCGAGGCCCAGCCTCCAGACTGAAACCATGTTCTACGTCATTAGCGGCGCAGCAGGTTCGGGTAAGACCACTTTACTGCCCTTTTTGCGTCAGGCGCGTCCCGAAGTCGCCTGGCAAGACTTTGATGAACGCTGGACGGGCGGCGGCAGAGTGGAGCGTCAGGAATTGACACAGCGCTGGATTGAAACGGCGCTGGAACACGGCAGGGCGTTCGGCCTGCTCGGCCAGTGTCCGCTCGGCGAGGTGCTGGCCGCGCCGGATGCCCCCCGTTTAGAGGGTATCCGCCACCTACTGGTTGACCTAAGCGATGTGGAGCGCATTCGCCGCTTAATGACGCGTGGAGATGATCAGGTCACCCAAGAGACGCTGAATTGGGCAGCTTGGCTGCGTGTCCATCAGGTCATGCCTGATTGGCGGCCCAACGTGCTGATGAGCGGCGGCTGGCCCGCGATGCGTTGGGAGCGCTGGCACGGGCGTGAGGCTGATTACTGGCCAGGACTGACCTTGAACGTCAGCGGGTTGACACCTGCGGAATCTGCCGAGCGAGTCCTGGCGTGGCTGGACGATTTGGCCGACTGAGGAATCTCTCTTCAGCACTCGCTCAGTCCACCACTTCAAAGCCCAGGATCTCGGCCTGCTCCACGAAAAAATTGATATTTTCGCTCAGCGTCTGTGGCCCTAAGCTCTTGCGGTGATGCTCGCCCGTCGCGGTGAGAATCAGGGTTTCGGCAAGGCAGGCAGGTACCGCGCCCTCACCGAAGTGCAAGTCCACGCTGCTCGTCATCCCGCCGGGGGGACGCACCACGCCGCCGGGAATAACCCGCACGCCCGGCAAAGCCGCCACCGAGTCGTCCACGTCGGCGGGGCGGCCCTCGTCAAAAATCCAGGTGCCGGGCTTGACGTGCTGCGCAAAGATCACCGGATTGGGATCGCTGGTGGCGGTGAAGATCAGGTCAGCTTCCAGCAGGGCGCTGTACTCGGTGGTAATCACGATTTCGGTGCTCTTGTTGGCCCGCCTGAGGGTGGCGGCGCTGCGCTCCAAGCGCCCGAGGTCGCGGCCCACCATAATGACTTTGCGAACTTGCGGCGCAATGGTGCGGGCAATGCCGAAAGCCACCACGCCGTTTGCGCCCACCACCGCCGCCACCGCCTGCGAGAGGTCGCGGCCCTCACTCGCAAAATGCGTCAAGATGCCGGGAATCGCCGCTTTGATGGTGCCGGAGGTGTAGGCCCCGCCGTTGGTCACGGTGATCTCCGGCACCGCCGCCTGCACGTCAAGGCCTTTGTTGCCGACCACGCTCCAGAATGCGCCGAGGCCAAACACCTCCGCGCCGAGTTCGCGGGCCAATTTCGCGCCCTCGATGGCCCGCCGGGTGGCCAGTTCGGGATCGTCCCGGAACACGTCGGGCAGGAGCGGGCTGCTGAGCAAGTACGCCCGAATCCGCTTGCCATCGGTGGTCTTGATGCCGTGCAATTCGCCCACTTTCATGGGGCGCAGGCTGCTGGCCACGCTCCGCACACTGGCTTCGCTCAGCACGCCGCGCTCCATCAGCGGGCGCATCCAAGCAAAGCGGCGGGTTTGCCAGAAATCCTCGAGGGTCAGCGGGTGAATCATGAAAGCGGCCACCACCTCGTCGTCGCGTTTGCCCGCCATCGGCACGTCGTCGCCGAGGTGCGGCTCGGTGCCGTCGAGAACGCGGCCTAGATTTTCCTTGAAGCGCCACGCCGAGGCGAGCAGCAAGGCCGCCGCGCCGAGCTTGGCCGGAACGTCCAGCGGTGAGAAGGCCACCAAAGCAGCGAACACCACCAAGCCCAAAATCGTCGCCAAGCTGACGTAACCGCTGAGGCCCAGCACGGCGGCGTAAACAACCAACGGCGTGACGGTCAGCCACAAGCTGAGGTGGCCCGCTACGCTGAGCGCAGCAAACACGCCCAGCAGCACCAAGTTGCCCCGTCCACGCGGCGGCGTCGGGCCGTAGAGCACCTTCAGCGGGTTGAGGTGGCCCAAATAAGCGGCCAGACCCGCCAGCACACACAGTTCCGGCTGCCCCAAAGCCGAAGCGGCCAGCACCGCCACAAAGCCCTTGAGGGCGTCTAGCGCCGCACTGCCGATGGCTGGGCCGAGGCCGACGCGCCGCACCACATTTTCCACGCCCAAGTTGTAAGCGCTGTATAAGCGGCTGTCATGGCCCCTGCGGCCCAGCAGCCAGTGGCCCAGCGGCAAGCTGCCGATCAAAAAAGCCAGTGCCAGCAGCAGGAACGATAAAAACATCATGCGGGCATTCTAGGGGAGGAGGCGAGCCGCAGCGCTTGATGGCGCTCACCTCATTTGGCCTGAGCAGCAGCGTGGCAAGATGCGGCCATGCTTAACTCTCACGCCCCTTCCCTTTCTCAGCAACTGAATGAACAACTCCGGGAAGCCGCCGTGCAGCGCGGAATCTTGCCCACAGACGCGCCCAGCCTGACGCCCGAAGTCGCCTTCGCTTTGGTGCGCGACATGCCTTACGCCCGCGCCAGCACCCATGAGCCTGCGGGCATCATCGGGGAGTGGCGCGGCACCTGTAGCACCAAGCACGAGTTGCTGGCGGCGCTGCTGGCCGAACACGGCTTGGAGAGCGCCATCGTCGCCTGCACCCAGGAAATCAAGCTGCCGGACGACGCCGATCCCGCACTGCGGGCGCTGTCGGGCGGGCAGAGTGTGGTGGACATTCACAATTATTTGGTGGTGGATACTCCGCAGGGCCAGATGAAGGTGGACGCCACCTGGCCGATGCGGGCCGCTGAAGTGGGCTTGCCGGTCAATGCCGCTTGGCAGTGGGGCGAGGACATGACGCTGGCCTGCATCCCGCTGGAAAGCTGGACCGTGCCGGACGGCGAAACGGTGAGCGGCTTCAAAGACCGCTTGCTGGCCGAGCGCTACAGCCCCGAAGAGTTGCAGCGCCGCGACCACTTTATTCGCAAAGTCGGGGAGCTGTTTTTGCGCTGAGCGGCGAGTGCAAAAGGCAGCCCGCTTTACATGCCCAGATGCCGATCCAGCCAAGCCAAATACTCTTCCAAACGCACGGCCCTTCGGTCTGGGCGGCCGGAGCGGCTCAGTTCGTGGTTTTCTTCAGGAAAGCGCACGAAGCGGGTTTCGACGCCCTGAAGCCGCAAGGCCGTGAACCACTGCTCGGCCTGCTCGATGGGACAGCGGTGATCGAGGACGCTGTGAATGATCAGGGTGGGGGTTTTGACCTCCTCCACGTATTTCAGCGGGCTCATGGCCCACAACTTGTCGGTATCGGCGCTGCGGTGAAAATTACCGCCCAGCTCGTCGTCCCAGAAGCGCATGCCGATGTCGGAGGTGCCGCCGAACGAAATCAAATTGCAAATGCAGCGGTCGGTGACGGCGGCCTGAAAACGCGGGGTGTGCGAGGTCAGCCAGTTGGTCATGAAGCCGCCGTAGCTGCCGCCCATCACGGCGGTGCGGCTGCTGTCGAGCGGCAACTCGGCGAGGCAGCGGTCGAAGAAGTTCAGCACGTCCTCGGCGTCTATGCCGCCCCAGCGCCCGAAAATGTCGGAGGTCCACGCCTGACCGTAGCCCACCGAGCCGCGCGGATTGCTGTAGCACACGGCGTATCCACGGGCGGCCATCAATTGAAACTCGTGCATGAAGCCGTGACCGTAAGCGGTGTGCGGCCCGCCGTGAATGTTGAGCAGTGCCGGGGCGCTCTGCGTTCCAGCAGGCATCAGCACCCAGCCTTCGCCCTCGCCCAATTCGTTTGTGAAGGCAATGCGCTTGGGCGTGCTGAGTGCAAAGTCCGGCGCGGGGCAGTGGCTGACCTGCACACCGTTGAGCATCACCTGAGTCACTTCGGTGGCACTTTCCGAAATCCAGACTGCGCCGCCCGCGTTGGCCGTAAAACCGACCACCACCCGCTCAGGATCAAAGGTATGCGGCTGAGGAGCCGAGTCGCCCAACGACACCTCGAACAGCCCGGAGGCACCGCCCTGAGTCGCCAAAAACAGCAACCGGTCTCTGCTCAACCAGCGCGGCTTGTCGGGAAAAGAGCCCACATGCAAATCGCCCGCCACGATATTGCCTGCCGGAAAGTCGTGGTGATCCAGGCGCTGGGCGCTGTAAGGCTCTGACCCGCTCTCCCCCGCCGGCTCAAACAAATACACATGCGAGTCGCTGTCGTTGCGCTCGGTGCGCAGGCGAGCTTGGGCCACGAAGCGCAGGCCGTCCGGGTGGGGCGACAGGTTCGAGATCAGCGAGGCCCAGTCGGTCAGGCGGCGCGGCTGTCCCTCCAGCGGCAGGTTGTAGGCTTCTTGCTGCCACATCGCGCCCGACACCTCGTCCTCACTGCTGACAAACAGCACGCCCCGCGAATCGGGCCACCAAGCGAACTCGCTGATGGCCTGCTGAGGCGCGAGCCAGCGCGTGATGTGGCCGCTCTCCACGTCAAGCTGCCACAGCGCCGCCGCAACGTCCGACAAAAAGTCGGATCCATTGGCGCGGTACTTGAGCCGGGTAATCACGCGGGCCTCGCCGCGCTCGTCACGCTTGTCAGCTTCACCTTCTGGGGCCAAAAAGGCCAGCTTGCGCCCATCTGGACTCCACTGGGCCGCCGAAACGCCCTGCGGAAACTGGGCCTTGGTGGTCAGCGCCCGCGCCTCGCCGCCGCCGAGCGGCAATAAATAGAGCTGATTTTTGCCATCACGGTCAGACAAAAAGGCCAAACCTTGACCGTCCGGCGACCAACGCGGGGCCGTGTCACGCCCTTTGCCGGTGGTCAGGGTACGGCTGCTCTCGGCGCTCGCCAGCACGATCTGGCTGAAGTAACGGGGTTTGGGGTCATCCAATTTGGTTGTGGCACCGCTCGCTTGTTCCGATTGATTTTCGTCTTCCACCCGGCTCAGCACGTAAGCGGCCATCTGGCCGTCCGGCGAAAGCTGCGGGTCAGAGGGAAACTGCAAGCCGAACAAACTCTGCGGAGTTGGAAGCGTCATAAGGTCTAGGGTATACCGCCGCTGCGTTCTGGCCACGTCCAGCACATAGAAATGAAGCGAAGCTCAAGAATTGAGCAACCCGCTCCCGGCGCTGTGTCCCCCGAACCGTGACTTTGCCCTGACTCAGCCGCGCCAGAATCTGTTAGTATTCACGGTTGGGTGCCCGCCCCGGCGAGTAAGTGGCCGGAGCGCGGGCGTTTTTGTGGCCTTCTTCCTTACACCGGCTTTTCCGAGACCGGCGAGCGAAGGAGGGCCGCCGTTAAGGAGAAGGAACATGGAATACCGCAACATCGCGATTATCGCGCACGTCGATCACGGCAAGACCACCCTCGTGGACGGCCTGCTCAAGCAAACACTCAAGCTCAAGCACGGCGAAGAAATTGCCGAGCGGGCGATGGACTCCAACGACCTTGAAAAAGAGCGCGGCATTACTATTCTGGCCAAGAACACCGCCGTCGAGTACAAAGGCGTCAAGATCAACATCGTGGACACCCCCGGACACGCCGATTTCGGCGGTGAGGTCGAGCGTGTCCTCGGCATGGTCGACGGCGCACTGGTGCTGGTCGACGCTGCCGAAGGCCCGATGCCCCAGACCCGCTTCGTGCTGCGCAAGGCCATTGAGCTGGGCCTGAAGATCGTGGTGGTCATCAACAAGATCGACCGCCAGGACGCCCGCATCGAAGAAGTCGTCAACCTGACGTTTGACTTGATGGCTGAACTCGGCGCGAGCGACGATCAGCTCGACTTCCCGATTTTGTACGCCGTGGCCCGTGACGGCAAGGCCTACAAAGACCTCGACAGCCCCCAAGAAGACATGCACGAACTGTTCGAGATGGTGCTGGAGTACATTCCCCCACCACCCGTCGAGCTCGACGAGCCGTTCCAGATGCTGGTGACCAACCTCGATTACTCCGAGTACCTGGGCCGCATCGTGCTGGGCCGGGTACAGCGCGGACAGGTCAAGAAGGGTGAGTACGTGCAGTTGATGCACAAAGACGGCACCATGACCAAGTGCAAAATCATCCAGCCGTTTACCCACTTCGGCCTCAACCGCATCGAGGCTGACGTGGTGGGCGCGGGCGACATCGTGGCGCTCTCCGGCCTGGAGGACGCCCAGATCGGTGAAACGGTGGCCGATCTGGCCGATCCCGTGGCCCTGCCGATCATCACCGTGGACGAACCCACCGTCAGCATGACCTTCCAGCCCAACAACGGCCCGTTTGCCGGGCGCGAGGGCAAGTACGTCACCTCGCGCCACCTGAATGACCGCCTGAAAAAGGAAGTCATGACCAACGTGTCGCTCAAGGTCGAGGAACTGCGCCCCGACGAATTCGTAGTCAGCGGGCGCGGCGAGCTGCACCTCTCGATTCTGCTCGAAACCATGCGCCGCGAGGGCTACGAGCTTCAGGTCGGTGCACCGCAGGTGATCACCCGGATGGTCGACGGTGAGAAGTCCGAGCCGATTGAGCATCTGGTCGTGGACGTGCCTGAGTATCACTCCAGCACCGTCATCGGCGCGATCACCAGCCGCAAAGGGCAACTGGTCAATATGGAGCCGCAGGGCAACCGGACCCGCGTGGAGTTCAAGATTCCCAGCCGCGCCCTGTTCGGCTTCCGCACCCAGTTCCTGAGCATGACCCAGGGCGAGGGCATCATGAGCCACATCTTCGACGGCTACGCGCCGTGGGCCGGTGAACTCAAGACCCGCCAGAACGGTTCACTGGTGGCGATGGAAGCGGGCAACGCCTTTGCCTACTCGATCTGGAAACTGCAAGACCGTGGCAACTTCTTTATCGTGCCCGCCACCGAAGTCTACGTAGGTATGATCGTCGGTGAAAACGCCCGTGAGAAAGACATGGACGTCAACGTCACCAAGAACAAGAAGCTGACCAACGTGCGCTCCAGCGGCGCGGATGACGCTCTCAGCCTGACGCCCATCAAGAAGCTGACGCTCGAAGACGCCCTGGAATACATCGGCGACGACGAACTGGTGGAAATTACGCCCAAGAGCATCCGCCTTCGCAAGAAGATTCTCGAACCCAATATGCGGAAGTAAGCAAAACAACAAGAAGCGCCCCCAACCGAACATGGCTGGGGGCGCTTTTTTATGGCAACTGCTGTTTGACACTCATCACGAAGCTGCTGCGCCGATCAATTTGGCTCCCGGAAAGACCGCTTTATACACGGCGTCATCGAAACAGGTCAGGTGCAACCTCTACCGCCCATCCAATTTCAGATGCTCACTTCTTGCACGTCAGATCCACCCGGAAGCTCGGGTCGGGCACAGTAAAGCCGACATTCTTTAGATCCGGGTCTATCTTTTTCAGGTTTTCCAGCAAGAATTTTTGCGGTGGTTTGGCCAGCACATCGGCGTCTGCCATTTTGGCTTCCGGGTACATGCGGAACGTATAGAGAAAGCCTGCACCCTGAGGTAACTTGGCGTAAGTTTTATCTTGCCAGCCCTCACGTGTATCTTTGGCCCAGCTGTCGCCGTCAGCGAACGCCAGATTCATAGATCCATTATAAATAATCCCCGTATCAGAGAGCTTTATCGTCTGAGTGGTGCCGTTTCTTATCTCCACCGCAATACCCCAGCCGCTTCCATAGCTGTAACCGGCCTCGTCCTTAATGGGCATAACTTTAGTGACGCGCATTCGCCACACACCATTGAAAAGCCATTCGTTGATACAGCCCGACACACTGGCCTTCTGATTGACGCCTCCAGACCCGTTGTTGGCTGCTGGCGTGCCGGTGCTGGGCGCAGCGGCCACCACTTTGCCACCCGTCAAACTGGTGACGCCGCTGCCGCTGCTGACCTGAACGCCGAGGCTGGGCAGGGCGCTCAGCGGCACGTAGATCTTGCCGCCCACCACCACAGTCTTTTCACTCGACACCTTACCGTTGAGAATCAGCGTCTGGGCCGAGGCCGCTGGCAAGGCCAGCAAAGCACTCAGGAGCAGACGGCGGATAACACGACTCCGACTGGGCAGCGCAAGATTCGTCATGTTTATGAGTGTAGACCTCTGGATGTCAAAAGTTTGTTAAATGTTTTTTATCTGCTACCGGAACTGCCCCTTACTCTGCCAACTGCCCACCGAGCGGTAATGACTCGGCGATTTCTTGGGGCGGGGCTACTCAGCGTAGACGCATGGTCAACAAACTCTCCTTGGAATGGATATAAATGAGTACTCCGGAATCCATGACACCTACCCGACTTCCCGCTTGCTACAGTCCGAGCATGATTGTTCGCCTGATCACGACGAATTTGGCGCTGACCCTGATCTCTTCAGCATTGGCAGGCGGTGCGGGTGCGCCTCCCGCCAAGCCCACCTTCCGGGAAGTGCCCTGCGGCGCGGCGTTGCCTGCCGACCGCTGCGGGTATGTCAAGATGCCACTCGACCACGCTCAGCCGCGCGGAAAACAGATCGAACTGTTCGTGGCGGTGAGCCGGGCCAACGTGAGTGGTACAACGCTCAAAGCTGTTCCCGATCCACTGTTTTATCTGGAAGGTGGCCCGGGTGGTTCGAGCAGCGATTCGGTACCTGCCCTCGGTGCCGCCTTCAAAAACCGCGATCTGGTGGGCATCGACCAGCGCGGTGTGGGCCGCAGTTTGCCCGCCCTCAATTGCCCTCAGATCAACGCCCTGAGCAGCCGCGACGATCTCAAATCCAGCCAAGCTACCGCGCTGTACTTGAGCGCGACCATCACTTGCGGCCAGAAACTCCGCGCTGACAGAGTAGCCCTCGAGAACTTCAACACCACCCAAGCGGCTTTAGATATTGACTGGGTGCGCCGAGCGCTGGGTTACGACCAGATCAATGTTTACGGCGCGTCGTATGGCACGCGGCTGGCCCAAGAACTGCTGCGCCGCGCTCCAGGGCACCTGCGGGCAGTGATCCTCGACAGCGTGATTGCGCCGACGATTGACCGGCCCGCCCAGACTCCGCTGGCAGTTCAAACCGCCTTCAAAAGGGTGCTGAAGGCCTGTGCGCTGGACGCGGACTGCAACGCCAAATATCCCAACCTTGAAGCCACTTACCGCGCCACTCTCAAGCAACTTGACGCTAAACCGCTGATGATCAAGATGAAAGATGGCGGCGAGTTGGACAGCTTTGCTCTGCAAGGTCTGATACTGGGTTCGATGTATTTTCCGCAGGGTCTTAGCGAAATTCCCAGTTTGATCGTGGCAGCCAGGGACGGGGACACCGAGATCATCAAGGCTTCCTTTGCCGTCAAACTCTCTGAAGGGCTCAGCGACAGCTTGGCGTGGGGAGCTTTCTACAGTAACGAATGCAGCGGGGAAGTGGCTTACAGCACGCCCGCCAAGTTGCGGACAGGCCTCAACGCTGCGCCGGAGTTTGCCAAAGCGCTGGGCCTGGTGGCCGGCGTCAGCAGCCAGGACATCTTCACTGTCTGCCAGAAGTGGAAGCTGACCGCACCCGCCGCGTTGGAAAACGAAGCGGTCACTTCCAACGTGCCGATTTTGCTGCTGGCCGGCGAGTTTGACCCGGTGACGCCGCCCGAGTGGTTGCCCGCCGCTTCAGCCAAGTTCACGCGGTCATATTCGGTAGTGATCAGCGGCGCGGCGCACGGTTCCGGCCTAACCACAGCGTGCGGCTACGGCATCGTCACTCAGTTTCTGCAAAACCCCAAGCAAGCGCCCGACACCGCCTGCGCGGGGCTGAATAAAATTATCTTCCGCTAAACTTTTCCCATGACCAAAACGGCGGCCAAAGTCACCTTGCTCGTTCAGGGGGTGCTGATCGAAGGCGAACTGCTGGGCGGCGAGGAAGCGTTGCGGGTGGTGGAAGCCCTGCCGCAACTCGGCGAAGTGATCGTGCTGAAAAATGTCAAGCTCATCAGCGGCGGCCTCAGCCGGAGCCTAGAGGTGATGTGCATTCCGCGTGCCAACATCGGCGGCTGCGGCATTCACGGGCGCGGCGGCGACACGCTGAGCACCCTGCGTGAGCTGGAAGAACTCGACGCCATGCGCCAACTCGGTTGGTCGGTCAGGGAGTAGCGTCAGTCAAAAGGCAGGGGAGCGCCTTCGCTTTTTCTTGCGGCTTGGTGCCATGCACCGCGTTCTTGGCCTAGCATCTGGCATGGATATTTCACGCTACCGGGTAGACGGCAAAAAACTCAAGCTCAGCGACCTGCCGACTGACGAAACCAAGAAACTGGACCGGGGCAAAATCGAGCAGGAAACAGCCGACATCGGCGCACAGCTCACCGGCCTGCAAGACCGCTTGTATGCCGAGAGCCAGCAAAGCCTCTTGGTGGTGCTGCAAGCACGGGACGCAGGCGGCAAAGACGGCACCGTCAAGCACGTCTTCGAGCCGGTCAATCCGCAGGGCATCATCGTCACCAGTTTCAAGGTGCCCAACGAAGAAGACCTCAAGCACGACTTTTTGTGGCGTATTCACCCGCACACGCCCTCCGCTGGCATGATCGCCGTGTTCAACCGCTCGCACTACGAAGACGTGTTGGTGACGCGGGTTCATAAGCTCATCGACGACAAAACCGCCCAGCAGCGCTTCGAACATATCCGGCATTTTGAAGCGCTACTGGGCAGCAGGGGCACCCGCATTCTCAAGCTGTACCTCCACATCAGCCCCGAAGAGCAGCGTCAGCGGCTACAGGCCCGCTTAGACGATCCCCGCAAGAACTGGAAATTTAACCCCGGCGACCTCAAGGAGCGGGCGCTGTGGGACGATTACACCGCCGCCTACGAGGACGCCCTGAGCGCCACCAGTACGGACGCCGCGCCGTGGTACGTCATTCCCGCCGACCAAAAGTGGTACCGCAACCGGGTCATCTCGCAACTGCTGCTTGAAACGCTGGAAGACATGAACCCGCAGTACCCAAAATCGGAATTTGATTTGACGAATGTGGCGGTGGGCAAACTCTAGAGCAGCCATGTATAGACGCGGGGCCGGAGCCACTTATCCCAAAGTTCTCAGGCCGCCCGGCAAGGTGGCCCGCAGCAAGCCGAGCGCCGCGCTGGGCAGGGCCGACTTGCTGGGCAGCAGCAGATATTCATTTTCCCAGAAGCTAGGCCGAAACTGGTTTTTGAATTGGCGCAGGCCGTCGAAGTTATACCAGCGCGAGAGCAGCGGGCGGGCAGCATAGAGCAGCGTTTCCAAAACGGCAGAGGAAGCGGCCTGCGGTTCCGGGCGGCGCGGCAAGCACAGCGGCACGGCTCCCAGCGTAGCGAGGGACGCGCCGCTTTCCCGGAGTTGGGCCAAAGCGTAAGCCGTCAAGGCCGCTGCCGCGCCGCTGGGCGCGTTGGGGTGGCGAATGAGGTCTTCCAGATACCAGCCGCCCCGCGCCGGCAGCGGACTGGCCGCTAAGAAAACCACCGCTTGCCCGCCGGCGTCCCGCGCCAGAAAGTAGCGCTTGCCCGCCGACCACCCGAATGGATCGAGTTCAAACACCCAGCTCAGCGGTGTTCCGGCACGCCGGCTGGTTTGCCAGGCCCCCATCAGGGCGGCGCACTCGGCGCGGAAAGCGGGCGTCAGTTCAGTGCCGTCTAAGGGAGCGCTCTCCAACTTAACACCCAGCCGCCGCGCCGCGTTGAGGTTGCCGCGCAGCATTTTGCCGCTGTTGCCCGCCGGCGACCAGCTTTGCAACTCGAGGTAAGGCGTGGCCCCAAGGCAGACCGCCGTGAACCCCAGCGGCGCAGCCACCGCCGCCAGCCGCGCCGTGACCGGCAGCAAAATCGCCACCTTACCCGCTCGCCGCGCCTGCGCCACGAAGGCCCTGAGCAGCTCCGTTTGCTCTTCGGGCTCACACAGCGGATCACCTGTGCCGATCCAGACCCGCCCCGCGGCGTGATACGGCAAGCCGCCCGCAATTCCTAACTGCTCAAAAATTTCGGCGCTCAGCGCTCCCAGCGAGGAGGGGTTGTACCCAAACTGCTGATGCCACTGCCAGCGCACTTCGGCGTTTGGCGCGGGGCAGGCGGGCCGACCCTGAAACGCCGGAGCGGGCAGCAGCGCCTGGGACTGGGGTTGACGAAAGCGGGTCAGCATCAGCGAGCAGGTTAAGGTCAGCAGATAGGAGGAACTTCAAAGCGCCAGCCCTCCAGCTCTTGCAGGATCTAAAATTTCTCTTCACTTCTGCCGATTTGACAAAAATAATTTTCAAGTCGTAGGCTAAGGTTCGCTCACTGTCTTTCTGCTTTCTCTTCGCTTTACCTGCCGGAGGCCACCCATGAATAGCCCAACTCTCCCCTTCCCTCACCGTCCGGCTCCCAACGCATGACCCAGCTCAGCGGCTTGTTGGTGCAGCCCAGCGGCGTCCAGGCAGGGCGCGTCACTTTTGGCCGGCAGATTGAAACACTCGAATTGAAAGACACTCAACAGGCCCAGCCGCGCTACATTCTGGCGGGATTTATCGACACCCACGTTCACGGCGGCGGTGGCGGCGACACCATGGACGGCGCGGAAGGGATCAGCACGCTGGCCCGCTTTCACGCTCAGCACGGCACCACTTCGCTGCTGGCCACCACCATGACCAACCCACTTCCCAGAGTGCTGGCCGCACTGGAAGCAGTGCGCCAAACGGTGGAACGCGGCGTCCCCGGCGGCGCGGATATTCTGGGCGCACACCTCGAAGGCCCCTTCATCAGCCCAAATAAGCTGGGAGCGCAGCCGCCGCAAACCTTGCTGCCCACCCCCGATCTGGTGGCGCAGGTGCTCTCGTCTGGCGTCATCCGCGCCGTGACCCTTGCGCCGGAGTTGCCGGGCGCGACAGAGGCGGCGCTGACTTTCGCGGCGGCGGGCGTGCGGGTGGGTGTGGGTCACACCACCGCCGACGCCGAAACGGTCACGGCTTTTCTGAGCGCGGTGCAGGCAGCAGGTGGACGAACCGCCGCCACCCATTTATTCAACGCGATGGGCGGCATCGAAGGGCGCGTGCCGGGGCCAGCCGGAGCTTTACTTGCCGATTCGCAGACTTGGCTGGAAATCATTCTGGACGGGGTTCACGTGCATCCCACCAGTTTTTTGCTGGCCCACGCCGCCGCCGCCGAGCGGGTCATGCTGATTACCGACGCCATGCGGGCCGCCGGACTCGGTGACGGAGAAAGCGAACTCGGCGGGCAAACAGTCATCGTCAAAAGCGGTAAAGCGGTGCTCAAAGACGGGCGCAGCATCGCGGGCAGCGTCTTGACCTTGGATGTGGCCCTCAAAAACGCGCTGGCAACGGGCCTGAGCTTGCCGCAGGTCAGCCGAATGCTCAGCGCCGCCCCCGCCGATTCGCTCGGCCTGACCGACCGTGGCCGCTTGGAAGTGGGTCTGCGGGCCGATCTGGTGGTCATGAATGAGCGGTTTGAAGTACAAGAAGTGTATGTAGGCGGTGAGCAGATAGAGTTGGCCCCCGCAAGCTAAATCCCCTCCTTCCGCACACGTCACAACCTGCACGCCAAGCGCCTCAAAGGAGCCGTCATGTCACTTCAAACTGCCCCCGACCCCCTGATGCTGCAAGAAGCCCGCCAAGCGCCGCAAGTCATTGAGCGCCAGCAACGCCAAAACGCTCAGGCGGCTCAGCACCTCGCCGCCGCCCTGCGTGAGCGCCTCCCGCCCTACGCCGTGACAGTGGCGCGGGGCAGTTCCGACCACGCCTGCACCGTGCTGAAATACGCGCTGGAAACGCAACTCTCCTTGCCGGTGGCCTCGCTGGGGCCGAGCGTTCACACTTTATACGGCACCAAGCTGGACTTGCGCGGGGCGCTCCTGATTGCCGTCTCGCAGTCGGGGGCCAGCCCAGACGTGGTGGAGAATGTCAAAATGGCCCGCGCAGGCGGCGCGATGACGGTGGCGCTGGTCAATGCAGAGAGCAGCGAACTGGCCCACGAAGCGGAGTTCGTGTTGCCGCTGTGCTGCGGCGAAGAAAAGGCAGTGGCCGCCACCAAAAGTTACCTCGCCAGCCTGACCGCTTTTTTGCCAGTCATCGCCGAATTGCACCCCGATCAGAGCCTCAAGAATGCGCTGGATCGCTTGCCCGAAGTGCTCACCCGGACCCTGAACCTCGAACAAGAAGCCAGCGACCTCGCCGAGCGCTACCGCTTTGCCGACAATTTGTTGGTGTTGGCACGCGGCCTGCATTTCGGGGTGGCGCAGGAAGCGGCGCTCAAGCTCAAGGAAACCTGCGGCATTCACGCCGAAGCCTACAGCGCCGCCGAATTCAGCCACGGCCCCAAGAGACTCTTGGCAGAGGGGCTGCCGCTGCTCGGCTTTTCCTCCGCCGACGCGGCCCGGAGCGCCACTTTGGAAGCCTACGCCGCCCTGGTCGCCAGCGGGGCCGACTTGCGAACCATCGGGCCGTCTGCGGGCAGCGATCTCAGCACGCCGCAAACCGGCCACGCCCTAACCGATCCGGTGGCGAGTGCGCTGGCCTTTTACCTTTTCGCCGGACATCTGGCGCTGCACAAAGGCCTGAACCCCGACGCGCCGCCGCTGCTGAGTAAAGTCACTAAAACGCGGTAATACGAGTATAGTATTCATACAAGTCCAAATAGCTATGCGAAAAGAGAATTCTCCTCGTAAACTAGTTCCCGATTTTCAGGAGAGAGAAATGCCTTATAGAAAACAATCATATAATAGATATTATTCCAAACGAGTAAGTAGGGATGTCAGCCGGGAAAAAACCACAAACACTAGAAGTCTATCCCTAGGAATTGCTGGTGAATTTAAGATTATTGAAGCCAAATCAAGATTAGTGCAGCAAAACGGCAAGTGCTATTATTGCGGGAGAAAGCTAAGCTGGTACACAAGAAACCACAGGGCAGACCACAAAGCTATTGTTGAGCATTATATTCCTTTAAGTAAGGGTGGGAGAAATCACATTTCAAACGTCGTTATTTCGTGTACCTCCTGCAATTTGAGCAAAAGCACTAAGACTGGCTCAGAGTATATGGAAAATCGAAAAAGACTTGGACTTAAATCCTATATGCCTTTCCATTTTTCTGGAAGCTCCGCTGATTTGTACAGCCGGACCGTTGTAAAAGGAAATATATTCGACTACGGTTTTGCGTCACACACTGTGCATACCAAGGGAGATTCACAGGGCGAAAGTGTGTATGAAAATTCTTTAAGTTATAGACGATCGACACCGACGGATAAACATCTTGTTTTAAAGAACGAAACACCTTTGAGAGAGGTGTTTTATGGTGCAATTGTAAATGCTTTAAAAAATCTCGCTATACTCATAGGTCTAATAATAGCAATATTCGGCCTAGTTTACATCATTTGTATTATATAATCGAAGCGAAAAATCAAAAACGCCGATCGACTTCGAGGTCGTCGGCGTACGCTCTTTGTGGTGGAGCCAAGCAGGATCGAACTGCTGACCTCGTCATTGCGAACGACGCGCTCTCCCAGCTGAGCTATGGCCCCACGGCTGCCCAGTGTTGCTCAAGGCGAAAAAGAGCCTAGCACGGCCCTAACAAGGGCGCAAGGGGGCGGGAAGCAAAGACGTTCTCTTTTGCCCAGGCCGAGAGTCACTCTCAAAGACAAACGATAGGTGTAAGCTTTTTTGATGGAAGACCGCTTCGCTTATAAATTTGGCCGAGAAGGCATCACCTTCGACGACGTGCTGCTGCTGCCCCGGCACTCGCTGGTGTTGCCGCGCGACGTGAGTGTGCAGACCCAGCTCACCCGCCGTATCCGCCTCAACATTCCCTTTTTGTCGGCAGCGATGGATACCGTCACCGAAACGGCGATGGCCATAGCAATGGCCCGCGAGGGCGGGATCGGCGTGATTCACAAAAACATGCCGATTGACGCGCAGGCCGAGATGGTCCGCAAAGTCAAACGCAGCGAAAGCGGCATGATCGTCGACCCGATCACCCTGCCGCCCACCGCCAGCGTGCGCGAGGCCGACCGGATGATGGCCGAATACAAGATCAGCGGCGTGCCGATCACCGACACCGAGGGCAAGCTGCTGGGCATCATCACCAACCGCGACATGCGCTTTATAGACAACCTCGACCAGCCAATCGGCAACGTGATGACCCGTGAAAACCTGGTGACGGTGGCGGTGGGCACCGACCTCGAAGAAGCCCGCGAACTGTTCAAACGCAACCGCATCGAGAAATTGCTGGTCACTGAGGGCGAGTATCTGCGCGGCCTGATCACCATCAAGGACATCGAGAAAACCGTCAAGTACCCTGTTGCAGCCAAAGACGACTTGGGCCGCCTGCGGGTCGCCGCCGCCATCGGGGTCAGTGCCGACTTGATGGACCGGGCCGCCGCGCTGGTGGGGGCCGGAGCCGACGTGCTGGTGCTCGACAGCGCCCACGGCCACTCGCAAGGCATTCTCAGCGCCTTAGAGCAAATCAAAACCCGCTTTGACGTGGACGTGATCGCGGGCAATATTGCCACCAAGGAAGGCACCAAGGCCTTGATCGACGCCGGAGCGGACGCAGTCAAGGCCGGGATTGGGCCGGGGTCAATCTGTACCACCCGCATCGTCACCGGCGTGGGCGTGCCGCAGATCACCGCTATTTTTGAGGCCGCCGAGGCCGCCCGCGAAGCAGGCATCCCGGTAATCGCCGACGGCGGCATCAAGCAAACTGGCGACGCGGCCAAAGCCATTGCCGCCGGAGCGAGCGCCGTGATGATGGGCAGTATGCTCGCCGGCACCGACGAAGCGCCGGGCGAAGTGGTCTTGCGCGACGGCAGGCGCTACAAAAGCTACCGGGGCATGGGCAGCTTGGGCGCAATGGATCAGGGCAGCGCGGACCGCTATTTTCAGGATAAAAACAGTCAAGAGAAGGGTAGCAAGAAGTTCGTTCCCGAGGGCATCGAGGGAATTGTGGCCTACCGGGGCACGGCGGGCGAAGTGGTGTACCAATTTGTTGGCGGCCTCAGAAGCAGCATGGGCTACTGCGGCGCACCCGACTTGGAGAGCCTGCGCCGGGACGCTCAGTTCGTGCGAATCAGCTCTGCCAGCTTGATCGAGAGCCACCCGCACGGCGTGACGATTACGCAAGAAGCCCCGAATTACAGCCAGTAATTACATATGAAAGAGGGCGGGGCCGAGCGTGATTGATACTCGGCCCCGCCCTCTTTCAGACTCACAAAAAGGTCTTGACCTGCGCTTCGTAGCCCGCCGGATACACCGGAAACATCTGGCGGCCCTGGGTGTTCCAGAGGGCGTCGAAGTCGCGGTAGCTGAGATACGACACCGGCCCCACCATGCTGTCACTGACCCACATCACTCCAGCCTGATCGTCGTAGCCGCGCACCACCCGGAAGTGGTTGATATGGCCGGGGCGGTCATACCACTGCAACACGATCACCGGAATGCCCAGCGCCAGCAGTTTTTTGACTTGCCGGAGGCTGCCGCCGCGAATGGTGCGGGTTCTCAGGCCAAACTTGGCGAGTTCCGGGGCAATCGCGCTGACCTGCATATATTCGCCGCCCTGCCGAGTGGTCTGCTGAACGACGGCTTGGCTCAGCCGCACTTTATAAAAGCCCAGCACTGCCGAGAGAGCGCTGGGGCCGCAGTTGTTGTAGGTCTGGAAGTCAAAGGCCAGCCCTCTCAGGTAAGTTCTGAGCGGCAAGGCGTCCCCGAACGAAGCGACGTTGATGACCGGCGACCAGCCGACGAAACTGGCAACGGTGGCCGCCGGTTCATTTTTCCAGATGAGGGGGCCGCCGACAGGGCCGGAGACCTGCACTTTGGGCAGACCCGGCGGCAGAGCAGGCCGGGCCGGAATAGCGCTGGGCTTGATGGCTCCTTGGAGCGGCTGCGCTTTTTTCTGCGCCGCGCCGCCAGTAGGGAGCCGCAACTGCTGACCGACTTTGAGCGTGGAGCTGCTCAGACCGTTGAGTTTGAGCAAAGTCGCTGCGTCGATGCCTGCACGGCGGGAAAGTTGATAGAGGGTGTCGCCCGGCTGAACGGTATAACTGGCCGCTGAAGAACTGAGCGCCGAAGCAAAATCTCCCGCCAAGCACACGGCCAGAAGGGTGGTTGACAGAAGAGTGAGTTTCATCGCTATGTCATCATAAAAGCTTAATCCGCTCTTCGGATGAGGACGCAAAGCGCCCGAGCCGCTCAGGGACGGTATTTGAGAACTTTGTCACTTGATTCGGGCCCACTGAATTCACTACTGACAATTTGTCAATTAGCATCGAAAAAGAGTAGACTCACGGTATGAAAACAGCTTTTGCCGCCTTCTATTCCTCGCTGCGCGAACCGTGGAACAGCTTGACGCACTGGGCAGGCGCGGCCTTGGCCCTCGTGGCGCTGGCGGGAATGCTGGGGTACGCCGCCGCGCATCAGCTCAGCCTCTGGCCGTTCGTGGTGTACGGCCTGAGCATGGTGTTTTTGTATACGGCCTCGGCGTCTTACCATTCGTTCCGGGTCGGTGAACGCGCCCTGCTGCGCCTCAGAAAACTCGACCACAGCGCCATTTTTTTGCTGATCGCCGGAAGTTATACCCCGGTGGCTTACTTTGGCCTGAGCGGCATTTGGCAGAGCTTGGTGCTGTGGATCATCTGGGGCATAGCGCTGGCAGGCATTTTGCTCAAACTGCTGACCATGCGCCTGCCGAGGTGGATCAGCACCCTGCTTTACATTGTCATGGGTTGGACAGCCTTAGCTTTTTTGCCGCAGCTCGCCCGCAGCCTCAGCGGCGCGGCCCTGTTTTGGCTGGCGGCTGGCGGGGTGCTCTACAGCGTCGGCGCGGTCATCTACGGCACCAAACGCTGGAACCCGCGCCCCGGCGTCTTCGGCTTTCATGAAATCTGGCACCTGTTCGTGCTGGGCGGCACCGGAGCACACGTGGCGATGATGTTTACGCTGCGCTAGACAATGAGAAGAGGGCAGACCGCATAACGGGTCTCTTTCCTTCAACTTGAAACGCTAGACCCCTGCCAGCCCAAACAGCCAGCCCTGCACCGTGCCGATGATGTTGCTCAGCGGCCCACGCGCCAGCAAAATAAAGCCCATCACGATCAGGAAAGCGTAGGGCAGCCTCTCGAACTCCATCAAGCTGCGGCCCAGCGTATTGGGGAAAATGCCTGCCAAAATGCGCGAGCCGTCGAGCAGCGGAATAGGAATCAGGTTGAACACCGCCAGCACGACATTGACGCTGGCCACGATGCCCAAAATGGTGTCGCCCAGATTGCTTCCAGGCAAGACCTTGAGCAGCAGCACGCACAACAGGGCGATCAAGATGTTGCTGATCGGCCCCGCCGCTGCCACCGCCACCATGCCCCAGCGTCCCAGATTGTTGAAGTTGACCGGCACTGGACGGGCAAAACCGAAGCCTGCCACCAGCAGCAAAATGACGCCGAACGGATCGAGGTGCGCCAGCGGATTGAGCGTGACGCGGCCCATCCGCCGGGGTGTCGGGTCGCCCAAGCGGTCAGCCGTGTAGGCGTGGGCAAATTCGTGAGCCGTGAGCGATAACGTCAGCGCCAAAGCGATAATGACAAAAGCAGTAGGATTGGTGGTCAGCAGCGAAAGAAGGCCCATAGCGGCATTCTAGCGGCCCGCTGGGTGAGCATTGACCCGGTAAGCCTTGAATAAATCAGCGCCGCCGCAAACCGCTGACGGCTTAGCCCACTCAATTTAAGGGCCGGCTTTGGTTCAGATAGCGTTGGAACACATAAGCCAAAATGCTTATAGGCTTATACCTTTCGGCTAGTCGCATCATGTAGGATAGATGACTTTTTTTCCTGCCTAATAGTTTCATGATCTTAAGCGTGAATGTTTTTAGTGTGACGGCTACACCATGACCACCAATCTCGACCCGCCGCGCTGCGCCGCTGACGCCGACTCGGACGACCCCACCGAGCGGCTGCTGCGCTGCATGCAGAGGCTCCACCGCCTCGTCGCCGACCGCTTGATGGGGCATTTGCAAGGCGAGCTTCAAGAAGAAGATGTCAGCCTCACCCAGATGACGGCCCTTTACAAAGTTCGGGCGTTTATGCCGCTGAGCGTCACCGCACTGGCCGAACACCTTCATGTGAGCTTGCCCGCCACCAGCCAACTGATTCAGGAATTGGTGCGGCGCGGCTTGATGGAACGCAGCGAGAACCCCGACAACCGGCGTGAAAAGTTACTGGCGCTGAGCAGCAAAGGCCAGCAATTTCTGAGCATGAAAGAACGCAGCTTAATGGGCACTTACAGCGAAGTTTTCGGACAAGTCGATCCGGTCATCTTAATTCGCGCCGAGCAGGCCATCACCGCCCTCATTCAAGAAGCCCAAACCCTCCAAGCCCTCTCGCGCCCCGCCCTTCAGGAGAACCGATGACCCAGCCCGCTCCACCCACCCAAACGACCCGCTTAGAAGACCGCATCAATTACGCCGAAGTGCTGCCGCAGAGCACCAAAGTCCTGATTTTGATCGGCACTTTGCTGGGACTGTTCTTGGCAGCGCTCGACCAGACCATCGTCTCGACCTCACTGCCGCGCATCATCGCCGATCTCAACGGCCTCAACCTCTACGCGTGGGTCACGACGGCCTACCTGCTGGCCAGCACCGCGATGGTGCCGATCTACGGCAAACTCTCGGACATCTACGGACGCAAGCCAATTCTGCTGTTCGGCATCGTGGTCTTTTTGATCGGCTCGGCGCTGTGCGGCATGGCTGGTGAGCCCTGGTTCGGCAATTTATTTGGCAGCGGCATGATGCAGCTGATCGTCTTCCGGGGGCTGCAAGGCTTCGGGGCGGCGGCGCTGACCTCGGTGGCCTTTTCCATTATCGCCGACATTTTCGCGCCCGCCGAGCGTGCCAAGTATCAGGGCCTGTTCGGAGCCGTCTTCGGCATCTCCAGCGTGATTGGCCCCCTCCTCGGCGGCTTCCTGACCGACAACATCTCCTGGCGCTGGGTCTTTTACGTCAATTTGCCCGTCGGCCTGATTGCCATTGCCTTTATTACCAGCAAAATGCCGATTCTGGCCAGCGGCCTTAAACCCAAGATCGATTATGTGGGCGCACTCTTGGTGCTGACCTTCTCGGTGCCGCTGCTGCTGGCGCTGACCTTCGGCGCGGAAGCCAACTACGGCTGGACCAATTCCACCGTGCTGGCGCTGTTCGCTGCTTCGGTCGTTTCACTGATCTTGTTTTTGTTCGTCGAGTCGCGCCACGAAAGCCCGATTCTGCCACTCTCGCTGTTCAAGAACCCGACGTTTGCTTGGGGCGTCACCGCCCGCTTCTTTCTGGGCGCGGCTTTCCTCGGCGCGATCTTGTTTTTGAGCCTCTACCTCGTCAACGTGCAGGGCGTGAGCGCGACCAAGGCGGGTACCGCCACCATTCCGCTGACCATGGGCCTGATCTTCGGCTCCATCGTCAGCGGCCAGATCGCTTCCCGGCTCGGCATCTACAAGCCGCTGATCCTGGGGGGCCTGGCCCTGATGGTCGGCGGCTTTTACCTGCTCTCCACCCTCACCGCCGATACACCTTACTGGACCGTTATCGTGTTCATGGTGGTGCTGGGACTGGGGATCGGGCCGGCTTTGCCGCTTTACAACTTGGCGATTCAGAGTTCGGTGCAGCGCTGGGAAATCGGCGTGGCAACCTCCAGCGGCCAGTTCTTTCAGCAGATGGGCAGCACCATCGGCACCGCCGTTTTCGGCGCAGTGCTGACCAGCACCCTGGCGACCCAGCTCCCGGCTCAGCTCCGCGTCGCCGCGACGAACCAGAAGCCGGCTATTGCCGCGCAGCTCGAAACAGCCGCCGCGAGCGCCTCTAAAGCCAGCGCTTCTCAGGGAGGCGGCAGCGCCCCGACGCTGGACTCTATCAACGCCAAGATCAACGACGGCTTTGCCAAGACCTTCGGCAGCGTGCAGACCGCCGTGGAGAGCGGCAACCTGAGCGCTGTCACCCAGAATCAACTGCTGCCCGAGGGTCTCAGAAACGGCTTGGGCCAGATTCCCCCGGCGGCTCTTCAGACTCCGCAGGGCAAAGCGCAAGTGCTGGCGCGAATCAAGGCGCAGCTCGACACCGTTCAGGCCAGCACCCTGGCCGACGCCAAGACGACCTACAACCTGTCCAGCCGGGCTTTCAAGGTGGGCTTTGCCAACACCGTCAGCCGCATCTACCTGATCGCGATTTTCGTGGCGCTGCTGGCGTTCCTGACCACCCTGCCGATGCCCAACCTGAGGCTGCCCCGCAAAGGCGAGGGACCGGGCGGAGAACAGCGCGGCGGACTGGCCTCGATGGAAGGCTAAACGACTTCACTCTCACGCTTGAGCAAAGGAGGCGGGCCGCTGGGCTGCGCCTCCTTTGTGGTAACCGGCTTCCCGCTTGAGCGCCTCATCTGCGCTGAGCCTATATTAAAAACAGCAAATCTTACCCGCCGTTCACCTTCCTTCCACCCCCAAAGGAGCTGCACCCATGACCAAACCGGATGACAAGAATCCTACGCCTGTAGCCAACGCCCACGCCGTTCATTCCGAGGCGGTGAGCGGCAACCAACTCATTTACGCGCCCGTCGCGGAGGCCAGCGCCGACATCGGCGTGATTGGGCTGGCAGTTATGGGCGAGAATCTGATTCTCAACATGGCTTCCAAAGGTTTTATGGTGGCGGCTTTTAACCGCACCACCAGCAAGGTGGACGACTTCGTGGTGGGCCGCGCCAAAGGCCTGAGCATTTTGGGCGCGGACGACCTCCCGACCTTCATCAGCTTGCTCAAAAAGCCGCGCAAAGTGATGCTGATGGTCAAAGCTGGCCCCGCCGTGGACGCTTTTATTGACATGATCGCGCCCCTGCTGGACGAAGGCGACATCATCATCGATGGCGGCAACACCCACTTTCCCGACACGGTGCGGCGCGAGAAAGCGCTGGCCGAAAAAAACATTTTGTTTGTCGGCGCGGGCGTTTCCGGCGGTGAGGAAGGGGCGCTGACCGGCCCCAGCATCATGCCGGGCGGTAACGCCAAGGCTTGGCCGGAGGTGGGGCCGATCTTCCAAAAAATTGCCGCGCAGGTCGGCGGCCAGCCCTGCTGCGACTGGGTGGGCGAAGGCGGCGCGGGGCACTTTGTCAAGATGGTGCACAACGGCATCGAGTACGCCGACATGCAGATGATTTCTGAGGCGTACAGCCTGCTCAGCAGCGCACTGGGCTTATCAGCCCCTGAGATCGGCCAAATTTTTGACGAGTGGAATAAAGGCGAACTCGACAGTTACTTGATTGAAATTACCGCCGAAATTTTGCGGAAAGTAGATGACGAAACCGGCAAGCCGATGGTGGACGTGATTCTGGACACCGCCGGACAAAAAGGCACCGGGAAATGGACTTCGGTCACCGCGCTCGACGTGGGCGCACCGGCCAACACCATTGCCGAGGCAGTGTTCGCCCGCATCCTGAGTGCACTTAAAGACCAGCGGGTGGCCGCCAGCAAAGTGCTGCGCGGCCCCGACGCGGTGGAGTCCCCCGACAAAGACATCTTCGTGGAGCAAGTCCGGCAAGCCCTCTACGCCTCCAAAATCTGCTCGTATGCACAGGGCTTTCAAATGATGGAGTTGGCGGCCGCCGAGTACGGCTGGAAACTGAACTTCGGCAGCGTCGCTCAGATGTGGCGCGGCGGCTGCATCATCCGCGCCGCCTTTTTGGACAAGATCAAAGCCGCCTTCGACCAGAACGGCGAACTGCCCAACTTGCTGCTGGACAGCTATTTCACGGACGCGGTGGGAAGTGCTCAGGGAGCCTGGCGGCAAGTGGTGGCGGCCGCCGCCCTGCGCGGGGTGTGGGCCCCGGCTTTTTCCAGCGCTCTGGCTTATTACGACGGCTACCGCAGTGAGCGCCTCAGCGCCAATATTTTGCAGGCCCAGCGGGATTACTTCGGGGCGCACACCTACGAGCGGGTGGACAAGCCGCGCGGCGAGTTCTTCCATACCAACTGGACGGGACGGGGCGGAAGTACATCCAGCAGCACCTATAACGCTTGAGTTGGAAGGCGTTTTGGGCTTGAGCTTTTAGGCTAATGCGTCGGCTCCCCCTCCCCCCGCCCCTCCCCGATGGGGCGAGGGAGCTAGTCGCTGCGCTCGGCACTGTGTCTTCGCGGCGTTTCTATTGCCTCCTTCCTCCGGCGTTCTCCACGGCTGGGCCTTCGGTAGCGTTCTGGCCGCCGCGTTTAAGACTGGGCCAGTCAGTGAAGTGGGAAGGCGAAGGTTGACTTCGCTTTAGCCCCTCCCGCTTGAGGGGGGAGGTTGGGAGGGGGTGAGTAAGTGAAGCGATTGCCCTTCCCCTCCTCACCGCCCACCTCCATCTCCGCAACACCACCACAACCCACAGGTAAGGCCCGCCGTCCGAAAGGAAAGCGGGCCTTACTTGCTTGTATGACTAATTGGATGAACACTGAACCGCTGAGAACCTGTAATGGCGTGGCAGAGAAAAACGGACAAAGCCGCCTCCAACAGCTCCCCCTGGCCCCTCCAAGGGGCTAGGGGGTTGGGGGGTGTGGGTGGGCCGTCTGCCAAGACAAAAAACCCTTGCCTCACACCCAACCCGCTTAAGCTGTGACCATCTCCGCCGCGAACTTGGCCGTCACTGCCCGGCTGATAATCATGCGTTGCACCTCGCTGGTGCCCTCGCCGATGGTGGTCAGGCGGTTGTCGCGCCAGAAGCGCTCGACGGGGTACTCCTTGATGTAGCCGTAGCCGCCCAGCATCTGAATGGCACTGTCACAGGCGGCCAGTCCCTTTTCGGTGGCAAACAACTTGGCCCGCGACGCCGCGACCGTGAAATCGCGTCCGGCGTCTTTGAGATCGGCGGCCTTGCGGATCAGGAGTCTTGCCGCTTCCAGCTCGGTGTCCATGTCGGCCAGGCGGAAGCTCAGCGCCTGATTGAGCGCAATCGGCTTGCCGAACTGCTCGCGTTCCATGCCGTACTTGGTGGCAAACTCAAGCGCGGCGCGGCCCAGTCCCAGCCCCATCGAGCCGATGCCGATGCGTCCGCCGTCCAGCACCTTCATCACGTCTTTGAACGCTTGACCGCGTGCGCCCAGCAGGGCGTCGGCGGACAGGTGAATATTCTCGAAAACCAGTTGGGCGGTGTCGCTGCTGCGCAGGCCCAGCTTGTCTTCCTTGCGGCCCACGCTAAAGCCCTCCACTTCATCCCGGTTAAAGACAAACGCGCTGATGCCGTCGTTTTTGCCTTTGCCGGCTCTCGGCGCGTCGGTGCGGGCCAAGACGACGTAGGTTCCGGCCACGCTGCCCTGCGTGATGAAGTTCTTGGAGCCGTTGAGAATCCAGCTTCCGTCCGGCTGCTCCACGGCGCGGGTGGCGAGGCCGCCGCTGTCTGAGCCGCTGCCGGGTTCGGTCAGGCCCCACGCGCCCAGCTTGATGGCGGCGGCGAGATCGGGCAAGAACTTCTGCTTTTGCGCTTCGGTGCCGCCGATCAAGATATGGCCCTGGCACAGCGAGTTGTGCGAGGCGACGGTCAAGCACAGCGAGCCGTCGTAAACCGCGATTTCTTCGATAATCATCGCGAATGTGGGGGTGTCCAACTCCGAGCCGCCGTACTCTGCGGGCGTCTGAGCACCCATGATGCCCATTTCGCCCAGACTTTTGACGATCTGCATCGGAAATTCGCCGGTCTGGTCGCGCTCTGCCGAGCCGGGAGCCACTTCTTTTTTGAGGAAGGCGGTGAGGGCGCTGAGAATGGTGCGCTGGTCGTCGGTCAAATCGTGGGGAAGGGTCGTCATTTTGGTTCTCCTTGTGGATATGGGATCGTGAAGTATGGGGCGGGCGGGTGGTGAGGGCCAGCAAACTGTTCACATTCGGATATGCCCAAGCACCACCTCCAGCGCGTCGGGGTTTTCTAAGCTGCTCATATCGCCGCGCACTTCGCCGTGTTCCAAGAGGTCGCGCAGCAAGCGGCGCATGATCTTGCCGCTGCGGGTACGTGGCAGTGTCGGCACCACGTAGACGGCGGCGGGGCGGGCGTATTTGCCCACGCCAGCCACGATGGCTTCGGCCAGTTCTTCGCTGAGTTGCCTGCCCTCCCACGCTCCCGCACGCGGCACCACGAAGGCCACCGGCACCGCGCCGCGCAGCTCGTCGGACTGCGCCACCACCGCCGCCTCGCTGACCGCCGGGTGGGTGATCAGGGCGGCTTCCAGCTCCATGGTGCCGATGCGGTGGCCCGACACGTTCATCACGTCGTCTATCCGGCCCGTCACCCAGAGCTGGCCATCTTCGTCGAGCATGGCGGCGTCGGCGCTGGCGTAGCGGCCCGGAAACTCGCTGAAATAGGTCTCATGGTAGCGCTCCGAGCTGCCCCAGACCGTGCGGGCGAGGCAGGGAAACGGCTCGGTCAGCGTCAGGACACCGAGTTGACCGGCGGCCACCGGCTGGCCGTCTTCGCCCACGACCTCGGCGCGGTAGCCGGGCAGCGCTTCGCCGCACGAACCGGCCTTGGTATCGGTCGCGCCGACGATGGCCGAGGCCCAGGCGGTGCCGGTTTCGGTTTGGCCGTAGGTGTTGTTGACAAAAGCCCCAAAAGTGTCCGCTGTCCAGTGCCACGTTTCGGGGTCGAGCGGCTCGCCCACCAGCGAGATGAGTTCCACTTTGCTCAGGTCGCGGCCTGCCAAAGCACTTTGTCCGGCGCGGCGCAGCATCCGCAGAGCGGTGGGGGCGGTAAAAATCTTGTTGACGCCGTACTTCTCCACCAGCTCATATGGGCGGCTGGGGCTGGGCGTGTCGATGCTGCCCTCGTAGAGCACCTGCGTGACGCCGTGGGCCATCCCGCCGACCAGCGCGAAGATCGGCGAGGTCAGCCAGCCGACATCCGCCGTACACCAGTAGTTGTCTTCTGGGCGCAGGTTGAGCGACCATTTGACGTTGGCGTAAGTGCCGACCAGAAAGCCGAGGCCCGAATGCACCAGCCCCTTGGGTTTGCTGGTGGTGCCGGAGGTGTAGATGATGAAGCCGGGTTCGTTGGCCTCCAGCATTACAGGCGCGGCGAGGCGGCGGGTGCGGGCCATCAGATCGGCCCAATCATGTTCGTTGCAGCCTTGTTCGTCCGGCTGTTGAGTCACGTCCGAGTTCAGGCGGTTGATGACGATCACGTGCTCGATGCTGTCGATGCCACGCCGCGCCTCAGTCAGCACCGACTTGAGCGCCACCACTTTGCCGCGCCGCAACGTGCCGTCTGCCACGATGACCACTTTGGGACGGGCGTCCTCTAAGCGGTCACGCACCGCCGCCGCCGAGAAGCCCGCAAAAATCACCGAGTAGACCGCGCCGATGCGGTAGCAGGCGTGAATGGCGATGAAGGCTTCGGGGATATTGGAGAGCAGCAGCGACACCCTATCGCCCTTTTGCACACCCATGTCTTCCAGCACGGCGGCAAAGCGGGCGGTTTCGGTGGTGAGTTGCTGATATGTCCACGTTTCGGTCAGTCCGTCCTCGCGCTCGTAGTGCAGAGCCACTTTGTCGGGCGTTTTCTCGGCGTGGCGGTCCAAGCAGTTGACGCTGACATTGCCCTTCGCGCCCACGAAGTAGCGGAAGTCGCCCAGCTCACCGTCTAGGATTTTCGTCCAGCGCTCGTCCCATTCCAGTTCGCTCGCCATTTCAGCCCAGTATTCGGTGGGCGGCAAGGCTTTCAGACGCTCGGCTTCCTGCGGCGTCACCGGAGCCTGACGCCGCAGAGCGTCGCTGGGAGGGATCAGAGGCTGGTCGAGCAGGGGGGGCTGGGTGCTCATAAGGCTCCTTGAAAACCGCATTTGTGCTGGGTGGCCCGTGGGAAAAACAAGTCCGCCATGCTCACACCTGGAACACTCCCACCTTGAATTCCTCCAACTTAGCCTGCCCCGCGCAGACTTCCAAGGCGCGGATCAGGCGCTCGCGGGTGTCGCCGGGTTTGATGATCTCGTCGACCCACAACCGCGAGGCGGCGTAACGGGGGTCGAGTTCGGTGTCGTACTTGCCCTTGACCTCGTTGTAGAGGCGCAAAAGTTCTTCATCGTCCGGCTGGTGTCCGGCGCGTTTGAGAGCGGCCAGTTGAATATCCAGCAGGGTTTTGGCCGCCGCGTTGCCGCTCATCACCGCGTATTTGGCGCTGGGCCAAGCGAACAGGAAACGTGGGCCGAAGGCTTTGCCGTTCATGGCGTAATTGCCCGCCCCAAAGCTGCCGCCCGTGATCAGCGTGAGCTTGGGCACCACCGAGTTGCTCACGGCGTTGACCAGCTTGGCCCCGCGCCGGATGATGCCTTCTTGCTCCGAGTCGCGGCCCACCATAAAGCCGGTCACGTCCGACACGAAGATGAGGGGCGTTCCGGCTTGGTTGGCATCCAGAATGAAGCGGGCGGCTTTGTCGGCGCTGTCGCCGTAGATGACGCCGCCGACCTCGATGCGGGTTCGCAGGCCCGGCTCGCCGCCCGCCTTGAGCTTTTTCTTGATGACGGTGCGCTGGTTGGCCACGTACGCCACCGGATAGCCGCCCAGCCGCGCAAAGCCGCACACCAGCGTCTCGCCGTACTCGGCCTTGAACTCCTGAAAGCTGCTCTCCCCTTCCGGCGTCATGTCGCTGATGGCGGCGATGAGGTCGCGCACGTCGTAGGGCTTGGCCGAATCGAAAGCCACCAAATCGGTCAGATCCGAGTTGGACGGCGGCAAGACTTCCCTTCTGCGCTTGGCCCAGCCCGCCACGTCGCCCTCAGCGTAGAGGTCGGCCAGCGAACGCAGGCGCTTGATGGCCGCGTCGTCGTCGGGCTCACGGTAGTCCACCGTTCCAGCAATCTGGGCATGCATGGCCGCGCCGCCGAGGTCTTCGGAGTCCACGGTTTGCCCAATCGCGGCTTTGACCAGCGCCGGGCCAGCCAGATACAACCCGCTCCCCTCAGTCATGATCAGCGTGTCGCACATCACCGGTAAGTAAGCTCCGCCCGCCACGCAGTTGCCCATGATGGCCGCGAGCTGCGGAATGCCGGCGGCGCTCATGCGGGCATTCAGGTAAAAGACCCGCCCGAAGTCGTCCTGATCGGGGAAAATCTCATCTTGCATCGGCAAGTACACGCCCGCCGAGTCGACGAGGTACATCACCGGCAAGTGGTTTTCAAAGGCGATGGTCTGCGCCCGAATGACTTTCTTGGCAGTGATCGGAAAGAATGCGCCCGCCTTGACGGTGGCGTCATTGGCGATCATCATCCAGGGCCGCCCGTGAACCATGCCGATGCCCGTCACCGTACCGCCGCTGGGGCAGCCGCCCACATCGGTGTACATTTCCCAACCGGCGAAGGTCATCAGCTCGTCAAACGGCGTCCCCTCGTCCACCAGGCGGCTGATGCGTTCGCGGGCGGTCAGCCGGTTTTTATCGTGCTGGCGCTGCTGGGCCTTGGGGCCGCCGCCAAGTCGGACTTGGGCGGCGTCGGTGTCGAGGCGGGTCAGGGCGTCAGCCCATAAGCTGGTGGTGGTCTGGGTCATGAGGATTCCTTCTGTACGGGTTGTTTTTGCGCTGGTTGTTTTTGCATCAGGGCGCTGCGCTTACACTGCGCCACCAGTTCGCCGCGCTGATTAAAGGCGCGGTGCTCGAAGGTGACGATTCCGGCTTCCGGGCGTGAGCCAGATTCCCGGCGGGCCACCACTTCACTCTCGGCACGCAGGGTGTCGCCGTGCTTGACCGGCTTGGGAAAGCTGATCTCCGAAAAGCCCAGATTGGCGACCAGCGTGCCCAAGGTCAGTTCGTAGACGCTCAGGCCGACGAGCAAACTCAGCGTCAGCATGGAATTGACCAATCGCTCCCCAAACTCGGTCTGGGCAGCGTACTCGGCGTCGAGGTGCAGCGGCTGGGGATTCATGGTCATGGTCGTAAACAGCACGTTGTCGGCCTCGGTGAGGGTGCGGGTCACGTAGTGCCGAATCACCGTGCCGACCGGCAGTTCTTCAAAGTATTTACCGGGTGGACGGGAGGTGCCGGATGGCTGGCTCACGCTTCCACCTCCGCGCTCGCCAGAACTGCCCGCGCCCGCACCAGCATCGGCGCGTCAACCATCTGACCCTCGAAGGCAATCACGCCGCGCCCCTGCTGCTGACCCTGCTCGTAAGCGGCCAGCAGCGCCCAAGCCCGCTTGATTTCTTCCGGTGAAGGGCTAAACACTTCATGCGCCAGCGCCACCTGCGCCGGATGGATGCACAGCTTGCCGCCGTAGCCGAGCGAGCGGCCCACCCTGGCATCTTCCAGAAAAGCGGCGTCGTCGCGCAGTTTGGTCACCACGATGTCGAAGGCCGCCACGCCAAAGAGCCGCGCCAGCATCGCTACCCGTGAGCGTGGGTACAGCACTTCCAAGCCCGCTGCGGTTCGCACGCCGCCCAGATCGGCCACGTAATCTTCAGCGCCGAAATAAGCCGAGGTGACTGCCGCTCTGACTGCGCCTTTATCTGAGCCTTGCAGCAGCTCGCCTGCGTTTTCCACTCCGGCCACCGTTTCCAGTCCGGCCATGATCTGGAGGTGGGCCAGGCCACGCGCCCCGAACTGCTCGACCGCTTCTTCCAAGTCTGAGGCGCGTTCGAGTTTGGGCAGCACCACACCCGCCAGCGTAGGCGTCAAAGCGTCCAAGTCGTCGGCGAAATAAGGCGACTGAACGGCATTCAGGCGCAGATAAACTGCCTGCTCGGGATGGTGGGCAGCCAACCAGACTTGGGCTTCCTTCGCCACCTGTCTGGCCTGCTGCTTGGCCTCCGCGCTGTCCGGCACGGCGTCTTCCAAGTCCAAAATGGCCAAGTCAGGCCGTGAGCGCGGCAGTTTTTTGAGGACTTCGAGTTGATTGGCGGGAGCAAACAGAGCGCTTCGGTAACGCTGTGAACGGACAGTGGGCGAACTCATGAATGCTCCTCGAACACGCGGCCAACCTTTGAATCCTGTAAAGTTCAACCGCTCGGTTGGATTTTTAATAGTCCGAGCTTAACACGGCGCGGTGCGCGGGCGCTAGGGTCAGGTGATGAGTGTGCGGCAAAGGCGATCAGAGAGTCTGAAAGTGCAGCAAAAAGTGCAGGCCCGCCGGCGGGAGATCTACGCCGCCGCCGCCGAACTGTTCAGTACGCAAGGCTACCGCGCCGCGTCGATGCGCGAACTCGCCGCCGCGCTGGGCATGAGCAAGGCCAGTTTGTATCACTATGTCCAGAGCAAAGAAGAACTCCTGACGCTGCTTTATACCGAGGTCATCGCCGAAAACACCGCCATCATGCAGGCAGTGATCGACCTCGGCCTCAGCGCCGCCGAAACACTGCGCGAAGTCTTGGTGCAGCGCGTGCTCTACACCATTACCCGTCAACGTCTGCTGCGGGTCTTTTATGAAGAAGAACTGGAATTGCCGCCCGCCGTCAGCGGCCCGATGCGTCAGGAGAGAGAGCACTACGAGCAGACTCTGCTCAGCGTGGTGCAGCGCGGGCTGGACGAAGGCGTGCTGACCTCGCCGGTCTCGGCGCAGATGACTGCCAATATTTTGCTGGGGGCCGTCAACTGGACTTACCGCTGGTACAAAGCGGGAGGGCCGCTGCGTGCGCGTGAATTTGCGGAGGGAGTGGCAGATACAGCCATGGGCGGAATCGTGTCCCCATCAACGCTCACGGCCGATCTCGTCAAGGGTTAGAGCGAACGTTGACGGTGGAGCTGAGCTGGGGCTCCGCTTAGTTGCGCGGCCAATACACCAAGCAGGCTCACACCTTGACCCTGCGGCTCACAGCCAGCGGAAAGCCAGAAACGCTGCCACCACGCCGATGATGCCGCCCACCAGCACTTCCAGGTAAGTGTGGCCCAGCAGCACCTTCAGCGGCTTGGGCGCAAAGCCTTCGCGCACCACTGCCCGCAGCTCGGCCACCAGTTCGTTGATCAGGCGGGCTTGCTGGCCGCTGCTGTGGCGCACGCCAGTGGCGTCGTACATCACGATCAGGGCAAAGGTGGTCACCACCGCGAAGAGCGGGCTGCCCAGCCCTTCGGTAAGAGCCACGCCGGTGGTCAAGGCCGACACCATGGCGCTGTGGCTGCTGGGCATTCCGCCGGTCTCCAAGGCTTTTTCGGGACGCCAACGCCGCTCGAAGAGCAAAATCAGCAGCACCTTGACGATTTGCGCTCCGGTACTCGAAAACACGGCAGTCCACAGCCAGCGGTTGCTCAGCAGCTCAGCAAGCGAATTCATGGGGCAGCTCTACAAGAAGGCGTCACAGTTGGCACTGAGTTTAGCGGCGAAAACTGAGAAAGCCTACTCGCCTACTTGCTCCGAGCTTCATGCTAAAAGCTCCACCTCAACTGGCTCGCTCGGCTGCTCCCCAGCTTGCAGGCGCTCGGCGGCCAAAACGGTGTTCATGATCAGGTGGGCCACCGTCATCGGGCCGACGCCGCCGGGTACGGGCGTCAGCGCGGCGGCGACCTCGGCGACCTCGGGGTGAACGTCTCCGGCGAGCTTGGCTTTGCCGCTCTTGGTCTGCCCCACCCGGTTGACCCCCACATCGATAACGACTGCGCCGGGGCGGATCATCTCGGCGGTGATCAGGTGCGGGCTGCCGGCGGCCGCCACCACCATGTCGGCTTCGCGGGTCAGGGCCGCCAGATCAGGGGTGCGCGAGTGGGCGATGGTCACGGTGGCGTCGCGGGCCAGCAGCAGGGCCGCCAGCGGTTTGCCCACGATGTTGCTGCGCCCCACGATCACCACCCGCTGCCCAGCTACCGGCAGGCCGTAGTAATCGAGCAAGCGCACCACCCCAGCGGGGGTGCAGGGCGGCAAGGCGGCTGCGCCTGTCCAGAGCCGCCCCACATTGACCGGGTGAAAGCCGTCCACGTCTTTTTCGGGGCTGATGGCATTCAGGACACGCTCACTGTCAATCGAAGCGGGCAGCGGCAGCTGAACGAGTAAGCCGCTGACGGCGGGATCGGCATTCAGCCGCTCGATCAGAGAGAGGAGCTCGGCTTGGCTGGTGGCGCTCGGCAGGGCGTGAACGGTGCTGCCCAGTCCGACTTCCAGCGCCTTTTTTTCCTTGAGACTGACATAACTCACGCTGGCGGGGTCTTCGCCCAGCCGGATGACGTGCAGTTCGGGGCGGCGCGGCAAAGCTGCGGCCCGCGTCCGGGCTTCGTCTAGCAGCGCTTGGGCAGCGGGCGGGCCAGCCAAAATCATGGCGCTCAATGTTGTGGTTCGCCGCTGGGCTGGGCTTCCATGCTGCGCGACATGCCGCCCAGAACGCCGTTGACAAAGCGGCCCGAATCGTCGCCGCCGAACTTGCGGGCAATCCGCACGGCGCTCTCGATGATCGGCGGGTGGGCTTCGGCCGTGTGCTGCATTTCGAACACCGCCAGCCGCAGCACGTTGAGGTCGGTCTGGGCCATCTGCTCGAAGCTCCAACCGCGAATGGTGCGCTGGAGCAAGTCGTTGATCTCGGCGGCGCTGGCTTGGTAGCCGAAGGTCAACTCGTGGGCAAAGGAAAGCGCTTCGGGGTTGAGATGCACGTAGGTGTCGTCGCCCGAGAGCATCGCGCCCTCGCTGCGGGTGAAAACTTGCTGGAGGTCTAAGCCGCCCTGTCCAGCTTCGAACAGCACCCGGAAGGCAAATTCGCGGGCGGCGCGGCGGGTGCCCACCGGCTGAGCAGCGGCGCGTTCGCGGCGGGTCACGCGTTACCCGCTGAGGGAGCAGCCGCGCTCGGCACCGGCAAACTCAGATTTTGCACCGTGACATTGACCGCTTTGACTTTGAGGCCCGTCATCAGTTCGATGTTTTCTTGCAGGGCATTTTGGGCTTGCTGCGCCAGTTTGTGCAGGTTCTTGCCGTACTCGATATTGACGCCGACCTCTAGGCTCACGCTCTGGCCGTCGCGGGTGATTTTAAGCGCTCTGGGACGGCGCGAAGACGGCATTTCCCCTGCGCCGAGGCTGCCCAGCGAACCACTGAGCGACTCGCTCAACGCCTCGCCCAATTTGCCGGGGCGCGGCGTGGCGACGGCGATGCTCAGGCCCTCGATGCGCTCCAGGGTCGAGGTGGCGATGTCGGTCAGGACGTTTTTGCTGATTTCAAGTTCCATACTTCTCCCAGTCGTGCGCGGGGCGGCGAATTGTTATGCGGCGCGGAAGCGCTCACGGCTTCCAAGTTGCTGATTAGTTTAGCTCAAGGAAATAAACCTGACAGAGACTTCAGCACGCTGAGGAACCGCTCACGGCTGGCAACGCTGCTGGCCGTGTCGGTCACGACCAATCTGGCGCTGGCCGACCTGCCGAGCAACGTGGCCGTCCCCGCGCTCGCGGCGGGGCTGTCCCAAGACAGCGTGATCAATATCACCCAAGTGATTCCGGTAGACCGGAGCTTTCTGGATTCGCGGATTGGGCAACTGCCCGCAGAGTTGCTGCGGCGCGTCGAAGACGGTCTGCGGCTGATTCAAGGCTTTTGAGCAAACGGCTCACTCCAGCCCTGCCGCTCCCTTTTCCTCCAGCAGCGCCGCGAGGCCCGCTTCGTCCAGCACCGGAATCTCAAGTTCCTGAGCGCGGCTGAGTTTGCTTCCGGCATCCTCCCCCGCCACCAAGTAACTGGTTTTGCCGGTCACGCTGCCGGTCACGCGAGCGCCCCGCGCTTCGAGGGCGGCTTTCAGCACGTCGCGCGGGCGACTGAGACTGCCAGTCAGCACGAAGTTCAAGCCGGTGAGTTCCGCCGTGCGGCTTTCGGTTTCACTGACTTGCTGGCCCAGTCCGGCGGCGCGGAGTTTGGCGATCAAGCGTTGCAACCGCTCGGAAGCCAGTTCGGCGCTGACCCGCTGGGCCAGCACGCCGCCGAGTCCGGGCACCGCTTCGATGTGCTCGGGCGCGGCGGCTTCCAGCGCGGCCAGCGAACCGAAGGCGCGGGCCAGCGCTTTGGCGTTGCGGTCTCCGACGCCCGCCATGCCCAGCGCGTTGATTAAGCGCCACAGGGGTTTGGCTTTGCTTTCCGCGAGCTGCGCCAGTACGTTGGCGGCTTTTTTGTCGCCGCCGCGCTCCAGGCCGGAAAGTTGCTCGGCGGTGAGCGCATAAAAGTCGGCGGCGTCTTTGACCAGTCCAGTGTCTAGGAGCTGGCGGGTCAGCTTTTCGCCGATGCCGCGAATGTCCAGCGCACCGCGCGAGACGAAGTAGCGCAGCCCCTCATACAGCTTGGCCGGGCACTCGGGGTTGGTGCAGTAGCGGTTGGCGTCGCCTTCCTCACGCACGGCGGGAAAGGTGCAGATGGGGCACTCATCCGGAAACACGAACGGCACAGCTCCCTCCGGGCGCAGCTCTGGCAGCACCCGCACGATCTCGGGAATGACGCCGCCCGCTTTGCGAACCAGCACCGTGTCGCCAATGTGCAAATCGAGGTCACGGATAAAATCTTCGTTGTGCAGCGTGGCTTTGCTGACGGTGCTGCCTTCCAAGAGGCGCGGCGAAAGGTGGGCCAGCGGAGCCAGTTTGCCAGTGCGTCCCACATTGATGCTGACACTTTCCAAAATGGTCTGGGCTTCTTCTACTGGAAACTTATAAGCGATGGCCCATTTGGGTGCCCGACTGGTGAAGCCGGATTCAGACTGCAAATGCAGGTCATCGAGCTTGATGACGGTGCCGTCCACATCGAACGGCAAGTCGCCGCGCACCGCCAGCAAATCGGCGTGGTACTGCACCGCTTCTTCGATGCCCCGAACCTGCTTTGAATACTCGCTGACCGGAAAGCCACGCGCCCTGAGCCATTCCAGCACCTCCCACTGGGTCTTGGCTGGCACGCCGTCACGCTTGCCCAGCGCGTACAAAATAGCGCTGAGATTGCGCGAACGGGTTACGCTCGGGTCTTTTTGGCGCAGCGCTCCGGCGGCTCCGTTGCGGGGATTTTTGAGCGGCTGCGTGCCCAATTCCTCGGCCCGCTCGTTGAATGCGGCGAACTCCTCGCGGCTGAGGTACACTTCGCCGCGCACTTCCAGTTCGCCGGTCAGGCCTTCTAATTTCTGCGGCAAACCCGCGATGGTCAAGACCTGCGCAGTGACGATTTCGCCGGTCACACCGTTGCCACGCGTGGCGGCCCACTGAAGTTCGCCGTCAAGGTAGTACAAATTGACGCTCAGGCCATCAATTTTGAGTTCGCAGGTATACGCGAAGTCGGCGGCTTCCGGCGTGATATTGAGCGAGCGGGAGAGCTTGTCTTGAAAGCCGCGCAACTCCGCGTCGTCGAAGACATTGTCCAGACTGGTCATCGGGGTCGGGTGGTTAACGGGTTGAAAGGCGCTGCTGGGCAGTCCGCCGACGGCTTGGGCAGGCGAGGGCGCTTCAGTCAACCAATCGGGATGCTCGGCTTCCAGGGCGCGGGCCTCACGGGTCAGGGCGTCATAGTCATGGTCGGCAATTTCGGGCGCGTCCTGCTCGTGATAAAGGCGGTTGTGGCGGGCCAGTTCCTCCATCAGCCACAGGTAACGTTCAGACGGTAAGGTCGGGTCATCCTCCAAGTTCTTGTGCGGCGATTTTCTGTCCTGTGACAAATCTTGCGGGGGTGTTTGCCTTTCAGCGCTCATGGCCCAACCTTAGCATTCCGCGCTTTGCCCTGCTTCACGCTCCGCTTCCCGGTGCTCCCCCCACTGCGTGATTAAGGCTTCCTTTAGCTCTGCCGACTTTCGCGTATACTTTCTGTTCAAGAACACGCTCCGCTTGACGGCCACTCAAAACCGGACAAGCGTACCCATCAGGAGGACTACCGATGAATTTATCCAGAACGGCCTTGACCCTTTCCCTGCTCGCCCTCAGCAGCCTCTCGATTGGCAGCATGGCCGCCGCCCAAAGCGGTATCCGTGTCGGTCTGGCTTACGACGCGGGCGGCAAATTCGACAAGAGCTTTAACCAGTCGGCCTACGAAGGCTCGCAGCGTGCCGTGAAAGCGGGCGGCGTCTCGGTCAAGGATTTCGAGCCTTCCGATCCCAGCCAGACCGTGCAGGGCATTCGCGGCTTTGCCAAAGACGGCTTTGACCTGACCATCGCGGTGGGCTTTGCCAACAACGCCAGCATCACCCAGGTCGCCAAAGAAAACCCCGACCTCGCTTTCGGCTTGGTGGACGACGTATCGGACGCCAAAAACGTTCAGAGCATGACCTTCAAAGAGCAGGAAGGCAGCTTCTTGGTGGGCTACCTCGCCGGCCTCAACAGCTCGACCAGCGTGCTGGGCTTTATCGGTGGTCAAGACGTGCCGCTGATTCACAAATTTGAAGCCGGCTACATCGCCGGAGCCAAAGCCGCCAACCCTAAAATTAAAATCGTCAGCCAGTACGTCGGCACCACCCCCGACGCTTGGAACAACCCCGGCAAGGCCAAAGAAATCGCGGCCAGCATGCGGGCCAAGGGCGCAGATATTATCTTCGCCGCTGCCGGAGCTTCAGGCAAGGGCCTGCAAGACTACATCAAGCAGCAGCAGTGCCTCAAGGCCGCTCAGTTGCCCAAGGGCGTCACCTTCCAGTCCGATAACTTCAAAGCGGTGCCCAAAGCTGCCTCTTACACCTCGGCCTGCGCGGGCAACACCCGTCCGATGTTCTTTATCGGCGTGGACAGCAATCAAAACTACCTCGGCGATTTTGACGGCAACCCCAAAACGCTCAACCACGGCCTGACCAGCATGACCAAGCGGGTAGACAACGCCGTGTACGCCCTGATCATGGACGTCAAGACCGACAAGTTCAAAGGCGGCTCGCGCGTCTTTGGCCTCAAGGACGGCGGCGTGGGCTACTCGGTCGACGAATTCAACAGAGCGCTGATTTCCAGCGCCCAGGTCGCCAAAGTAGAAGCCATCAAAGCCAAAATCATCAGCGGCGCGATCAAGGTACCTTCGCAGTAAGCACGCGCCCAGTGGCCTTTTTCCGGTCTGAGCGTTCAAAGTGAGCTACACAGCAGAGAAAAGCTCAGCACAGAAAAAAGAGCCGTATTGAACTGGGCCGTATGAAAATCGTAAGTGGAGTGAGCGACAACGCTCGCTGCGTCGTCTAAACTCAGTCTTAAGGTCCCGCACGTTTCCCGTGAACGTGCGGGCCTCTTTGTTGGGCGAGCCAGGCTTGGGCCTGCCTTTAGCCTGGGCAGGGACGCTTTTCACTCAGGCCGCGTACCTTAGAGACTATGAACATTCCTTTTAGCCCCAAACAGAGCGGCGCAGCCTTGCCGGACGGCGTGACCAAACCCACCTGGGTGGTGGTGGACATCAGCGGGCCGCTGCCTGCCCGCCAGCCGAGCAACCCGATTGCCGCGCTGCTCAACCGCAGCGAAACGCTGGAATCTTTGGCTGCCAAGTTTGAAAAACTCAGCAAAGCCGAGTGGCTCCACGGCGTCCTCCTGCGCTTCGGCTCTTTTGAAGCCGACCTTGCCGGCGCCCACGCCTTGCGGGCCATGCTGCGGCGCTTGTCGGATCACAAACGCACCGTCAGCTACTTGCCCACCGTCACCAAAGCCAGTTTGCTGGCCGCTTCGGGCGCAGGCGAAGTAGTGGCCCCCGAATCGGCGGAATTCATGCTGCAGGGGTTCGGAGCCGAGATTACCTACCTCGGCGCATTCCTGAAAAAGCACGGCATCGACTTTGAAAATTTGCGGATCGGCGAATTCAAAAGCGCCCTGACCCGTTTTTCGCAAGATTACATGGACGACGCCCAGCGCCACCAAACGGCCGAGTTGCTGCGGGGCATGGAAGACGCCTGGGCCGCCGACCTGGCCGAGGCGCGGGGAGTCAGCGAAGGTGCGGTGCGCCAGTGGCTCAGCGAAGGTGTTTCGAGCGCGGCGCGGGCCCATGAACTCGGCATTCTCAGCAGCGTGGCCTACGAAGATGAACTGATCGGCCCGGCGGCGCGGCCCCTTTCGGCGGTGCTCGATTTGCTGATGCCGGAGCGCAGCAAGCGCGGTGAAGGCCGCATCGCTTTGGTGCCGGTGGTGGGCAACATCGTCACCGGCAAGTCGCGCAACAACCCGCTGCCGCTACCACTCCTCGGCGGCGCGATGGCCGGTTCAGATTCGGTGGTGGCCGCTCTCAAGCGGGCCAAAGAAGACAAACACACCAAAGCCATCGTGTTGTATGTGGATTCCGGCGGCGGCTCGGCGCTGGCCTCCGATTTGATTTGGCGCGAAGTGGCGACCAGCGAAAAGCCGGTGGTGGCGGTGATGGGCGCGGTGGCGGCGTCGGGCGGCTATTACGTGCTGGCCGCCGCCAAACATGTGATCGCCTCTCCCTACACCATCACCGGCAGCATCGGCGTGGTCACGGGCAAGCCGGTGCTGCGCGAGTTTAACCAGCGGCAAGGTTTTACGCCCGAGCGGGTGGAGCGCCAAGACAACGCCCTGATCTATTCGTCTGCCCAACCTTTTTCTGACACTGAGCGCACCGAACTTGAGCGCAGCATCGGCGAGGTGTACCAACGCTTCATTGGCCGCGTGGCCCAGGGGCGCAAGATCAGCGTGGAGCAGGTGGACAAGCTGGGGCGCGGGCGGGTCTGGAGCGGCGCAGACGCCCTCGGCGCGGGCCTCGTCGACGAACTCGGCGACCTCGCCACCGGCTTTCAGCGGGCGGCGGAATTGGCCGGTCTGAGTTACGGCGCTCCCGTCTGGACGGCCACCCCGCCCAACCGGGGGCCGCTGCCGGAATTTGCTCAGCAAGCGGCTGCGGTGAGCTTCAAGCCGCCGTTTCTGGGTGACGCCGCGTTGCTGTGGCTGGATTTGGGACTGCACATCAAGTAATCCTCTGGCCCGATTTCGACTCGGCCCAAATTTTGGCTCAGTTCAGTGTTGAGTGCTGCCGCTTGCACTTTGCCGCCCGCTGACCCAGCATGGAGCTTATGCCCACAAAATACGCCGGAGGCGACCAAGAACGGGCTGCCCTCGACGCCTACATCAAACTCTGGCGAGCGGCGCATTTGGTGGAGATGCAGGCCAACCGCCACCTCGCCCGCTTTGATTTGACTACCAGCCAATTTGGGGTGCTGGAAGCGGTTTATCATCTCGGCCCGCTGAGCCAGCAAGCGCTGGCCAAGAAGATTTTGCGCTCCAGTGGCAACCTGACCATGGTGATCGACAACCTCGAAAAAACCCAATTGGTGCGCCGTGAACGCAGCCAGCAAGATCGGCGGGTAATGATCGTGTCTCTTACCCCAGCCGGGCGCGAACTGATCGTGCAGGTGCTGCCGCCGCACGTGAGAGGCGTTGTGGGCGTGTTTGACTCCCTGAGTAGAGACGAGTTGGCCCAACTGTCCAGCCTGACCCGCAAGCTGGGCTTGGCCCTCAGCGCTGGCAAAGCGGGAACAGGTACAGCGCAAAAACCACCCAGAGAAAAGCAGGAAAAGCAGGCGAGCAAAGCGGAGGCCAAAGCGCTTAGGTCACTGACCGCATCGTAAGCTGCGGGTGTGACGAGGCCCGTCATTTCGGCAAGGTGGCAAGGTAGTGGAGCAGCTCGGCTTCCTCTGCTTCTCGGCTGCTTACCCGCCCCGCTCGGCGCAAGCCGCTGAGGTGGGCCAGCGCCTTTCCCACCTGTGGCCCGGCAGGAACGCCGAGGCCCAGCACGTCTTTGCCGGTCAGCGGAATATACGCGTCAGGCCGCAGCACGCCGCGCAAAGTCGCCTCGGCGCTGTCTGGAGAAACATATTCGTGATCCAGTGCCCGCCTTAGCAGCGCTGCCGGACGTGGCCCCAGGGCCAAACGGTCTTGCCAAGTGTGTTGCCCAACCACGTGTTGATCGGCCACGTGTTGATCGGCCATGCTGGACAAAAAGCCAGCTGCGTAGACCGCGTCACCGGGGCGCTGTGGCAGGGCGTCCAGCGCGGCGAGAACTGCGGGCGCTCCAGCGGGCAGCAGGGCAGCCGCGCCCCAGCTTTCCAGCCGCTTTATCACCTGACTCGGGCGCGGCTCCGAGAGCATCAAGCGCAGCTCGGCGTCTAAGCGGGGCGTCTGGGCAGCCACCGCGAGGGCTGAAGACACTTGGGCGAGCAACTGCGGCGAGGCGCTGAGCTTGAGCCGTGCCGAGAGGCGTGCGCCGCGAATCAGCCGTGAGGCGTCGTCGGTCAGCGAGTCGGGGTACAGCGGGCGCAGTTCCCGGTTAAGCAGATCTGCCAGGCCGCCCGCCGGATCGTGCAGTTCGGGCTTGGTTTGCCCTCCCGCCGCCTCGCCTATCACCAGCGCCAAAGCATTCAGCGAAAAGTCGCGGCGCAGAACATCTTGGCTGAGGGTGCCGGAATGCGGCAGCGGCGAAGCGCCCGCCTGCCCATAGCACTCGATGCGGGCGCTGACCAGATCGGCGGCGCGGCCATCCGGCAACGTCAGGGTGGCATTTTGATACGCCGGATGAAACAAAAACGGCAAGCCGGATTGACGGGCCAAGCTTTCCACATCGCCGCCTACCAGCACGATATCGAGGTCAATTGGCGCAAGGCCCAGCAGAGCGTCCCTGACCGCCCCGCCGACGAGAGCCAGCCTGCCACCCGAAACTTGCCCGCTGGAAACTTGAATGCTCAGCGCCGTAAGCAGCTCCCGGTCAGCGGCGCTGAGAGCCGACCAAACCCGCTCGGCCAATTCCGGCGCAGCGGGCGGAGCGAGGTCGGCAGGCAGCAGCACAGCGGCGAACCTTCTGGCGTGAGTAACGACAAGCGCGGGAAAGGACTGCAACGCGGCGCGGGCTTCGTCCAAGCGGGCCGAACTGTCCAATATGGGCGTGGCCTGAATCCGGTTTGGTTCACGGGGCGTCACCACACCCAAAACCTGTTCGCCGTCCAGCACCGCCAGCGCTTCCAAATGCCAAGCCCGCAGCAGCATCGCCGCCCCATCTAAAGTCTCCGGCGTCAAGCTGGGCGGCGGGGTTTTGGGCAAAAGCGGGCGGAGGTGATCTGACACGGCTTTAAGGTTTCACAACTTCCCAGAGGGAAGCAACTCGGCGGTGTTCAGTTGGGCGGTAAGGTCGTGAACGAGCTTTGATCCAGCGTAACCTCGACGCTGCGGGTCTTGCCGCCGCTTTCCACTTCCAACTTCACGCTGTCGCCCGCTTTTTTGCCGATATATGCCGCTTGCAAATCCCCGATACTGCTGACTGGATTGCCGTCGGCGCTCACGATCACGTCGCCGCCCACCGCGATTTGGCCGCCGCTCACCGAGCGAAGTTGCCCACCGCGCAGGCCCGCTTTGGCCGCAGGTGTGCCGGCGCTCACCTCCCCGATCAAAAATCCGCTCGGCGGCAAGTTGTATTGCTGGCGCAGTTGGCTGGGCACCGCGCTGAGATCAACCGGAATGCCCACCCTGCCGTTAGCGGTCGTTTGAAACGCCAGCAGACCCGGCCTCACGCCGATAGCGGGAGCCAGCACCAAGCCGCCACCCGCCGCTTTGAGGCGCTCCAGCAGGTTTTTGGCGGTGTTGATGGGAATGGCAAAGCCGATGCCCGCGCTTTGGCCCACGCCACTTTGCGCCCCGGCAGGGCTGATGATCTGGGTGTTGATCCCGATGACCCGCCCGGTACTGTCGAGGAGCGGCCCTCCGCTGTTGCCGGGGTTGATGGCCGCGTCGGTTTGAATGGCGTTTTGGGTAATGCCCTCACCGCCCGAATTGAAACCAATCGGAATCTGGCGGTCGACGCTGCTGACAATTCCCTCCGAGACGCTGAAATCAAAGCCGAAGGGAGCGCCCATCGCCACCGTTTTTTGGCCGACTTCGAGGGCGCTGCTATCGCCCAAAGGAATCGGCTTGATCAGGGCTTTGGGCATGTTCTTGGGGCGAATCAGCGCCAGATCGTACTGCGGCGCGAGGCCGATGATCTCGGCTTCCACCGGGACTTTTTGGTTTTGCACCCGCACTTTGATGGTGGCTCCCTGCACCTGCCCGCCCTCGGTGACAACGTGGTAGTTGGTCAGAATATCGCCGCTGTCGTCCACAAAAAAGCCGGAGCCGACGCCGGACTGCCCGCCGCCCATCTGCCCAAACGCATCCGGATTGGCCGGAGACTCGGTGGTGATATACACCAGCCCCGGCTCGTACTGCTTGATAATCGAGATAGTGTTGGCCTCGCTTACCAGCTTGGTGCCCTCGGCCCGCAGCGGCTGGGTGGCGTCGCCAGTAGAAGTGGTGGCAGAACTTGGCAGAGACGCAGTGCTGGCGCTGGTAGAGGGTGTGGTGGAGGTCGCCACCGTGTTCTGGGCGGTGTTCGTTTGGGAGCCGGAATTGAGAACCGCTTGGGCGCTCGGCAATACGCCGCGCCCGACGGTGGCTCCGATACCAATCCCAAGGGCAGCGGCCACGGCGGCGGTAATCAGGACAGTGTTGGTGCGGTTGGCCATAATGCCCTTATTAGAACCAGACCCCGTGAAAATGCGGCGCGTAACGCATGAGGAAACCGCTAAGCTGGCCCGCCCTCCCTCCCTTCGGAGAGCCTGAGGGTCAAAGCACTCTAAGGTGTGTGGTTTTTTACAAAAAAGGCGGCTGTCCCTAATAAAATGCTCAGGCCGTATAGCTTCACAGATGTCCATCTGCTACCTTAACGGCTAATGCTGGCCTACGTCATCAACCCCGGCTCCACCAGCACCAAATTGGCCCTGGCCGAAATCGAGCGCGGCGATAATCCCGCTTTGCCTTCGCTGCTGCGCCTCAAGCTCGACAAAACCGAGGTGATGCACTCGGCGCTGCTGTCTGGGCCGCTGGAACTCAGCGATTTGCAGGCCGATCTAATGACTGCCGCTGCCGATTGGCCCAAGCCCGACGCGGTGGTGGCCGCCTGCGGACTCATCGGGAACTTGCAGGCCGGAGCTTACCGGGTGACGCCCGAGCTGGCCGAGTGGCTGCTGACCCACCCGCACGGCGAATACACCAGCAATGTCGGCGCGGCATTGGCGCTGCATTTGGCCGAGTCGCGCGGCGTGCCCGCCTACGTCGTCGATCCGCCAGATGTTGACGAGTTGCGCCCCGAGGCCCGCGTGTCGGGGCTGGCGGGGGTGGAGCGCCTCAGCCGCCTGCACACCCTCAACGCCCGCTTGGTGGCCCGCCGCGCCGCCCACGAACAGGGGGTGCGCTTCCAAGACGCCCGCGTGGTGGTGGCCCACCTCGGCGGCAGCATCAGCGTCAGCGCTTTTGAAGGCGCGAAGATCGTCGACACGACAGGTGCGCGGCTCGACGAAGGCCCGTTTACCCCCAGCCGCGCCGGAACGCTGCCGATCCGCGCCCTGCTCGACGTCGCTTACAGCCGCCCGCGCAGCGACGCCGAAAAGCTGCTGCTCAGCGGAGCGGGCTTTTTGGGCCTCACTGGAACGGCGGATCTGCGCGAACTCGAGCGCCGCGAGAAAACCGAGAGCCGCGTTAAGCTGGCCGCCGACGCTTTCGCTTATCAGGTCGCCAAGAATATCGGAGCCTACAGCGCCGCTCTCAGCGCCCGCCCTCACGCGGTGGCGATTACCGGCGGAATTGCCCGCTGGGAAAGCGTGGTGGACCGCATCGAGCGCCAGATCGGATGGATCGCGCCGCTGACGGTGCTGCCCGGCGACTTGGAACTCGAAGCGTTGGCCGAGGGAATGGGCCGGGTGCTGCTGGGCCTAGAAACCGCCCAAGACTGGACACCTCCCGGCGCGGCCAGCGCAGCCGACTCCGCCTGATGGCCCGCTCGTCGCGCAAGCCGGGCAAACTCGGCAAAGAGCGCCCACACCCGATTCGCGCCACCAGCATGTGGCGGGTCGATCAGGTGTTTCTCAGCCGCAAGGGGCAGCGCGTAGAAGTGATTGCCAGCTTGGTCAACGATCAAGGCGGCCTGCGTAACCTCAGCACCATCGCTCCCACCGACGATCCGGCCGAAGCGGTGCGGCACGCGGCCCGACACATCGCCGGAATGGGCAACGTCTATGAAGCCCGCAACGCCCGCGTGCGCTGGACACGGGCACAGTCGGTAACGGCCCAAGACGAACTGATCCGCGACCTCGACTTGGAAGACGAGTTTTTGGATTCATTTTTGGAAACGCTGGACGTGATTCGGGATCAGATGAGTTGAGGAGCGGAGTGGGCTTGTCTCTCAGTTTTCTTTGGTATGGTGTTGCAGCGCGGCTTCGAGCAGTTGTGCCCGCTGCACCCGCCTTTGAAGGACGCTGAGTTGGTCTTCAATCCGTTGCCGTGCGGCGCTCACCTCACTCAGCAGCCGCTGCATACCGCTGGGGTCGGCGTCTTGAAAGAGTTCTTTGGCCAGTGCATGCTGACGGTCTTCTTCCACTGGCACCCAAACGGTATAGGAATTCAGGCGATTAAGCGGCGAACGGGCAGCGCCGCTTTGCTCGGGCAACAGCTCCCTGACCGTCACAGCCTGCTTGGTGACCCATACGCTCAGGCCGGTGGCAGATGGTTTATTGAAGGTTGCCGTTTGACCGCCGAGCCGCTGGAAGGTGCGCTGCGCCTGAATTTCTTCCAAGCTGAGGCCGAGATCGCGCCACTGCCGCACCGATTCCACCTGCGCGATGTTATGAAACCAAAAACGGAACTTGCCGCTGACCTCGTAAGGCGTAATCAGCCCCAAGCGCTGATAGTGCCGTACCGTCGACGGGGGCAATTCGACCAGCGCCGCAAAAGCCGAGATTCCAACGCCGGACGCCTGAGCAAAGGCCTGTACCGCCTGCGGCGAACCGCACAGCACCTCCAGCACAGCGGCAAATTGAGCGTCTTGGGTAAGGCGGCGGCGGTAAGTCGTCACCATCCGTCCAAATGCCTCAGCGCTGCGCGGCAAAGCGTGGCCCCTCACCGCCCGGCCCTAAGTTTGGAGCACACCGAAACGCTGCTCGAGCAAACCGTAGTCTTCCTGAAAATGCGACAGCACGCCGCCGAAGAGGGTATCAAAGGTCTCTTGGGGCCACTCGGTAAGGGTTGGATACAGCCCAACATATTCCAGCCAAACATTGCCGTCGCCGTCTACACTGCGGCTAAAGGCCAGCTCACGGTTGCGGGCGTTGAGAAAGGCCAAAACTTCTGCTTGGTGGGCGGCGTAAGTGGTTTGAGTGACGCAGGTGATCTCCAAGCGCGAGGTGTGATTTGAGCTGTCATTCACACTCAGCAACACGGTGGCGTCACCCATTTCAAAGCGCCAGCCCGTTCGCAAGAAGCGCTGATCATTCTGCTCTTTCAGATCAAAATTGACCTCACGTTCTTTGAGGTATTTGGCAATGGTGTCAAGGGTGAGCAGCGGGATATCGGTCATAGAACCTCCGGAGCCAGCATCACACATGAAGTCCACTTCACGTCAAGCCCCGCCGCCCACAACAGATAAAGAGCGCAAAGCCTCAACCGACTTCACGCTCCCCTGCGCCCTCAACTCAAAAAACAATCGGCTTGATGCCCACGCTGTTTGCACCGCACGAGACGGTCAGCACTTTGCCGTTGGGCGCGGAGGTGCAGCCCAGAGCGCCCAGCGCCGAGAAGGGCAAAATCAGATTCTTGCCGTCAGAGGCGGGCGCGAGCGGCAACGTCACTGCGCCGCCGCCGAGGGTGGCCGCCGCTTTACCTGCCGTAACCACCAGGGCGCTCTGGCCGCTGCGCTCCAATTTGAATTGACCTGCGCCCAGCGAGGTGATATTCACCAAGCCCTTCAAATCGCTGCCGAGCAAGTACGGCTCGCCCTTGACGGCTCCGGCGGGCATGGCGGGACGGCCCGTGCTGGGAGCGGTTGCAGCGGTGGCGGCGGGAGTATCCACCACCACCAGCGTTTCCTTGGCTGAGATCTCGGCCAGCAGCACCAGCGCTAAGGTTTTGCCGGTGTTGACGGCCAAACTGCTGGCCTTGCCCGACAGTTTCCACTCGCCTGCCCGGCTGCCGAGCTTGGCTTTGATGCTGGGGCGCAGTGTGGCGGCGGGGCTGGCGGCGTACAAGCACAGCGCTCCGGCACTGAGTTTGAGGGCTTTGGGGCAGCCCAACAAGCGGCCCGACACCACGGCGCTGACTTCAATGCCCAGCGCCGAGGCCGCGTTGCTCGGCACGCTCAGGCGCACCGGGCCTGTTGTTGCAGGCGCAGTCACAGGTGCGGGCGTCGCGGGAGCAGCAGGCGCGGGAACGGGGGCGGGGGCAGGCGCAGCAGTCTGCGCGGCGGCCAGCGAAGTGAGGGGAAGCGACAGCACCAAAGAGGCGGCCAACAGGGCCGAGGGGCGAAAAGCCTTCAACATGAAACGTATCCTAGCGGGAACACATGAGCGTGCTCTTTAGGCTTACGTCAGCTTGGATCAGATGACGGAGCGGTAATGAAGCGGCGGTCAGTCAACGCTACACTCGGCAGATGGCACTCAACAGCGGTTACGCTTACCGCGAGCAGATCGGCGGGCGGGCGCAGGGCCAGAACCTGCTGAGTTATTTGGCAGGGCGCTACCCGCATTCCACACCCGCAGAGTGGCAAGAGCGCTTGGAGCGCGGCGAAGTGCAACTGGACGGGCAGATCGCCAGCGGAGAAGAAACACTTCAGATTGGACAAATCTTAATCTGGCAGCGCCCGCCCTGGCAGGAAGACGCTGCGCCGCTGCACTTCGAGGTGCTTTATCAAGACGCCGCCGTGCTGGCCGTCACCAAGCCCAGCGGCCTGCCCACCTTGCCGGGTGGCGGATTTTTGGAACACACCCTGCTTCATCTGGTCCGCGCCGAGTTTCCGCAGGCCAGTCCGCTGCACCGCCTGGGGCGCGGCACGTCGGGCTTGGTGCTGTTTGCCCGCACCACCGCTGCCGCCGCAAGTTTGAGCCGCGCGTGGCGGGAGCAGCAGATCGGCAAACGCTATCTGGCTCTCTCAGCGGGCCACGCCGGGCAAGACGCCTACGACATCCGCACCCCGATTGGGCCGGTGCCGCACCCCCTGTTGGACGAAGTCTACGCGGCCAGTCCAGCGGGCAAAGCTTCCCGCAGCTTGGCAAGGGTTTTGGAAAGACGCGGAACGGCTGAACTCCAGACTCTCTTTGAAGTGGACATCCTGACCGGACGCCCGCACCAGATTCGGATTCATCTGGCCAGCATCGGGCTGCCGCTTCTGGGCGATCCGCTGTACGGCGTCGGCGGCTTGCCTCTCCCCCACTTGCCGGGGCTGCCCGGAGACGGCGGCTACTGGCTGCACGCCCACCGCCTGCGCTTCGTGCATCCGGTAAGCGGCGAGGTGCTGGAGATCACCGCGCCGCCGCCGCCCATTTTGCAAATTGGAGGTCAGCTCCCGCCTCAGCTTCCCGGCAGCGCAGGCCCGAACACCAGCGGCGGGTGATTCGGCGCGACTTTGGCGGCAAATTCGTTCAGGCCGAGTCGGTCTGGCGCTTCGAGGTGGTAGCGGAAATTCCAGAGGTAGTGCTGCACCACCCGCTCCGGCAAACCCAGAAGCTGGGCGTGGCGCTGGGCGACTTCTGCCAGATGTCCGATGCCGTGACGCCGTGCCACCCGCATGGCCTGAAGCAACTCGGCGGGCGGCGGCGCACTCTGGCGGTAAGCCCACACCGCGAATACGAAGGGATGGCCGGTCAGCTCAAACCACTTCTGGGCCAGATCGGTGACGGTCACGCCGCCCTTGTGGTGCGGCAGGGCGGTCATGCTGGTGGTCTCGGTCAGCGGGCCGACCACGCCGTACCATTCGCGCAGGGCGCTGTCACCGATTCTGAGCACGCCGTCGTAGCCTGCCGCCAGCAATTCCTGAGCCGTGCCCTCGGCGCGTTCCAAGCTGGGCGAGAGGCCACTTTCCCGCAGTAGCACTTCAAGTAAAGCTACGCTGGTGGCACTCTGGGCGGTCAGCGCTACTCGCTTAAGGCTCTCCCAGGGAACGCTGTGAAACAGATTGACGCTGTAGACGGGACCCAGCACCGCCACGCTGAAATCCGGCAGGGCGGCCAGCTGATCCGCGTTGCGAATAAACTCCACCGCGCTGATATTGGCGATGTCCACTCCACCCGAAAGCAGCGCCGCGTTCATCTGGGTGGGCACACCCGTCACAGCGCTGACTCCAGCGGGCAAGATCAAATCGTCCAGAATCGGGGCGACGTTGGTGTAGTGAATCCAGCCTGCGCGGTAAGGCGGCACGCGGCTGCTCAGCACGCTCAGGCTCCGGCCCCCACCGCCCGCTCCTCTTCGGCCTCAGCTCCCTGATTGATGTCCAGCGCCGCTCGCACGTCGGGGTAGCGCAGAATCTGAAAGTAGCTGTTGCGAATGGCGGGTTTAAATCCGGCGTCGTGGGCAATCCGGACGAGTTCGCGCACGGTGGCTTTGTGCCGCCCGCCGCCGCCCGCCGCCGACACCACGTTTTCTTCCAGCATGGTGCTGCCCAAATCCGACGCGCCGTAATACAGCGCCGCCTGAGCGACCTTGAAGCCCTGCGCGGGCCACGACGCCTGAATGTTGGGCTGGTTGTCGAGGGCGATGCGGGCAATGGCCAGTTGCTGCAAATATTCGTGCGCCGACGCGCCGGGCGCTTTGCCGTGCAGGCGGGTGTGCTCAGTCTGAAGGCTCCACATGGCGAACCCCGCAAAGCCGATGCCGTAGTCGTGCAGCGCTTTGTCCTGCTGATCGCGGATTTTAAGCAGATGGTTGGCCCGCTGGGCGTAGCTCTCGCCGAAGCCGATGACCATCGTCGAGATGGTGTACAGTCCCTTGCGCTGAGCGGCGTCGAGGATGCGGAACCAATCGTTGCTGCGAATGCGGGCGGGCGCGGCTTTGGCGCGGATGTCGTCTTCCAAGATTTCGCCGCCCGCTCCCGGCAGGCCGTCCAGACCCGCTTCGATGAGGGTATCGAGCAGGGTATCGAGGTCGAGGCCGAACGTCTTTTCCATAAACAGCACTTCTTCGGGGCTGAACGCTTCGATGCGGATGCTGGGGTGGTGCTTTTTGATGTGGCGCAGCAGATCGGTGTAATACTCCAGCGGCAATTCGGGATTGACTCCGCCCTGCATCAGGATGCGCGAGCCGCCCACCGCTTCAAGTTCTACGATCTTGTCTGAAATCTGCTGGAAATCGAGCGTGTAACTGTCTTTCTGACGCTTGGTGCGGTAGAAGGCGCAGAAGTTGCAGCCCACGTTGCAGATGTTGGTGTAGTTAATGTTGCGGTCAATCAAAAAGGTCACGGTATCGGCGTCGGTGCGCTGGAGCCGCAGACTGTGGGCCACCGCCGCCACATCGGGGAGGGGCAGCGAGTAGAGGGCGGTGATTTCGGAGTGGTCAAGCCGCTCTCCGCGCTCAGCCTTGGCGAGCAGGGCGGCGTCTTCTGGAGTCAGGCGCTTCATGAGGGCAGTTTATCACCGGAGCAGTGGGGAAAAGTCCCTGAAGGGTTACCGTTCATGGCTGTTCACGGCCCGTTCAGGGGGGCAAGTTCACAGTAGGCACAGAGCAGGAGGAGAGCAAACGAAAGTCTCCCCCCGCTTCCACCCACCGCCCGCCGAGCCGCCCCTTTTCATGACAAGGAGAAAACGCCATGACCAAGTTGATGACCGTCCAGACTCAGACCGCTCAGCCCCAAGTCACCCAACTCCAAATTCTTCAGCCGCTCACTGTCCGCGCGTTCCGGGGTGTTCAGGTGATGCTGCTCGCTGCCCTCGCCGCCAGCTCGCTCGGCAGCGCCTCCGCCCAGCCCCGCGCCGCAACCTTGGCCCAGCCGCTTCAGCAGATGCAGAGCATCAGGAATGTCCCGGTCACGGGCGCTCCCGTCAGGCCCGTCACGCCGCCGATTCAGGCGCTGCCAACGTATCCAAACCAGACGCCGCCTGACGGTTGTAGCTGGATCTACAGGAACGGCTGGCAGTTGGCCTGTAGAGAAATGATGAGTGCGTCCGGTGCGGTCATTTCCAGCGCTCTAGTCGTGGATGAGCAGCCGGGTACTTCCTCGGGAACGGCAAGCGTGCCGACTGGGCCGCAGGCTCTGCCGACGCTGCCCAGTTATACACCTGCCGGTTGTACTTGGGTCAGCAGAGGCTCATATGTGGGCGGCGGGGTGGTGATGGGCTGGATACTGGTATGCGGCCCAATCCAACCTCACTCGGGGCCTTTCGATTCCGATCCTAGAATCTGAGCGGCCGCGCCGAACTCTGGAAGCGAGTTGAGCAGGCCGTAGCCGACCAACTCCTCCCCTCTCCGACCGCTTTTCAGAAATGAACCCTCCGGTGGGGCCGAGTCAGGCCCCCATTGCTGGCTGACCGGTGCGCGACATCAGCACGTCCACTTCGGCCAAGTCCTGCGCAGCCTCAGCGCCCCCGCCCCCGCGATGGGTCAGCAGCTGCACCCGCAGCGGCCCGAACGAGCGCTCGGTGTTGAGGTCAGCCCGCGCTCCGCTCCTCACGCTGTTTTCCACCCAACTTTTGAGGGCGGGTAGGCGCTCGGAGCCGACACGAAAGCAGCTGCTGGCCGCCGCTGAACTGAGGCGGGCCATCAACTTGCCGATGGTGGCTCCGCTCTCCGTGAGGGCCACCGTGTTGCCGACAAAAGTCAGATGCACTTTGTCGGCGAGTTCTTTTTGCTGAGCGCTGGCTCCCAGCGTCAGGCTCCACTCGCCGCCGTAAGCGCTGGGCGTCAGGGCGTACCCGCGCTCACCGCGCATCAGCTGCTCAGCCGAGATGGGCCTGACGCCCTGAAACACCCCGTCGGCGTAAATGAGCTTGAGGTAATCCGCGCCGAGCGCTTCGGCTTGTGCCGAGAGCATTAGGGCGAGGTGGGGAGCGGGCGTCCACGGTTTCATACCTACAGTCTACGGGGCCAGCGCTTCAAAAGTTGCCGCACTTCCCTGCTGCATTTCCGCTTCACGCCCGCGCACCAATGGGAACAAGCGCGAGGTGTGCAAACCCCTTTTCAGTATTGATGGGCGTGAGAAAGGTAGAACAAAATTTACAGTGTTCGCCGTGGCGGGGTATCTAAACTTCACAGCCGCTATCTTAAGAGCACTTAAGCAGTTGAGGTGGTCGGTGAGGGAGAAGACAGCCATGAGCGATCAGCAAAGTACGCCCGCTCCAGTTTGGTCTTCTGACGACCTGCGGCGGCAAGCCGAAGAGCAGTTGCAAGCTCAACCCTCGCAGCACAGTGAAGCGAATTTTCAGCACCTCCGGCACGACTTTGAAGCGCAGCAGCACGAGCTTCAGGTGCATCAGGTGGAGTTGCTGCTGCAAAACGAAGAATTGCAGCGCAGCAACCAGGCCTTAGAGCTTGCCCGCGACAAGTACCAAGAACTCTACGACATGGCCCCCGTCGGCTATTTTTCGCTCGACAAGGGCGGGCATATCGTGGAAGTCAACGCGGCGGGCAGCGCCCAGCTCGGCCTCAGCCGCCAGCACCTGCTGGGCCGGCGCTTCTTGCTGTTTGTGGACGAATCCTCGCGCACCTCGCTGGCCACCCTCCTCAAGCGGCTGGGCAGCGGCGCGGCCAGCGGGCGGCTGGAACTCAGGCTGCTGCCGCAGGGCGCTAGGGGAGCAGGTACTGGGGCATTAAACACGGTGCCGCTCGAAGGCCAACTCGACGCTGTGCTGAGCAGCGGCGGCGATATCCGGCTGGCCGTCACCGACATCACGGCCCTCAAAGCCGCGCAGAGCACCATCTTGGCGCTCAATGACACTCTAGAAGCGCGGATCATGACCCGCACCGTGCAAGTCCAAGAACTCAACGAAGAGCTGGAACTGTTCGTGCAGTCCACCATGCAAGCACTTGACACGCCGCTGCGGCACATCAGCAGTTTCGCGGGCCTGCTCAAAAACGCGCCGCCCGCCGCCACGCCCGCACGCACAGCCGCCGCTTCCCCAGCGCCTAAAGACACCCAAACGGTGTATCCAGAAGCGCTGCGTGAGCATTACCTGCGGAAAATGGTTTCGGCTGCCGAGCACGTGCAGGTGCTGGCCGCAGCCCTGACCGAATACTTCCGGCTGGGGCGGCAGCGGGCGCGGTTTATTCCGGTGAGCTTGGAAAAAGTGCTGGCCGAAGTCAAGAAGTCGCTCGCGGGCGAGTTGGAAGGACGCCAAATCGTCTGGGAGCAGCACCGCTTGCCCACCGTCACGGGCGACAGCCGCACCTTGCAGCTCCTGTTTTTTCACTTGCTCGACAATGCCCTCAAATTCAGCGGAACCCGCTCCGAAGCCCACATCCGCATTGGCGTTTCCGAAAACAACACCGAATACATCATTTCGGTTCAAGACAACGGCGTCGGCTTTAACATGCGGCAAAAGTCGCGCTTGTTCGCGCTGTTTCAGCAGCTTCACACCCCGCGTCAGTTCGGGGGGCTAGGACTGGGGCTGGCGGTTGTCAGGCGGGTGGTGCTGCGGCACGGCGGGCGAGTTTGGGGCGAGGGCAAAGAAGGCGAAGGAGCCAGCTTTTGGGTGGCCCTGCCTAAAGAAGCGGGCGTCAGGAGATAAGCGCCGGAGCAACTGTCCGCTCTTTTTGCGCTCAGGTTTGTGGCGGTTGTTGCTTGGCCGAAAACTCTGGCGGCAGCGCTTCGAGCAGCAGCAAATAAAGCGGAGGCTGCGCCACCTCGGCGCTGACCGGCCAAGCGCTGAGCTTAAAGCGCTGGGCCTGCGACTCGCCCGACAGCGCCAGCTCCAGCGCTTCGGGTTTACGGCCAGCGATCACACTGTCCAGCAGCGCCTGAACGTCCTGGCTGCCAAATACGCCGTTCAAATCGGCCAGCAGCGTTTGCGGCTCGGCGTCGGGCAGCAAGCGGATCAGCGCCGGGTTGGCGGTCACGAGGCGGCTGTGCTGGTCAAAAACGATCACCGGATCGGGCAGACCTTCGAGCAGCGCCTGAGCGTAGCGGGCCGAGATCCGCACTTGAGCTTCAAGGTTTTTGACCACGTCGAGGTCGGTCAGGGCCACTACCACGCCGTCGATGAAGTTGTTGGCGGTGCGGTAAGGCGTAATTCTGAGCAGATGCCAGTGGGTGTCTTGGGTCTGGACTTGGGTTTCAAACGGCAGCAGGGTTTCCAGGACTTGCCCAATATCGCGCAGCACGTGAGGGTAATTCAGCTTGAGGTGAAAGTCGCTGATGGGCCGCCCGATGTCGCTGGGCAGCAGCCGGATGACACTGGCGAACTTGGGCGTAAAGCGCTTGATGCGTAGATCGTTGCCCAAAAAGAGGGTGGCGATTCCAGCGCTTTCCAGCAAGTTGTTCATGTCGTCATTGGTTTGGCCCAGCTCGGTAATCACCGCCTGATGCTCGCTGTTGGAGGTGATCAGTTCTTCATTGAGCGACTGCAATTCTTCTTTGGACGTCATCAGCTCTTCGTTGGTGCTTTTAAGTTCTTCGATGGTGGTTTGGTATTCCTCGTTGGTGCTTTTGAGTTCTTCCACCGAAATCAGCATTTCTTCGATATTGGCCTGCAAGGTTTCGCGGGTGTGTTGGAGTTCGCGGGTCAGGCTCTGAACTTGGTCAAGCTGGCCTGTTTCCAGGCTAAGCAGCTGGGCGGGGCCGGACTGTTCGCGGAAAATGATAATGACCAACCCCTGCTCGGGGCCGTGCAGTGGGCGCAGCGTAATGTCGAGCCCCACTGCCCTGCTGCCCACTGCGCCGCTCCCTTCTGAGCCGCCCTCGGTGAAAAATTGGTGATGCACCACCACCTCGCGCTGATCGCGCTGCACTTCGCGGATGCCGCCGGCCAAGTCGTAGCGCAGGCCGTCTTTGACCATTTCGAGGACGTTGTTGGTGCTGCCGGTGCCGCTGGGGAGTTGCAGGTAGCGCCCGGTTTGGCCGTTGACAAACAAAATGTCGCCCGAAGCGTTGATGACCACCGCCGGAGGCGCGTACTGCGAGAGCAAGACCCGCTGGGCCTGCTGCGACAAGGTGCGGTGCGGCAAGGCCAAGACGCCCTGAAACGGCGCGGCTCCCCGGCTCAGGCCGCCTGCGCCCCTCGGGGTCATTTGACCTGAGGGCAAGGGTCTGGCCGCTTCCGGCCCGCGCCGGTAAATCCGCCAGTGCGAGTCCAGCGCCGCGAAATGGTCACGCTGAGCGCCGAGCGTTTCGCTGGTGCCCAAAAACAGCAGGCCGCCGGGGTTGAGGGCGTAGTGAAACACCCCCAAGACCCGCTGCTGCAACTCGGCCCTGAAGTAGATCAGCATGTTGCGGCAGCACAGCAAATCGAGCCGGGTAAACGGCGGGTCGCTGAAGGTGTTGTGAAGAGCAAACACCACCGACTCGCGGATAAAACCCTGAATCTGGTAGCCTTCTTCGCTGCGCCGGAAATACTTTTGCAGGCGCTGGGCCGACACCACGTGGGCAATGCTGAGCGGATACACGCTCAAACGGGCCGCGTCGATGGCCTGCTGATCAATGTCGGTGGCAAAAATCTGGATATTGAGCGGTCTGCCCAACTCTTCTACCAATTCGTGCAAAATGATCGCCACCGAGTAGGCTTCCTCACCGCTGGCGCAGCCGGGTACCCACACCCGCAGGCTGCTCTGCGGCGGGTCGCGCAGCAGCAACATGCTCCGCAAATGTTCTTTGAGTTGCCCAAAGGCGTCGGGGTCGCGGAAAAAGCGGGTCACGTTGATGGTCAAATCTTGAAAGAGCGCTTCGGTTTCGCTGGGGCTGCCTTCGAGCATCCGCGAATACTCCGCGAAGGTTTGAATGCGCTGGCTTTTCATGCGGCGGTCGATTCGGCGCACCAGGGTAGACGGCTTGTAGCCGCTGAAGTCGTGCCCGGTGCGGGAGCGCACCAGCAGCAGCATGTTGTGGAGTTCGGTGGGTTCTGCTTCCAGATCGCGGCTGGTTAAGGGCGTCAGCGACTTGGCATTGACCCAGGTGTATAAGCGGGTGGCCAGTTCTTCGGCGGGAAGCACCGCGTCGGCCACCCCGGCAGTGACGGCGCTGAGAGGCATCGAGCCGAACTCCGCCGTGCTGGGGTCTTGCACCAGCACCCGCCCGCCCGCCTCCTTGATGGCCTGCGCTCCCGCCGTGCCGTCTTTGCCCATGCCCGACAACACGACGCACGCCGCCCGCTCACCCTGATCGGCAGCCAGGCTGACAAAAAAAGCGTCGATGGTGTGGCCTTTGGCCTGAGACAGCGCTTGAAGCTGCAATGTCCCGCCCCGCACCGCCACACTGAACCCCGGCGGAGCCACGTAGACCGAGTCGGCCTTTATCACGGTGCCGTCACGAACCGCTTCCACGTGCAGCACGGTGCAGCGCTGCAAGATTTCGGGCATCAGGCTTTCTTGGTGCGGGTCGAGGTGCGAGATCACCACGAAGGCCATTTGACTGCCCAGCGGCAAACCGACAAAAAAGCGCTCGTAGGCGTCAAGGGCTCCTGCCGAGCCGCCAATACCCACCACCAGCGCCAGAGGCGTTGGCCGCATGGAAGTGGAATCGGCGTCGGCGGTCGAACCGTTGGTTGTTTGTTCGGGGGGCTGTTCTGACATGGGTACTCTCCAAGGTGAGGTCTTGAGCGGCGCGGCGGCGGTTCCTGCGCTTTTCAGGTCGGCACATTGAAATCAACCCAAACTTGAGCACCAAAGCAGAAAAAGACCAGCGTGCCAAACACCTTGGCGGCAGACCAAAGTCGGTGTGGAGGCAGTATACGGTTTGAGCACCGTTGTTCAGGGCACTTGCTTATGGGCGCTGCTGGCTGAATCGGGCGGGTGCGTTCCAATCCGACAAGGCAAAGGAAGCCAAACCTGACTTCCCCGCCACCACCGACGCGGCCAGCACTCAGGCCGGATTGGAGAATGGCCCGTCGGCTTCAGCGCCGCTCACCAGTGGCTTTTGCCGCAGCAGCAAGCCCAGTGCCGCCCGCCACACCCAGCGCCGCCGCCGCGCCGTAGGTCGCGCCGGGGCCGAGGCGCGAGTAGAGCTGCCCGCCACCGAGCGGCCCAGCGATTTGCGCCAGCGAACTGAACGTTTCTGCGCCGCCCTGCACCTGTCCCTGCGCTTCGACGGGGGTGGCAATAGAAATCAAAGCGCCCTGCGACACGGCCCGCAAGGGGATGAGGGTCAGGCCCGACAGCAGGGCGCTGGGCCTCAGCTCCAACGCCCCGCCCCGCAAGGAACCCTGCCAGGTCTGACCCACCGAAAAGCTCAGACGCACCAAACGTTCGGGCATAAAGCGGTGTTCTTCTGGGCCACTGTGAAAGTTCCCAGATCCCTGAAAATAATTCCGCACCAAATGGCTCAGGCGGGCATCAGGCAAAAACTCTAGGTAAGCCACGCTTCCACTCTGGCAGAAGGCGGGCGCTGGCGCATCCGCCACCGGGACAGGGCGGAGATGTCGCATTTGTTCAAGACAAAGGGGGTGTTTTTACGCATCAAACCGCTCTCACCTCCCAACAACCCCTTAAACTGTGGAAATGACTTCCAATCCCAAAACCCGCACCGAATCCGACACAATGGGCACCCAAGAAGTGCAGGCCGACCGCTACTGGGGAGCGCAAACCGAGCGCAGCATTCACAATTTCCCGATTGGCCGCGACACGTTTGTGATGGGCCGCCCGATTGTGCGGGCATTGGGCATTTTGAAGAAAGGCGCGGCACAGGCCAACGCTGACCTGGGCGAGTTGCCACAGGACGTGGCCGACTTGATTGTCAGAGCCGCCGCCGAAGTGATTTCGGGCAAACTCGACAGCCACTTTCCGCTGGTGGTCTTTCAAACCGGAAGCGGCACGCAGAGCAACATGAACGCCAACGAAGTCATCAGCAACCGGGCCATCGAACTGGCGGGCGGCGAGATGGGCAGCAAAAAGCCGGTGCATCCGAACGATCACGTCAACCGGGGCCAGAGCAGCAACGACACCTTCCCCACTGCCATGCACATCGCCGTGGTGCTGGAACTCAACGAGCGGCTGTATAGCAGCGTCGGCAAGTTGCGCGACACCCTGCACGCCAAATCGGAAGAATTTTCGGGCATCGTCAAGGTAGGCCGCACCCACCTGCAAGACGCCACGCCCATCACGCTGGGTCAGGAAATCGGCGGCTGGGTGGCGCAGCTCGACTACGCGCTGGGTGAAGTCAAGCACGCCGAAACCGGGCTGTATGATCTGGCGATTGGCGGTACAGCGGTGGGCACAGGGCTGAACGCTCACCCCAAATTCGGCGACCTCGCCGCCCAGAAATACGCAGAGGAAACTGGCTTTCCCTTCAAGTCGGCTGAAAATAAATTCGCGGCTCTCAGCGCTCACGACGCGCTGGTGCAAGTCTCGGCAGCGATCCGCACCCTGTCGGGCGCACTGATGAAAATGGCCAACGATGTGCGCTGGCTGGCTTCGGGGCCGCGCAACGGCATCGGCGAAATTATCATTCCCGAAAACGAGCCGGGATCAAGCATCATGCCGGGCAAGGTCAATCCCACCCAGAGTGAGGCGCTGACGATGGTTGCCACCCGCGTGTTCGGCAACGACGCCACCGTCGCTTTTGCCGGATCGCAGGGCAACTTCCAACTCAATGTCTTCAAGCCGGTGATGGTTCACGCCGTGTTGGAAAGCATTCGCCTAATCAGCGACGCTTCGCTGGCCTTCAACGACAACTGCGCGGCGGGCATCGAACCCAACCGCGAGAAGATTCAGCACAACCTCGACATCAACCTGATGCAGGTGACGGCGCTCAACAAGCACATCGGCTACGACAAAGCCGCCGCCATTGCCAAGAAAGCGCACAAGGAAGGCAGCAGCCTTAAGGACGCGGCGCTGTCGCTGGGCTACGTGACCGAGGAAGAATTTGGGAAGTGGGTCGTGCCGCTGGAGATGACGCGGAACTGAGACAACGCTCGACTTTGGACAGATATACAGTGCCGTGGTTAGCATTGGCAAGACCCAGCGCCTGACTCTTCCACGCTCTTGCCAAACGGCAACCGCGAAACGACGCCCAAGTAGAGCAGCTTGCTAAACTCCAGGTCATGAATACCATTAACCTGAGCGGAGCAGGCCTCAGCTTCGGCGTTCTGGCGGCGGCCCTGGTGCTCGTCCTGGGGATCTGGCGCGGGCGGCGCGATCTGGGAACACGCGGCATGTGGGGCACACTCGGCGCACTGGCCCTGACCACCGTGGGAAGTACGCTGCTCTTTTCTAGCGGTTTGCTCACGCCACTGCTGAGCGGTGAGGGCTTCGGCGGCGGCTTGGCCTTGGCGCTACTCGGTCTACTCAGCCTAGCTCTCTCGTTCGTGCCGCTCTATATTGCGGCCAACTGGACTGAAGTCATCTTGCACCAGACGCGGCCCACGCGCTGAGGCGTCACTCTCCCCTTTTGCGCTTCCGCTTCACCTTCGGGGGCGGCGGCGCTCCCCAAACTTCCAACTGCTCAGCGCTGACGCCCAGTGTCAGCAGCGCGGCGCTGTCGAGCGGGGTCAAGTTGGCGTCCGGCAACAAATCGGGGCGGCGTTCTAGCGTGCGCCCGAGCGCTTGATCCCGCCGCCAGCGCTCAATGGCCGCGTGGTTGCCGCTCAGGAGTTCGGGCGGTACTTCCTCGCCTTGCCAACTGACCGGGCGGGTGTACTCCGGGTAGTCCAGCAGGCCGCTGCTAAAGCTGTCTTGCAGGTGGCTGGCCTCGTCGCCAATCACACCCGGCACCAAGCGGCCCACCGCTTCCATTACGCAGGCGGCGGCGGCTTCCCCGCCCATCATTACGAAGTCACCGAGGCTCAGTTCACGGGTGACCAGCGACTCGGTGCGGGCGTCGAAGCCCTCGTAGCGGCCACACAACAGAGCAATATGACGCTTGCGGGCCAGTTCTTCGGCGGTGCGCTGATCGAAGCGCGGCCCCGCTGGAGTCAGCAAAATCACCTCGTCCGGCGCATCTGTACCGCTTCCTTCGGCGCTCAGGGCTTGCAACGCCCGCGCCACCACGTCCACCCGAATGACCATGCCCGCGCCGCCGCCGTAAGGAGAGTCGTCTACTTTGTTGTGTTTGTTGCCCGCGTAGCTCCGCAGATCAATCAGGCGGTAGGCCAGCAAGCCTTTATCCCGCGCTTTGCCCAGCAGCGCTTCTTCGGTGAATGGCCGCAGCAATTCGGGAAAAAGTGTCAGAACGCTGAAGGTGAGCTGCGGCGCGTTATTCATCGGCTCCATCGAGCGGCTCGCCCGCTTCTGGCCCGCCCACTTCGTCACTGGCTTCTTCGCCCAGCAAGCCCAGCGGAGCGTCCTCAGTCAGCAGGATGCCCACGCCGGGGTTGATCTTCACATACGGCGCTTGCAGCGGAATCAGGCCGCCGCCCCGCTGAGACTTGACCACCAGCAGATCTTGATGTCCGGCGTCCAGCACGTCCGTCACTTCGCCCAGCACCGTTCCGGCGGCGTCTTTGACCTCAAGGCCGCGCAACTGGTGGTAGTAATATTCGCCTTCGGGCAGCGCGGGCAACTCGTCGTCGTGGGCATAGACGGGCCGGCCACGCAGCTCTGCGGCGGCGGTGCGGTCTGAAATGCCGCCCAGCGTGATGGCCGGGCCAGCCCCGTGCAGCTCAAATTTCAGCACACGCGTCCAGCCCAGCTCCCCGATATACAGGCGCTTGAGCTTGCTGAGCTGCTGCGGCGAGCCGATCACCTGCAACTTGATGGCCCCCGCCACGCCGTGCGGCCCCAGCAAAGTGCCGACCAAAGTGGTCTGATCGGGGGCCGGTTTATTCGGGGCGCTCACCGCTCGCGGCGCGGCGCGTCAAGGTCAACGCCCAGCTTGCCCTGCGCGTCGGCAGCCCGTACCAGCGTGCGTATAGCACTGATGACTCGGCCCTGCCGCCCGATGATTCGGCCTTCCTCGCCGACCGCGACCCGCAGCATAATGGTGGGGCCGCGCACAGTGGCACGCACGGCGGCAGGTTGGTCAACGACACTTTGCGCCAAAAACAGCGCCATCTTCACGGGATCACTCATGCGCGGCATTCTAGCGCGGCGGGTCTTGCGGGGAAATGACGGAGGGGCAGGGAGTGGTCAGTAGGGCCACAAGACAATAAAAAAACCGCCCCCCGAAGGAGACGGCTTTCTCATCAGCTTAAAGTTTAGAACTTCACGCCCTGCGTCTTGAGGATGCGGCGGGCGGTGTCGGTGGCCTGTGCGCCGTTGGCCAACCAGACCTGGGTACGCTCCACATTGACCTTGACGTAGTTTTCGCTGGTCTTGCGGGGGTCATAGTGACCGAGGTTTTCGATGTAACCGCCGTCACGGGGGCGGCGGGCATCGGTGACCACGATGCGGTAGTGAGGGTTATGGGCCGAACCAAAGCGGGAAAGGCGAATCTTGACCATGTTATTTGTATTCCTTGGGTGGGGAAGCGTTGAGGGTTCAACTTCCGCTCTTCTGGCGGGCCACGCTCGTGACGTCGTTTACGCCCGTCAGCAGCCAGCCGGAGCGCACCGCAGAAGTGTATCAGAGAAGGAGGCCAATGAGCAAATAAAGCGGGCCTTTCCGGTGGGGTGACTTAAACTTAAACTTATGCCCTCACCCCTCATCAGCGCCGCCGATTTCGTCAAGCAGCTTGATCACCCCATGTTGCGCGTTCTGGACACCCGCTACGCGCTGGCCGATCCGCTGTCTGGGCGGCTGGCTTACGGGGAGGGCCACGTTCCCAACGCCGTGTTTGCTGACCTGGAGACTGATCTCAGCGGCGAAGTGCAGCCGAGCGGCGCGGGGGGCCGTCACCCACTGCCCGACCCCCAAACGCTGGCCGATTGGCTGGGCGAGCAGGGCATCGGCGGCGAGCATCAGGTGGTCATCTACGATGATCCCAGCACCGGACAGGGCTTTTACGCCGCCCATGCTTGGTGGCTGCTGCGCTGGCTGGGCCACACCCAGGTGCAGGTGCTGGACGGGGGCTGGCCCGCTTATCTGGCGGCGGGCGGAGAGATCATTACCGACGAACCCGCCCACGCTATCGCCACCTTCACGCCCGACGTGCAGCAAGGCTGGCTGGCCAGCGCCGACGAGGTGGCTGCGCTACCGCAATCCGTGACCCTGATCGATTCCCGCGCTGCTCCCCGTTACCGGGGCGACACTGAGCCGATGGACAAAAAAGCCGGGCACATTCCGGGGGCCGTCAACCGGGATTGGGCCAGCGGCCTGAGCGCTGGGGGCACTTTCAAAGCGCCGGACGAGCAGGCCACACGCTTTCCGGCGGGCGACGTGGTGCTGTACTGCGGCAGCGGGGTGTCGGCAGCGGGCAACTTGCTGGCGCTGGCCGTAGCAGGACGCGAACCGGGGCCGGGCGTGCGGCTCTACGCCGGATCGTGGAGCGACTGGGTCAGCGACGACACGCGGGCGGTGGCGACGGGCGAAGAAAGCTAAACGACCAATAACCCCTCCAGCACCCGCCGCAGCTCTCCCGAAACTTCAAGCGGGCGGCGGGTTTGGCGGTCTACGTAGACGTGAACAAAATGCGCTGCCGCCGCCGCTGTGTCCTCACCTTCTCTGAATACGGCCAGCTCGTAACGCACGCTGCTGCGGCCCAGCTTGGCGACGCGCAGGCCCACACTGAGAGAATCAGGAAAAGCCAGCGGCGCAAAGTAAACGCAGCCGGTTTCCACGATCAAGCCGATCACGTCTCCGGCGTGGATATCCAGCACGCCTGCTTGGATGAGGTAGCTGTTGACCGCCGTATCGAAGTAGGTGTAATAAGCGGCGTTGTTGACGTGACCGTAAAGGTCGTTGTCGGCCCAGCGGGTTTGCAGCGGTAAAGAGACTGGGTATTCGGCACGGGTCGGCGGCGGGCGGGGAGGCATGACTCAAGTGTAGAGCGCCGCTAAGTACCAAGACGCCTGACAGCCACGTGAGAAAACTGCCGAGACGCCGAGCGCTTTCCTTTGCACTGTGGACATACCGGCGCGTGATAAGGATTGAGCTATGAAACACTTTGCCGCCCCTGTGACGCTTGTTCTCAGCTTGCTGCTGGCCGGGGCTGGGTCGGCGGCTTTGGCCAGCAACGTCACCCCCACGGCCACCACGTCCGCGCCTACAGCTTCCGATCCTCTTGCAGTGGTCACAGTGCCGACGCCCGCCGACATCAACGCGGCGGCGCTGCGGGTGGCTCAGGCTTTTGACGGCGTACTGCGAAATTGCCCGGCGGCTTACGGAACCATCGGTACGCCCGACAAGCGCTGTGTGGGCGTGCAGGGCGACGTGGAAACGGTGCGCTCTTCCCTCAGCTCGGCGCTGGGCAGCGACCTCTACGGGGTGTGGCGCAGCCGCGACGATCAGCGCACGGTGTTCAACTGGGTCAAGATGCCCGGCGGCACCGTGTATTTGCGGGTGGCCAGCGACGAGAGCAACAAAGACCGCAGCCTCATTTATCTGGACGCTCCTACTGTGCCGGCTTCCGCCGTGACCACGCCGACACCTGCGGCCAAGCCCGCCACCACCATCACCAAGCCTGCGCCTGCTGCTACGCCAGCGTCAACGCCTGTCACTTCACCGGCCACCGCAACGCCAGCGCCCAAAACTGGCACTTTTCAGGCCGCCTCGCCCAACGCCGCTGGTACGACAGCGAAGAAAACACCGCCCCAAACTGCGTCCAAGAGCCCCGTGCCAGTGCCGTTCAGCCGCAGCCTCCAACTCAAAACGCCGCGCCTTTCCGGCTCCGATGTGCTGGCGGCCCAAAACCGCCTCATCGCCCTGACTTTGGGCGGCAAAGGCGGCGTGGGCGACGGTTGGTACGGCCCCAACACCAGCAAAGCCGTCAGCGACTTTCAAACGGCCAATGCTCTCAAAGCCAGCGGCGTCCTCGATAAAGCCACCTGGGACGCGCTCTTTTCGCCGGACGCCAAAAAGTTTAAGGCAGCGGGGAAATAGGGCCAAAGCGCTCAGCGATGCGCTAAACTCCCTATTTGATGTTCAAGTCTTCCTCTCCTCCCCGCAGTCAGCCGCAGCCGGGGCACCTCTACGACGTGGCCGTCATCGGCGCGGGGCTGGCCGGCTGCGAGCTGGCCTGGCGACTCGCCCGCGCCGGTCAGGACGTGCTGCTCGTTTCGCAGGCGCTCGATCATCTGGGCAACTTGTATCAACCGGACGTGTCAGGCGCTGAATTTCCCGCTGACAGCGTATTCGCCCAAGTCAAAAGCGCTATTGCCCCCCAGACCGACGGCTGGATCTTCCACCGCCACCTCAAAGCCGAAATGGAAAGCACGGCTGGCATCCACCTGTTGCAGTCATGCGTCACAGCGCTGAGCGAAGAGGACGCCGAAATCAATCTTTCAACGTGGGAAGGCCCGCCACTCCGCGCCAAAACGGTGGTGCTGGCGGTGGGCGCGTTCCTGAAAGGCCGCTTGCTGATCGGTGACACGATGGAAGACGCGGGGCGGCTGAGCGAAGTGGCTTACGACTTTTTGTCTGAAGACCTGGCGGCGCACGGTTTGTATTTGACTTACGGTTCGGGCGAAGTGCTGCCGCAAGCCGGCGCAGTGGAATATGAAGTCCGCTTTCAAGTGCTGGCCCCCGGCGAACTGGACGGCTTCAAGGTGAGCCGGCTGGACAATGTCTATGCGCTGGGCCGCTGCACGCCGGGTCAACACACCTACGCCTCAGTGTTGGAAGACGCGGCAGCTTTGGCCCGTCAGTTGGGGTCAGCGTGATTTACCGCCTCGGCGAGTTCCATTTTCCCGACGCTGCTGCCCGCCTGTATCCCGACACTGCCGAGCGGCCCTGGGCACTGGAAATCGGCTTCGGTGACGGACGGTTCTGGCCGCAGTACGCTCAAACTTTCGGTGCGGCTCCCAATTACCTCGGCGTAGAGCTCAGCGGCGTGAGTTTGCTCAAAGCGGCGCGGCGGCTGACTCAGGCGGGGCTGAGCAATGCCCACCTGACCAAGCTGCCCGCCACTCCGCTGCTGCGCGAGGTGGTGTCAGCCGGAGCGCTGAGTCAGATCATCGTCAACTTTCCCGATCCCTGGCCCAAAGCCGAACACGAGGATCACCGCTTGCTGCGGGCCGACTTTTTCAGGCTGGCCGCCAGCCGCTTGCAAGTCGGCGGCGCAGTGCTGCTGACCACCGACCATGACGAGTATTTTGACTTTGCTTGCCGCGAAGCCGAGAAAAGCGGCGTGATGCGCGTTGAGCGGGCCGAGGCTCCCGCCGCCGCCGCGCACACCAAATACGCCCTCAAGTGGCAGGGGCTCGGCCTCAGCGCCCAGCACGCCCGCTTCGTGGCCACCGCGCAGCCAAATTATCCCCACACCGACATTCAACCCTTCCCGCAAGATATAGCCGACCATTTGGAGGACACCCGCGTGCCACACGCCATTTTAGAGCGCTTGCCCGCAACACTGACCTTCGATGACCTGTTTGCCCAATTTCAGCGCCAAACGCAGCGCGGGACTGGAACTGAGCCGTACACGGTGGTGCTGCTAGACGCTTACCGCAGTCTGCGACGCAACGAATTCACCGTGCTGGCGCATGTGGTGGAAGGCGAACTGACCCAGGAAGTTTTGGTCAACGTGACCCAGCGTGAGGGCGGAACGGTCTTGGTGCGGCTCGGCAAATTCGGCGGCCCGATCATCACGCCAGCGGTCAAAGCGGCGGTGGACACCCTGACCGACTGGCTGGTGTCGCAGGGCGCGAAGGTGCAGCACTTGGGATACTGAACCGCCACGCGCCTTTCAGTTGAAGGCAGATTCGGTTATGCTGATTCTGTGATGAGCTTAGAACTGGTTTTTCCCCTTTTGCCTGCCGCTCCGGCGGGGCCGCATGACTGACTTGGAAGCGGGCGGCGCGGCCAAGCCCAAGCGGGCCAGCAAACCGCGCCAGAAAAAGGCCGTGTCGGTGACCGTGGTGACGCCGACCACGGGCGGCTTGACCGCCACCAACACCGCCTCAGCAGCCTCCCCCGCTGCCGCCAAGCCCAGTCCGCTCCAAGGCGCTTCCAAATCGCCCGCTTCTAAAAGGAGCGCTCCCCGCGCCGCCGCTCGGCCCACCAAGTTCCGCGCCGCTGGACCTCACCTCAATGACTGGCTCAGCTTCATTTTGCTGGCCCTGCTGATTGTGGGCGCAGTCGGCGTTTACCAGTGGCGCGGCGAGGCGGCCAAGCTGCCCACTGCCGGTCAGACGCCGCCGCCTCAAATGACAACGCCCCAAACGGCGGGCCAACCGCGCCTGTGAGACCACACCCTGCCCTCCCTCACTGCGCCGCTGCTGGGCTGAGCCGTAAACTGAAGCCGTGAGCGCCATTTATCAGCGGGCAAGGCCCATCAACTGGGAACAGGTGGTGGGCCAAGAACATGTCAAAGACGTGCTGCGCTCGGCGCTGGAAGCGGGCCGCGTCGGTCACGCCTACCTATTCTCGGGGCCGCGCGGCGTGGGCAAAACCACCACCGCCCGCTTGATTGCCATGACCGCCAATTGCCAAGCCCCCGGCAAAAAGCCCTGCGGCGAGTGCGAAAGCTGCCTGAGCGTGCGGGCGGGCAGCCATCCGGACGTGCTGGAAATCGACGCCGCCAGCAACAACAGCGTGGACGACGTGCGCGACCTGCGCGAGAAAGTGGGGCTTTCCGCCATGCGCGGCGGCAAAAAAATCTACATCCTCGATGAAGCGCACATGATGTCGCGGGCGGCCTTCAATGCCCTGCTCAAAACGTTGGAGGAGCCGCCCGAGCACGTGATTTTCATTCTGGCGACCACTGAGCCGGAAAAGATCATCCCCACCATCTTGTCGCGCTGCCAGCATTACCGCTTTCGGCGGCTGACGGCGGCTGAGATCGCCGGGAAGCTGGCCGGACTCGTCACCGAGGAAGGAGCGCAGGCCGAACCGGAAGCGCTGAACTTAATGGGCCGCCTCGCCGACGGAGCCATGCGCGACGGCGAGAGCCTGCTGGAGCGGATGCTGGCGGCCGGTCAGATGATCACCCGCAGCGGCGTGGAAGCCGCGCTGGGTCTGCCGCCGTCCGAGCGGGTGCGCCAGATGGCCGCCGCGCTGGTCAACTTGGACGCTGGGCCGCTGCTGGAGGGGGCGGCGCAGCTCTACCGCGACGGCTACGCTGCCCGCACGGTGGTGGAGGGCCTGGTGTCGGCGCTGAGCGAAGCGCTTCACGCCGAGCTGGGCTTGGAGGGCGAGAAACTAGAGGGGGCCGAGGTGCCGCGCCTGCTGAGACTGCAAGCCGCGCTGGACGCTCAGGAAGCCCGTTTCAGTCGCGGAGCCGATCAACTCAGCTTAGAGTTGGCGCTGACCCACGCGCTGATCGCTGGAGAGGGAAGCGGGAGCAACACTTCAGCGCCTCGGCAAACCCAAAATGGAGTGGGAAGTTCTGCGGCTGGCCTGAGTGCCGCCGACGCCGCCCGCCTGTCCAAGCTGGAGCAGGAAGTCAAGGCGCTGCGGGCGGCCGGCCCAAGTACGGCTCACTTTACCGCAGCCATGCCCGCCGAAACGCTGGACGCTGATCTGGGCAGCCGCAACGCCGCGCCTGCCAGCCGAGCGGTAGCGTCACGCGTCGCGCCAATCACGCCGCCCAGCACCCCGAGCGGCAACTGGGCTGACGTGATCGGAGCGGCCAATATGCAGATGCGGGCCTTCCTCAAGCCTGCCCGGATGCAGGCCGAAGCGGGCTATGTGAGTCTGAGCTACGATGCACGCGGTAATTTTCACGCCAAACAGGTGTATCAAAAGTTTGATGAAGTCGGCCAGTTGGTGCTGCGCGTCTTCGGCCCGGTCACCTTTGAACTGATTTCACCCGAACACAACCGCAAATTCAAACTCGGCGGGCCGGATAGCGGCGCTGCCCCGTTCGCGCCAGCACCGCAAGCCCCTGAACCCACCTCTCCGCCTCCGCGCCAAGCTGCGCCCGCACCCGCCTTAGACGACATCCCCGACTTCGCGCCGACTGGACGCCGTCCCGGATCTGCAAATGCCCGCAGCGCCAGCAGCGCGGCCACGCTTGCGCCGCTTGAGCAAGTTGTTGATCAGCCAGCCAGTGAACCAGACGCGCCGGAACTGCCCGACTTGCCTGACTTTGAGCCGAGCGCCCGTCAAACCCGTCCGACACCAAATCAACCTGCGTCCGCGAGGCCTGACCCGGTTCGGCCTGCTCCTTTACCAATCACGCCCCTGCCCGCCTCGCCCGACGACGCCGCGCCCGCCCCACTGCCGGAGCGCCGCCCACAGGCCCAACGCCACGCCGCCGACCCGGTGGCCGCTCCTGGTCAGCGCCCAATACCGCCGCCAGCCAACCATGAGCGCGAGTTGTATATTCCGCTCGAGGTCAGTCAAGAACCCGACTGGGACGACCTCGGCGGGCCGGTGGAACTGAGCGCCGCACCGCCGGGAGCACTTCAGCAAAGGGCCACGCCCCCGCCCGCCGCCCAAACGCAAGCCGTTCAAGCACCAGCTCCCCCGAACCGCTCCGTGCCTGCCAAAGCCGCCAATGGCCCCGCCGGAGACGTGAGGGCGCATCCCAACTACTTGGAAGTCACGCGGCTGTTCTCGGGACGGGTCAAGGAAATCGGCAAAGTCAAAAAGCGGGCTGTGGCCGAAGCGGAAGACGGTGCGCCCGAAGAAGAAGTGGCAGAAGATGTGGACGGCGCGGCGCAGGCTTAAATTGCGGCTCCCTTCATCTAAGCTCATCTGCGCCGAGTCTGTGGGCTTCTCGCTCTTCACCGCTCGCTCGGCGGCGTAACGTGAAGTCATGAATTTGCTTCTCACCCGCCGGAGCGCCCTTTGACCGCCGCGCCCACTCTGCCCAGCGTTCCCGTCTCTGAAGCTCTCTTTGAGCGTGCCCAAAAAGTCATTCCCGGCGGCGTCAATTCGCCGGTGCGGGCCTTCAAATCGGTGGGCGGTACCCCGCGCTTTATCGCCCGCGCCGACGGCCCCCGCCTGACCGACGCCGACGGAAAGCAGTATTTGGATTACATCGGCTCGTGGGGGCCGATGATTTTGGGCCACAACCATCCTGCCGTGCGGGAAGCGGTGGCCGCAGCGCTCCAAGACGGCACCAGTTTCGGTGCGCCCAACGAGCGCGAGGTGCTCCTGGCCGAACTCGTCACCCGCATCACCGGGGTGGACAAGGTGAGATTCGTCAGCAGCGGCACTGAGGCGACCATGAGCGCCCTGCGGCTGGCACGCGGTTTTACCGGCAGCAACGACCCCGCCAGGAAGTACACCCTTAAATTCAGGGGCAACTATCACGGCCACGCCGACGCCCTCCTCGTGGAAGCGGGCAGCGGGCTGATGACCAACGCCGATCAGCTCGGTCAGGCCGCGCCCAGCAGCGCCGGAGTGCCGCCGGAATACGCCTCGCTGACCTTGGTGGCCGATTACAACGACCCAGCGGGCTTGGACACCATCATGCGTGAGCGCGGCCATGAAATCGCCGCCGTTATCTTTGAGCCGGTGGTGGGCAACGCGGGCGTGCTGATTCCCAGCGCCGAATTTGTGGCCGCGCTCAACCGCGTCCGCGAATCTGGAGCGCTGCTGGTGGCCGACGAAGTGATGACCGGCTTTCGGCTGTCATTAAAAGGTGCTTCTGGGCTGCTGGGCCTGAAACCCGATTTGTACTGCTGGGGAAAAATCATCGGCGGCGGCCTGCCGGTGGGCGCTTACGGTGGGCGAACCGATATCATGGATTTCGTGTCTCCGGTGGGGCCGGTTTACCAAGCCGGAACGCTCAGCGGCAACCCGCTGGCCATGGCGGCGGGGCTGGCGACACTCGGCGAACTTGAGCGCGACCCCGAAATCTATCAGCGGCTTGAGCGCTACACCGCCGCGCTGGGCTCAGGGCTGCGCGACCTCGCCGGGCAAGCCGGCCTGCCGCTGACCGTCAACCAGATCGGGAGCATGCTCACGGCTTTCTTTTTGGAAGGCAAAGTGCGAGATTACGGCCAAGCGGCGCGGGCCGACACCGCCGCCTTCGGCAAATGGTTTCAGGCGCTGCTCTCAGGCGGCGTCTACTGGGCACCCTCGCAGTTTGAAAGCATCTTCGTTTCGGCGGCCCACACCCCTACCGATTTAGACTTCACGCTCAGCGCCGCGCAGCACGCCTTTGCACAGCTCTAATTCTCCCAGCACTAAGGAGCCAAGATGACCATCCTGACTGATCCCAAAGCCATTGTGCGCGTGCTAGAAGACAGCAAATCGGTGGCCGTCATCGGCTACCACGCCGACAGCGCCAAGCCTGCCCACTACGTGCCGGAATACTTGGAGCGCCAAGGCTACAAAGTCTACGGCGTCAATCCGGCGCTGGCCTCGCGCCAGGCCAAAGCCTTCGGGCATCCGGTGGTCAGCCGCTTGACGGAGCTGAGCGTGCCCGTCGACGTGGTGGAAATCTTTCGCCGCAGCGACAAGGTGCGCGACCACCTGCCAGAAATTCTGGCCATGAATCCGCTGCCCAAGGTGGTTTGGCTGCAACTCGGCATCAAAGACGACGCGGTGGCCGCCGAACTGAGCGCCAACGGCATCGAGGTCATTCAAGACCGCTGCATGCTCTCGGATCACCGGCAGTATTTGTAAAGACATTTGTAGGGGGGCCGACTCTCCCTACAGCAGCCCGGTGCGCGTTCCCTTGGCCCGCTTATACAGTTGAGCGGGCCGCCCCACGCCGCTGCGGCGCTCACCGCTGGGCGTCAAAATGCCCTGCGCCAGCAAGCGCTTGCGGAAGTTGCGCTTGTCGAGTGCCCGGTTCAAAATCGCTTCGTAGACGCCTTGCAATTCGGGCAGGGTAAAGGTTTCGGCCAAAAATTCCAGCGCCAAATTGGCGTACTCCAGCCGCAATTGCAGGCGCTTGATGGCCCGCCCCAAGATCACCGCGTGGTCAAAAGCCAGCGGCGGCGGCGCGTGGGCGGGAAACCAATCGGCGTGAAGGGTGGTGGCTCCGCCCATCACATGCACCGTGCCGTACGGCAACACCGCCAAGTGCGCCACGCTGACGATGCGCCCGCGTGGATCGCGGCCAATCGCGCCGAACGTATAAAACTGCTCGAGATGGCGCGGCTCCAGTTCGATGCTGGTTTCGTCGCGCAGTTCTCTGAGGGCGGCTTCGTGCAGTTCTTCACCGACATGCACGAAGCCGCCGGGCAGCGCCCAAGTTTGCAGGTGCGGCAGCGTGGCCCGCTCGATCAGCAGAGCGTGAAGCTTGCCCTCGTGAATAGCGAACGCAGCGACGTCCACCGCTAGACCCACTTGGGTGGCCTGCGGCGGCAAACTCAGCGTCACCGTGCAACCGGAATAAGTGTAGCCATGACACCTTCACTTTAGACGGCTCAGTGCGGCGCGTCAAACGGGCAGGGCACAAACGCTCAAGTCATTGGCTCGATCACGTCGGGGTCTTCCACGCTCATCGCAGGGTTGGGCTGGATGGGCTTGCCTGTAGAGCGCTCTTTTGGCGGCTCGACTGGCGGCAGATGAAAGCTGGTCAAGTCGGGCATCTCCAAGAAGTCAGTGAGGCTTTTGAGCTCGCTCAGTTGCGCTTCGTCCAACGTCGGCGAGGTGACGGAGCTGACGGCGTCTTGTTTGGCTTGCTTTTTACCCGGCTGGACTTTACTGGGTTGAACTTTGCTGGTTTGGACTTTGCTGGGCTGCTTCTCCCCAGCAGCTTCGGTGCTGCCGCGTTTGCGTTTACTCGGAGCAACTTCACCTTGAGCCGCCTGTGCTGGACTGTCCAGGCTCGGCATAGGGAAATCTTCTCCGGCAAGAGAGAGGGGGCCGGGGACGTCAGATGCCCGAAGTTCCGGCAACGGCCCCGCCACCGACGCCATGTTGATCAGGCCGCCGCTGAGGCTCACCGATCCGAAAGTGGAACCGCCAATCAAATCGCTCGGCGGCGGCGCAGCCGGTTGGCTTTTGGCACCGCCGCGCACGGGACGGGCCACGCGGGGCGTCGGTTGGGGTGTTCCGGGGAGCTCAGCCTGCTCAGGACTCGGCACGGCATCTTCGGGCGTCTGGATGCTCAGCCCCCTTGGAAGGCTCAGGGCCTGCTCGGCCAAGCTCACAGCGATGTGGGCACGCAGCACCTCGGCCACGCTCCAGGCTTGGAAAGGGCAGCCCGCCGGAGCCAGATCGTCAGGGCTGATCACCTCGCTGACCGAACCCAGCCCGGCTTCCCACAGGTGGCCGAGCAAGCCTGAGAGCGCGGCGCGGGCCTCGGCGACCTGGCCCTGGCGCAGCAGGAGGTCGGTGTACGCGCCCATCAGCCAGGGCCAGACGGTGCCCTGATGGTAAGCGGCGTCGCGCACCAAGCGGTCGCCGCCGTAGTGACTGACGTATTCGGGGTCGAGTGGGCTGAGCGTCCGCAGGCCCAGCGGGGTGAGCAGCTCGCGGCTGGCAGCGTCCAGCACCGTGCGAATCTGCGACGGGGTGGCCGGTGTATCCGGCAAAGCCAGCGCGATCAGGGCATTGGGGCGAAGCTGGGCGTTGGCTCCAGCGCGGCCCAAGAAGTCGTAGAGGCAGCCGGTCTTGGGATTCCAGAACACCGAGAACGAGGACTGAGCTGCCCCCAGCACCTCGCCGAAGTGGGGCAGCTCTCCCAGTATCCGGCTCAGGCGCGTCTCGGCACTGAGCGCCGAAATCCACAGCGCCTGAATTTCCACCGGCTTGCCATGACGCGGCGTGACCACCCAGTCGTGAATTTTGACGTCCATCCAGGTCAGTTGCGCTCCGGTTTCGCCGGCGTTCAGCAGGCCGTCGGCGGCGTCCATGCCGATGCCGTAAGCGGTGCCGCCCGCGTACTCGCGCAAAATGCCGCGAATGGTACTTAGGGCGATGCGGGCCAAGTTGGGATTCTGGGTGTGGTGAACCACTTTTTCCAGCGAGGTGGCCAGCCACAGCGAGCCGTCCACCGTGTTGTAGCCCGCACCCTGCCCGTCGTCAAAGAAGTTGTTGGGGGTCAGGCCGCCGCGCAGCGACGACGAGAAGGTGTCGAGGACGCCCAATCCCTCCTCAATGCGCCCAGTGCTCAGGCTCAGGCCCGGCAAAGCGATCAAGCTGTCGCGGCCCCAATCGGCAAACCAGGGGTAGCCCGCGATCACGCTGAGATTCTGGGTGCTGCCCCGCTGCACGAAAAAGGCGTCGGCGGCCACCGCCAAAGTTGCCACCACATCGTCCGGTACGCCGCTGGCTTGCCAAGCGCTGTCCACCAACAAAGCTCGCCGCTGGGCTTCGGTGTCGTAAGCGGCCCAGGGGTCATCAATGTGAACCGGCGATCCTTCAATCACCAGCGCCAAACGGTTGAGGCCGGGCCGCAGCTTGATCTCCCAGAAGTCGGCCCGCACCGCCCGGTCGGTGGCGGGTGCGCCGCGTGCCGCTTCCAAGCGGTAATGCAGGCGCTGCGGCGTGGGCTGGACGGCCAATGCGCTCACTTCCGCGCCGCCGGAATGCAGACGGATGCGGGTCTGGTGGGCCTCGCCGTGAACGCGCACCTCACTTGCCAAGCATTCGAAGCCGAGCTGCGGGGTGTCTCGGTGAACATGGTGCATGTCCCGGTCAACCAGCACGCCGCCGAGCGTGAGGCTGGCTTCCTCGCCTGCTCTGAGGTGCGGGGCCTCAATGTCGTAGAGCAAAATCAGCGTGCCGGATTGCCGGGGCACCACGCTGCGCCGCCGAATCCGGACGCCCAGCGCCAGTTGTTCGCGCTCCGGCAGCAGGTCGCGCAAAGTCACGCCGCTCAATACACTGAGGCCCTGCCCTTCCAGCGTATCGGGGGCCACCTCGAAAGCATGTAACGCGCAGCGCTGCTCACCGACGCGCAGTTCTTCCAAAGCAGTCACGAACATCGCCCGGCGATCACCCGGCGGGCGGTGGGCCACACTCAGGCCCGAATAGCAGCGGGTCGGCACGCCAGCGGGGCTGCTGAGAGCAAAGCCGCCGAGACCATCGGGCAGCAGCACTTCACGGCTGAGATCGCGGGCGGCTTGGGGGCCGAGGCGGTAGAGATGCCTCGCGGCGGGCACAGCAGATTGAGCAGCAGAAGCGGACATGATGAAGGTCAGATTAGCGCGGATCACAAGCCGGGAAGGTTCAGAGGCGTGAATATTCTCACATCCGTTTCACATACACTGGGGGAAGCTGGGGCGAGTTGCGGTGCGCTCGGAGGCAGTCGGCAGCCATACAGGCCAGGTATATGGACGCTGACCCAAACTCGGCGGTCAAAACGCCAGCGAAAAGCAGCGTCTCCCTCTTAGCGGCTACGCCCCGCCGTGCTAAAATGACGAGTCCGCTGAATCTCACTGGCCCGAATTCGTTGGGCCGTTCCGCCAAGATTCAGCTCCAAGACAAGCCGCCCCGCTCTCCACGCAGACAGCGTAGAACGCAGCAGGGCGCGGCGGAGGTGATGCGTTATAGCGAAAGATCATAAAGTCAACGACCAGATTCGGGTTCGCCAGATTCGCCTGATTGGTGCCGAGGGTGAGCAGATCGGTATCATTGACACCAGAGAAGCTGCAACGATGGCCCGCGAGCAGAATTTAGACCTCGTGATGGTCAGTCCTCAGGCTGTGCCGCCCGTCTGCAAGTTACTCGACTATGGTCGTTTCCGCTTCGAGCAGCAGCAAAACGAGAAAGACACCCGCAAGCGGGCACGCTCGCAGGAAGTCAAGGCCATCAAGTTCCGCGTCAAAATCGACGCCAACGACTTTAAGACCAAGACCAACCACGTCAAGCGCTTTCTCGAGGAAGGCCACAAAGTCAAAGTCACGATTATGTTCCGTGGCCGCGAACGCACCCACCCCGAGTTGGGCGAGCGCATTTTGCACCGCGTCGCCGATACCCTCGCGGAGGTCGGTCAGCCGGAGAGTCCGCCCAACATGATGGGCATGGACATGAACATGATCATGATTCCCAAAGTCGGGCGCAAACCCGGCGGCGAACACGGCGACTTGGCTCCGCAGACGGACATCAGCCCTGATGCCGGCGCTGCCGAGGCCGCTGCTCAGCCCGCCGACGCGGCTGTCCAGACTGCGCCGCAGGCCGCCGCTCCTGAGCCAGTCAGCACGGAAGCCGTCAACGTCTAAACAGCTCAAGCTGTCCTGCGTTGAAGATTGAAGTCCATCCTGCGGGGTGGGCTTTTTTGTGGCGGCGGCCGTTCATGCTCCGCCTAACAAGCGGCGGGGCGAGCCACAAAACCAGATTTGTAAGCCCTTACCTTACAGGTTGTGGCACGAGCCTTTACAGTGAGGTCATGCTTACCGAACCCATCAAAATGTACACAACCACTTGGTGCCCCGATTGCAAGGCCGCCAAACGCGCTTTGGACAACAAAGGTCTGGCTTACACCGAAATCAATATCGAGGAAGTCGAGGACGCCGCCCAGATCGTGATGAGCGTCAACGGTGGCAAACGCAGCGTGCCCACTTTGGTTCACGGCGACACCGCCGCCAGCCTCAGCGGCTTTAGCATTGTCAAGATGAACGCCTTTCTGAGCGAAGCTGGACTGGCTTAAACAACCCGCTCAGAAGGCCCGTCTCCAGTGTGGGGGGGGCCTTTTTTATTGGCTCCACCGAAACGGCTCCAAAGCAAAAGCCCCCACCCAGTCGGCAGGGGCCAGAGCTTTTGCTGAGGTTTACAGCTCTACGCTGGCGCTGTCGCCGTGATTGGGCCGGCTGCCGGTCACAGCGGCTTTGGCCATTTGAAAGAGGCCCTGCAACTTGCCGTCGCTCTCCCAGTAGTGTGCGCCCTTGGCTTCCACTTTGACGAGCTGAATATCCGGATCGGTTTTGCCTTCCGGAAAGTAGGCTTTGTACATGTCGCTCCACAACTCGTCGAGCTTGGCTGCATCCTCGATCAGCTCGGCGTCGCCGTAGAGGCTGACGTAGCCCTTGCCAGACTCAGAGTACGAGAGATTGACCTGCGGCTTTGCGGCTACGCTGCGTACCAAGTCGGATTTCTTGCTGCCGATAAACCACACGTCGCCGTCAAATTCCTGCTCTTGGGTGGTCATCGGCTGCGAGTGCATGTGTCCCGCCTCGGTGGTAAAGGCCATCATGGCAAACTTGATGCCCTTGACGAGTTTGGCAATCGTCTGGACGCCTTCTTCGCGGGTCGGTTGGGCTTGATCAGAATTGGTCATGTTTTAATTGTCACCCCAAGCTCAAAGTAAACTTTGCAAGCTGCCTCACCGGGTAAAGGCCAGCTTCAGATTTTTTAAGCTTAAAGCGGGGTGGTTTACATCTCTGTTCAGGCTTTCGTGGTTGCCTCGGCAGAATGGGTCTTCACCGTTTCCGGTACGTTACGCACCAGCAGCACGCCCAGCACGAAACAGGCGGCGGCGATGCCGAACACAATGGTGTAACCCAGATTACCGCCCTGCGCGTTGCCCCAGTCGAGGAGTGCGCCCTGCGGCGTTTCGATGAGTTGCGGCCCCACGAAGGCCACATGCCAGATGCCCATGTCGCGGGCGTAGCTTCTGCTGCTGGGCATGGCGTCGCTGCCCAGCGCCCAGTCCACGCTGCTAAAAGCCCCGAAGCCCAAGCCGAAGACCATAGCGATGGCCACCGCCACATAAAAATTCGGCGCGAACAGCAGCGCAATCGCCATCACTGCCATGACGCTGCCCGCGACATAAATCACCGGTTTGCGCCCGATCCGGTCAGAGACACGCCCGCCGATCAGCGCGGTGACGATGGAGGCGGTTATAATCGACATCAGCAAAAGACTGGTGGCGGTGCCGGGATTTTTTTGGTGCAGAACGTCTCCGGCGTAAAACTGTAAAAACGGCTGGACGCTGTACTGTCCCAGCGCAAACAGAGCGCGGGTAATAAAGACCCACAAGAACGGCTGATAAGCGAACAGCTGAGCGATGCTCATGCGCTGGCGGTGGGCCTCAGGATTGGGCTTGATCTGGGTTTCCGGTACCCCGCGCAGAGTAATCATGGCGCTGATCAGCAGCACGACGCCGATAATGCCGTAGCTCAGCACGTCCGGCAATTTCAGCAGCCCGATGACGAGCGCCGCCACCCCGCCGAGCAGTTGCCCACCGGCTTGCAACATGCCCATCACGCCGCTATAGCGCCCACGCTGCGCCACCGGCACCAGTTCCGGCACCAGGGCGCTGTAGGGCGCGGTGGCGTAGTTGTTGCCGAACTGCACCAGCAAAAAGCCGAAGACATAAATCCAAAAGCCAGTCAAGCCTTCAGTGGCGGCGGCGGCGTAGCCCATAACCGCCAGCCCCGCCAGATTGACGATCAACCCCAGCCGAATCAGCGGCAGCCGCTTGCCGATGCGGTCAGAATAGTTGCCAATGATCGGCGGCAAAATGAGCGCCACCACTGCCCCGATGCCGCCCAACAAACCCAGATACTTGCCTTTGTCGGCGTCGCCCACGAAGCGCACCACCTCGGCGGGCATAAGGATCAGCAGCAGCACCAACCACAGAAAAGCGGTGCCGAACCAAAAGGCCGAGAGTGTCCACGGGCTGGGCAGCTTGGGAGAGGAAAAGCCCGCTCCCGCCTCGGGGCCAGATGAAAGGGTCATAAAGGTAGTATGCCGCGCTGAAGTCCGCATGAGGTCAGTCTGGGGTAAGTCATTTGGCGGATGCCGCTCTGAAGTGTAAGCGGCAAGCTGACCGGATGCCTGCACCTCTCCCCTTACCCCTTCACTGCGTTCTCGTCATCGGCACGACCGGCAGCGGTAAAACCACATTGGCCCGGCAGTTGGCAGCCCACTTGAACGTGCCGCACGCCGAGCAGGACGCTTGGAACCACCTGCCCAACTGGCAAGAAGCGCCACTAGCTGAATTTCGGGCGCAGGTGGAGCGCTTCACGGCGCAGGAAGCCTGGGTGATGGACGGCAATTACAGCAAAGCCCAAGACATCGGCTGGGCGCGGGCCGACAGTGTGGTTTGGCTGGATTACTCGGGCTGGGTGGTGTTCTGGCAACTCTTGCGGCGTACCCTGCGGCGAATGGCTAGCGGCGAGGAACTTTGGAACGGCAACCGCGAAGACTGGCGCACCCTGCTCAAAAAAGACGGGATTTTGGCTTGGTTTTTTAGAACGCACTGGCGCAACCGCCGCCGGATGCCCCCAAAAATCGCCACGTATCCACATTTGCAAGTCGTTCGGCTGAGCAGTCCAAGCGAGTGCGAGAGATGGCTGCGGGCGCTGAAAGATGAATCAGTCAGCCAAGCGCCAGCTTCTCCCCTATCCTGAAACCATGCCCCTTTACCCCGCCTTGACCGGAACCACAGCCAATGGAGCCGCCTTCAGCTTGGCCCGCCTGCGCCGCGAAGACTTGCCGCAGATCATTGAGCCGTTTCAAAATCTGGAGCTGACCACCTACCTGCGCGGTTACGGCTTCACGGCCAGCGAGGCCGAGCAAGCCGAGTGGTTAGAATCGGCCCTCAAGAACTCACCGAATCAAACCATGTTCGGTATTTACGACGCCTCCGAAACCCTGATCGGCAGCGCGGCCCTACGCGACATTGATGACCGCAGCGGCACGGCGGAACTGGGCGTCGCCATTTACCAGCCGCGCGACTGGGGCGCGGGCTACGGCTCGGCGGCCACGCGGCTGATTTGCCAGTACGGAGCCTTTCACTTGGGCCTTTACAACATCATGCTCAAGGTGTTCGCCTTCAACGAGCGGGCCATTCGGACTTATCAGAAAGTCGGCTTCCGCGAAATCGGGCGGCGCACGGGCGCGGTGCGGCTGGGCAGAGAGCGCTTTGACGAGGTGTATATGGAACTGCTGACGGACGAGCTGGACACCAGCGAACTCAGGGCGCAGCTTCAGCAAATGCAGTAAACGACCAACCAAAACACGCGCCCCAGACCTTCATTCGGCTGGGGCGCGTGTTGAACCGTCGGGCTTTTTAGCCGCCGACCTGCATTCTGAAAATAAACTTGCTGACCTCGGCCTTGAGGGTGTCCACCATTTCGTTGAACATGTTGGTGGCCTCGAACTTGTATTCGGTAAACGGGTCGCGCTGGCCGTAACCGCGCAGGCCGATGCCCTGACGCAACACGTCCATGCCGTGCAGGTGCTCTTTCCAGTGCTGATCGACCACTTGCAGCAGCACGTAGCGCGAGAGCTGGTTGAGCGTGCCCGCGCCCATTTCGACCTTGCGGGCGTCGAAGGCGTCGGCGGTGGCTTCCAAGAGGGCGCGGTGGGCTTCCTCGGGCGGGCGGGTCTTGAGGCTGGCAAAATCAAAGCCCTCGAGCTGCGGAATGGCGTCGAGCATAGCGGCTTGCAAGCCTTCCACGTCCCAGTCATCGTGGTCGGATTCGATGGGCGCGAACTCGGCCAGCTTCATTTCCACGAAGTCGGCGATCATGCCTTCCACGCTTTCTTCCACGTCCTCGTCGGGCCCCAGCAGCACTTCGCGGCGCTGCGAGTAGACCGTCTCGCGCTGCTTGCTCATCACGTTGTCGAATTCGAGGAGTTGCTTGCGGGTCGAGAAGTTGCGGTCTTCCACGCGGGCCTGCGCCTTCTCAATGGCCCCGGTGACCATTTTGGCTTCGATCGGCTGGGTATCGTCCATGCCGAGCCTGTCCATCATACCCACGACGCGGTCATTGGCGAATAGGCGCATCAGTTCGTCTTCAAACGACACGAAGAAGCGGCTCGAACCCGGATCGCCTTGCCGTCCGGCGCGTCCGCGCAACTGGTTGTCGATCCGGCGCGATTCGTGGCGCTCAGTGCCGATGATATGCAGGCCGCCGACTTGCTGGACTTTGGTGTGGTCGGCTTCCATATCGTCGTTGAGTTGCTGGGCCTGCTGCACGAAGGCGTCGGTGACACCCGGAATTTCTTTGCCGAGTGCCAGCGCCTGCGGGTCTTTGCGGACAACTGCCGCCAGGAAGTTCTCGGCTTCGGGAGCAAAGCGGCTGATTCCGAAGTTTTGCTCCAGCGCCTCGCCCAGCAGGAATTCGGCGTTGCCGCCCAGCTTGATGTCGGTGCCGCGTCCGGCCATGTTGGTGGCAATCGTAACTTGGTTGCTGCGCCCCGCCTGCGCCACGATGCTGGCTTCCTGCGCCTCATATTTGGCGTTCAGCACATTGTGCGGCACACCCGCTTCCTTGAGCATCCGCGAGAGCAGTTCGGAAGTATCGATGCTGACGGTGCCGATCAAAATCGGGCGTCCTGTTTTGTGCATCTCGACGACTTCGTTGACCACGTTGGTGTACTTGCCGTTGCGGGTGCGGTACACCAAGTCTTCGCCGTCAGTGCGGATCACTGGCCTGTTGGTCGGCACCACCAACACGTCGGAGCCGTAGATGTCTAGGAACTCTTTTTCCTCAGTCTTGGCGGTACCGGTCATGCCCGCGAACTTGCCGTACAAGCGGAAAAAGTTCTGATAGGTGATGGTCGCCAGCGTTTGGTTTTCGTTTTCGATTTTGACGTTTTCTTTGGCCTCGATGGCTTGGTGCAGCCCCTCGCCGTAACGGCGGCCCGCCATGCTGCGCCCCGTGAACTCGTCGATGATCACCACTTCGCCCTCGGCATTGACGATGTAATCGGTGTCTTTTTGATACATGTCTTTGGCCCGCAGCGCTTGGGTAATCATGTGGGCTTTTTCCATCTGCTCGGGGCTGTAGAGATCATCAATCGAGAGCAGCCGCTCCAGCTTGGTGATGCCACCTTCAGTCAGGTGGACGCCCTTGCTCTTTTCATCCACGGTGTAATCGCCGGTCGGCTCGGGGCGCTTGCCGGGCTCGGCGGGTTCTCCTTTGACGAGGCGCTTGACCAATTTGGCCATCACATAATACTGGTCGGTGGCTTTTTCGGCGGCCCCCGAAATAATCAGCGGGGTGCGGGCTTCGTCGACCAAGATGCTATCCACTTCGTCCACGATGGCGTAGTGCAGCGGCGTTTCGGCCCGCAGCACCAGTTGTTCGCGGCTCTGCGACATGTTGTCGCGCAGGTAGTCAAAGCCCAGTTCGGAGTTGGTGATGTAGGTAATGTCGCAGGCGTAGGCCGCCTGGCGCTGCGTGGGGGTCATATCGCGCTGAATCACGCCCACCGTCAGGCCCAAAGCGCGGTACAGCAGAGCCATTTCTTCCGCGCCTACCCGCACCAGGTAATCGTTGACGGTCACGAGGTGGGCACCCTTGCCGCTGAGGGCATTGAAGGCCAGCGCCAAAGTCGCCACCAGCGTTTTGCCTTCTCCGGTTCGCATTTCAGCGATTCGGCCCGCGTGCAGCGCCGCGCCGCCGATGAGCTGCACGTCGTAGTGGCGCTTGCCAATCGAGCGGCGGCTGGCTTCACGGATCAGGGCAAAGGCAGGCACCAACACGTCGTCTAAGCTCTCGCCGCCCTCTATGACCCGGGTTCTGAGCGCCGAGAAAGCCGCTGCCAGATCTTCGATCTGCTTGGTTTCTTCTTCGAGGGCGTTGACCGGCTGCACCACCGTCTTGATGAGGCGCTGCACGTCGCGCTGATTGTTGTCAAACATCTTGTTGAGGACACGAAACATATAAGGAGAGTATAGCTTGACCGGCAGCCGCAAATGAAGCGGATATTAGTGCCGAGTGTCAAAGAGAGTTGAGCATGGCAGACTCAAGTGTGCTGCGCGGCAAAAAGAGAGATAAGTAACAGCTAAACGTTCGCCAGGGGTGCATAAGCCATGGCTCCGTCATCTAGGCCGCTCGGCGCTCGGCCTGAACGGATCGCTGCCGCCGCCGCCAAAGCGATCATCGCGCCGTTGTCGGTGTTCAGCCCTTTGCCAGGAAACACCGCCCGCAATTCGGACGCGCCGAAGGCTCCCCGCAGGGCCGAGTTGGCCGCCACGCCGCCCGACACCACCACCGTTTCGCGGCCCAAATTCGCCGCCGCCCGCAAGGTGACTTTGAGCAGGTGCTTGACCGCCACCGCTTGAAAACTGGCCGCCAGATCGGAACCGCTCGCGCCCGCTCGGTGAGCCAGCAGCGCCGCCGTCTTGAGGCCGCTAAACGAGAAATCGTAGCCGCTCTGGCCCAACATCGGCTCTCTAAAGGCTACGCCTTTGGGATTGCCCAACTTGGCCGCCTCGGCAATGGCAGGGCCGCCCGGATAGCCCAAGCCCGCCAGCCGGGCGATCTTGTCGAAGGCCTCACCCGCCGCGTCGTCGCGGGTCGCGCCGATGAGTTGGTACGTTCCCTCCGCCACCACGTCAAACAAATGGGTATGCCCGCCTGACACCACCAGCGCCAAATAGGGCGGCGTCAACTGAAACTCAGCCGTCTGAGCCTCGCTGGCCGCCGCGAAAATGTGGCCCTCCAAATGGTGAGCGGCGTAAAACGGCACGCCCAGTCCTTGCGACAGCCCTTTGCCGTACATCAGACCGACCAGCAGCGCTCCCACCAGACCGGGGCCGGAAGTCGCGGCCACTGCGCCGAGGTCGGCCACGCCGATGCCCGCTTCACTGAGGGCGTCTTCCATCACGGCGTCGATGCGCTCCACATGCTCGCGGCTGGCAAGTTCGGGCATTACGCCGCCGTAGCGGGCATGCACCGTCTGGCTCCAGATGCGGTTGGCCCGCACCTCGGCGCGTCCGTCGGGGTGCAGCGCCACCACGCCCACGCCGGTATCGTCGCACGAGGTGTCGATGCCGAGAATAAGCTGGATGCTGGACTGCGGGGCGTTCACGCGGAGCAGTCTAGCAAAGGGATGGGCGCAGGGCCGATTCCATACCTGCCATCAACCAAAAAAGAGCGGGCAACTCGGCCCACTCTCTTTTTCTTTTTAAGTTTACTTACTCGATGCTGGCCCGCCAGCGCCATTCCGAAGCCCGCTTCATCACGTGGGCGAGGCCGCCGGTGATGGCCAGCTTTTGGTTCCAAGGCAGCTTCATCCAGCCGACGGCCATCAAGCCGCCGAGGCTGATGAACTCGCCCAGCGTATTGGGCACGTAGGGGTGCAGCGCTTCGCCGCGCACGAGGCGCATGATGTTGTCGCCGGTCAAGCGGCCTTGCTGCCCGGCGTGCTGAGCGGTGGTCGGCACCGGCTTGTCCTGCTCGTTGAGTGCCAGACCCATGTCGCCCACCACGAACACTTCGGGGTATTCGGGAATACGCAGTTCCTTGTCCACCACGATGCGCCCGCCGGGGCCTTTTTTGAGGTTCTGGGCCTTGACGATGTCGCGGGCCTGAATACCGCCGGTCCAGATGATTTTGCCGGCGGGAATGACGCGCTGATTGCCGTCGGCGGTCTGCACCGTGACGCTGTCGGGGGTGGCCTGCATCAGGCGGTGGCCGGTCAGGATTTCAATGCCGTAATCGCTGAGCACCTTGGCCGCTTTGGCCCTGAGCGCCGTGTCGATCACCGGCAAAATGGCTGGGCCAGCTTCCACCAGGTAAATTTTGAACGGCGCAATGCCCCGCGCTTTGCTCAGCGATTCGTTGCGCTGGGCCAACTCGGTGACGAGTTCCACGCCGGTCAGGCCCGCGCCGCCCACCACGATGTCGCGGTTGCCGACGAAGCCCGCGTCGAAGGTGCGGTTGACATACCCAAAGATCTGATCGGCGTCTTTGAGTTCTTTGAGTTCGGCGGCGTTTTCAGCGAGGCCCGGAATCCGGTAGAAGTTGGTGACAGAGCCCAAACCCACAATCAAATTGTCGTACTTGTAAGTGGGGCCGTCTTTGGTCTTGACTTCTTTGGTATCGAGGTTGACTTCGGCAATAATCGCCAAATCCAGCTTGACGCCTGTTCCGCGCAGCAGCGGAGCCAGCGGCACCGTCACTTTGGTGTTGTGGGCCGCCGCTTCGTGAAGGCGGGTCTCGAAGGTGTGGTAAGGGTTTTGCTCCACCAAGGTCACGTCAAGATCGGGGTGGGGCTTGAGTTTGGTCGCCACCGCGAGGCCCGCGTAACCAGCGCCGAGAATGATGGTTTTCATGTTCTTTTCTCCTGTGACTGAATTCACGAGCTTGGCTGGACGAGCACTCAGCCCCGCTTCTTCTTTATGTCCTGCCTCCCTTTGGTGGAGTACAGGCAACAGTGTTCATTGTACACCAAGTCGGCTCATGGACTGTATCAACGCCGGAAATTCCGACCCCGCAAAGAGCCTTCAGACGTTCATTTCTGCTTTACATTCGCGCCGGAGAACGGCGAAGGGAAGAGCCACTCGTCTCCCCTTGCACCGCCAAACACTCCCTTAGTCTAAGACCACCAAACGAACGTCCACATTGCCCTGCGTCGCCACGCTGTAAGGGCAAACCGTGTGGGCAGCCTTGACGACTTCTTCGGCGGTGGCGCGGTCTAGGCCGGGGATTTTGACGCGGAGTTCCACGTCGAGCTTGAAGGCCAGACCCGCTTTTTGCAGGCCGACTTGGGCGGTGACTTCGCTTGCTTCGGTGTCCACTTTCATGCGGCGGCCCACCACGCCCATCGCGCCCTGAAAGCAGGCAGCGTAGCCAGCGGCGAAAAGCTGTTCGGGGTTGGTGCCGCTGCCGCCGTCGCCGCCCATTTCAGCGGGCACACTGAGTGGGAGGTCAAGGCGGTCATCGCTGCTGATGATGTGTCCGGCGCGGCCCCCTTTGGCGGTGGCCTGAGCGGTGTAGATGTTTTTGGGCATATCCGTATTTTGATCTGAAGCGGTCATGCTGCTTATCATGCCCGAAAAAGGCGGGTCAAAAGGGAAACGAGGCGAAGTGAAAAGCCGGAACGCCCTCAGCAGGCGTTCCGGCTTTTCACTCACGGTGGTTCAGTCGTTGGCGGAGCTGACCGGCACGTTCGGCGCGGCGCTGGGCGTGCTGCGGAGTTGCAGGGCAGTCAGCAGATTCACGCCTGTGGCGTTCTCGACTTGCTCGATCAGCGAGACGATATTGCCGGGCAGAGTGCCGATGGCGTTGCGGGTGGCCTGACCCGAACCCGAATCGAGCACGGTGATCTTGTCGATCTGCATTCCGCGCACCGCACCGGCAAACTCGGAAACGATGCCGGGAAGCATGTTGAGGATGTAGGCCCGCTCGCCCTCGCTACCGGCTTGCCGAAAGGCTTCGGTCATCAGGCGAACCGCTTCGGCTTTGGCGCGGCCCTCTTCAATGATCGGCGCGGCGGCGGCTTGGGCCTCCAACATTTTGGCTTCGCGCTGGGCGCGGGCAGGGGCCACCACGTCGGCTTCGTAGCGCTTGGCGTTCAGAATCACGCGCTCCTGCTCGAGTTGCTGCTCGGCCACCACGCGGGCGCGTTCGGCGGTGACTTTGGCTTCGTTTTCCTTGGAAGCGGCCACTGCGCCCAGCTCGGCGGTGCGGATACGGAGCATGTTTTGCTGTTCCAGCACGGCCTGAGAGCTGATGGCCTGCGCCACTTCTGCACGCTGCCGGGCTTTGGCCTCGGATTCGGTGGCCTCGGCGTTGCGCTCGGCCTCGGCCACGCGGGCTTCTTTGAGCACGTCGGCGGTCTGGCGGCGGCCAATGCTGTCGAGGTATCCCGAAGCGTCCGAAACATTTTGAATCTTGAGGGTGTCGAGCTTGATGCCCAAGTTGCCCAAGTCGTGTTCGGCCTCACCGATCAGCCCCTCGGCAAAGCGCAGGCGGTCTTCGTTGATTTCTTCGGGCGTCAGGGTCGCCACCACGCCGCGCAAGTTGCCTTCCAAGGTGTCGCGCACGATGTTGGTGAGCTGTTTGCGGTCGGTGTCGAGAAACCGCTCGATGGCGTTGGAAAGCTGCGGCTCGTGGGCGTTGATCTTGACGTTGGCCACCGCGTGAACTGTCAGCGGAATGCCGCCTTTGGAGTAGGCATTCTCGACGCGCAGATCCAGCGGAATGGTCGTGAGATCCATCCAAGCCACTTTTTCGAGGAGCGGTATGCGGAAGGCTCGCCCGCCGCGAATGACGCGGTAGCCCACCGAGTCGCCCTCAGCAGTGATACGCGAGCGCCCAGAGATGACCACCACTTTGTTGGGCGGCACGATGATCAGCAGGGTGCGAATCATCAGCAGCACCAAGAAGATGCCGAAAAGGACGATGGCCGCGAGAACGATGGTTCCAGTCATAAGTCATTCCTTCTTTGAGGGTTGGTGAGAAGCGTCGGCGCGTTGAGAATCAGCACCTTGAAATCAAGCGGGGTTTGCAGCGGCAAAGGAAGCAGCATTCGGAACGCCGGGCGTCACCCGCCTTCACTCACGGAGCTGTGCAGCTCCCAAGCCCGGACATCCAGCACGCCGCCGGCTATGCCGATGACAATCACCGACGCGCCGGGCAGCAGCGGGTCGTCACTGCGGGCCAGCATCTGCTCGGTTTGACCGGCCACCGTGACTTCGACTTTGCCGAGCCGGCCTAAAGCCGGAGCCACCAGCACTTTGCCGACGCGGCCTTCCAGTTTGGAGGCGTGAGTGTCGGTTTCGCCGCGGGTACGGGCCAGCCGCAACGCCACCGCCGCGAACGCGCCGACCAGCAAGCCGCAAATCAGCGCGAAGCCGAGTTGGGTCAGCCCGCCGAGGCCCAGGCCCCGCGCCGCCAATCCGCCCAGTCCGAAAAACGCCACGAAGCTGATGATGGCCCGCAGCGAAAAATAGCTGGCGACTTCGCCGAGGCCGTGTTCAGCGCCCGCATCCGCGTCCGCACCCCCGCCACCGCTGAAGTCGTGATCATGGCCGCCGATTACCGAAAAAGCCAGCAGCCCGCCGCCCACAATTAAACAAAACAGGTACAGCATGAAGCCTCCTACCAGGTGTTACGGGGTTGGGGCGGGAGAAGTTGCGGTGAGCGGTCAGTGGTGAGTGCGAAAAGAGCAAGGCCGCTGTTTCTACTCACCGCCCTTCACGGCATCAACCGCTCCACGCTCCAGCTCTCCCCTGCCCGCAGATACACGAAGCGGTCATGCATCCGGTTCGCTCGGCCCTGCCAGAACTCCCACTCGCTGGGCGTAAGACGGTAGCCGCCCCAGAAGTCGGGCTTGGGCACGGTTTGGCCTTCGGGATACCGAACTTCCAAGGCACTGAGTTTGGCTTCTAGGGCGTCGCGGTCAGCAATTGGAGCGCTCTGCGGGTCGCTGGCATGGGCGGCCAGTTGAGATTCGCGGGGGCGCTTGTGAAAGTAGGTGGCCGATTCCTCCTCACTGACCCGCTGAACGAAGCCGAATACCCGCACCTGCCGCTCCAAATCCGGCCAGAAAAACAGCAGCTCGGCCTGCGGATTCTCGTCGAGGTCATGTCCCTTGTGTGAACCGTAATTGGTGTAAAAGCTCAGCCCGCGCTCTTCTGCGCCGCGCAGCAGCACCGTGCGGACGCTGGGCCGCCCCGCTGCATTGGCGGTGGCGAGGCTCAGGGCGTAAGGCTCAATGACTCGGCTCTGCTGGGCCTCGGCAAACCAGACTTGAAACTGCTCCAAAGGCGAGGCGGCGAGGTCTGCGCGGCGCAGTTCGCCCTTGGTGTACGAAACGCGCAGCTGAGTCAAATCTGAAGACGGCTTGGAATCGCTCATGCCCCCACGTTAGCGCTCTTTGCGCGTTTGACACTGCGGGCAATAATGCGTCCCGCGCTGGGCCAGCACGACCCTGACGATACCGCTACCGCACCGGGAGCACGGCTGGCCCGCCTTGCCGTAGACGTGGTGCTCGTGCTGAAAGAGGCCTGAAACGCCGTCGTGCTGCCTATAGTTACCCCCACCGCTGCCCAAACTGCTGCCGCCCGCCTCCACCGCCGCCTTCATCACTTCGCGGATGGCCGCGTACAGTCGCCCCGCCTCACTCGGGTTGAGTTTGGTCTGGGCCGGATGAATGCGGCTGAGCCACAAGCTCTCGTCGGCGTAGATGTTGCCCACGCCCGAGACTGGCTTTTGCGAGAGCAGCCAAGGCTTGACCGCTCCGGCGCTGGCGGCCAGCTCGACGAACTCGGCTTCTTTGAAATCGTCCGTGAGCGGTTCCGGCCCCATCTGATGCAGGGTAGGAAAAGCGGCGTAGTCGCCCCGGCTCACCACCGCCACTTTACCAAACCGGCGGGCGTCGTTGAAATACACCGCGCCCTGATCGGTGTGCAGCGTTACGCGGGTGTGCGGCCCAGCTTCCAGCCGAAAGCCGCCGGTCATGCCGAGGTGAACGAGCAGTTCCAAATCGCCCCATTCATCTTCAGCAGCGGCGTCTGTACTGGCAGCGTCTGCGGCGGCGAGTTGCAGCAGCAAATACTTGCCGCGCCGCCCGATGCCGGTCACGGTGCGGCCCTCAGCTTTGTGGGTGTCAGTGTATTTGTGCGGCGCGTCGTGCTCGATGCGCGTGAGGATGTGGCCCACCAAGAGCGGCTCAATTTTACGGCGGGTGGTTTCGACTTCCGGCAGTTCGGGCATGCCTTAGGCTAGCGCCGAGCGGTTAACTCAACCGTGCTTATTTCTGCCAGGCTTATTCCTGCCAGCCCCGCACACTTGCACCGCCAAAAATCATTTTTTTGATGCCGGGCGCGAGGAGAGAAGACGGCGTGGAGGGCGTCAGAGCGCTGGCCTTGTCTAGGCGCTCAAGCTGCTGGGGCGTCAAAACAATCTCCAGCGAGGCCAGATTGTCTTCAAGTTGCGCGACTTTGCTGGCCCCAATAATTAGCGAAGTGATGGCCGGTTGCGCTGAAGCCCAAGCCAAAGCCACCTGCGCGGCTGGGCGCTGCATCTCGTCGGCCACGGCTTCGAGCACGTCCAGCACCGCCCAATTGGATTCGGTGAACTTGGAGTCGCCGAATGGGTTGGGGCCGCTGAGTCTGCCCTCGCCACTGGCTCCCTGAGTTTCGCGCAGGTACTTGCCCGCCAAAAAGCCCGCCGCCAGTGGACTCCAGGGCGTGATGCCCAGGCCAAACTGCCGGGCCGCCCCGACATGTTCACGCTCCAAGCCGCGCTCGGTCAGCGAGTATTCCAGTTGCAGGGCAATCGGGCCGGGCACGCCGTGAACCTGCGACGGCGTGGCCGCCTGCGCCGCGTACCAGGCCGGCACGTTCGAAAACCCGAAGTAGCGAATCCGGCCCGCCCGCACCAGATCGCCCAGTGTTTGCAGCACTTCCTCCACCGGCGTCACCAAGTCCCAGTGGTACAGCCAGTACAGATTGAGGTAGTCGGTGCCAAGGCGCTTGAGGGAGCCGTCCAGCGCCCGGTAAATGTTCTTGCGGCTGTTGCCGCTCATCACCAGCACGCCCGGCACGGCGTTCTAGGTGAACTTGGTGGCCAGCACCACCTGGTCGCGCAGGCCGCGCTTGTTGATGTACTGGCCCAAGAGTTCCTCGCTGCGGCCTTTGGCATAAGTGTCGGCGCTGTCAAAAAAGTTGCCGCCCGCGTCCACGTAAGCGTTGAAAATGGCCTCAGATACGTCATCGGGCGAGCCCCAGCGCTGAGCGCCGTAGGTCATGGTGCCCAGCGCCAGCGGGCTGAGGATCAGGCCAGAGCGGCCCAGCGTGCGGTAGTCGGTGAGGCTGCTCACTTCACGGCTTTTGCCAGCCGCTCCAGGCCGTCTTGCAGCAGCTCACGGCTGGTGGCAAAGTTCAGGCGCACAAACCCTTGATACCCCTCGCCGAAAGTCAGGCCGTCGTTCAGCGCCAGCTTGGCTTCTTCAAGCAAGTAGGGTTGGATATCGGCGGCGCGGGGATGCGAGCGCAAGTCCAGCCACGCGAGGTAAGTCGCTTCCGGCGGCGTGTACGGCACCTGCGGCAACTCGCGGGCCATAAATTCACTCAGGAAGTCGCGGTTGGCCTGGAGATACTTCAGCGTATCGGCCAGCCACTCGGCTCCGCCGCTCAGCGCGGCTTGCCACATGGTGACGCTCAGGGCGCTGGGGTGGCCCATGGTGCCGTGGGTGGTTTTTTCCAGCTTGGCAACCAAGTCGGGGTTGTGGCTGATCATCGCGCCGATGCTGAGGCCCGCCGTGTTGTAGGCCTTGCACGGCCCCGTCAGCGTGATGGTGCGCTGAGCGACTTCGGGACTGATGGCCGCGAACGGAACGTAGTCCGGCGCGTCCGAAAAACGCAAATCGGCGTGCAACTCGTCGGTGACGACGTACAACTTGTGCTTGAGAACAAACTCAGCCAACTGCTGCAACTCGGAGCGCGTCCAGACCCGTCCGGTTGGATTGTGCGGGTGACACAACATCAGCAACTTGGTTTTGGGCGTGATGGCGGCTTCCAGCGCCGCAAAATCCATCGTCCAACCTGTTTTGCCCTCGATCAGTTTCACGGCGTTCAGCACCCGCCCCTGATCGGTGGTGGCGCTCAGAAACGGCGGGTAAGTCGGCGTGACCGTCAGCACCTCGTCGCCGACCTCGGTCAGGGCCTGCACGGCGGCGTAGAGGCCGGGCACCACGCCGGGCAAAAAAGCCACGCCTTCGGATGTCAAATCACTCAGGCCGTCCTTGGCGAGTTTGGCGATCAGTTGGGCCTTCAGCGTGGGGTCTCCGGGCATTTGGGGGTAACCCACCGAGCGGCTCAGCCGGCCTTGCAGGGCGCTGAGAATAGCTGGGGCCACCGGAAAATCCATATCGGCCACCCACATCGGCAACACTTCACCGCCGAACTTCGTCCATTTGTAATTATCGGCGTGGCGCAGAGAATCTGGCAAAACGGTGTCGTAGGGATGAGCAGTGTTGGTCATAAGGGAGTCTACAGGGAGTGGTGGGCGGTAAGTGGCAACGCGAAACGGGAGCGAACAGCTCTTAAGCTTCTTGGCCCTCTCCGAGTCCGTCCCAAAACGCCTGTAAGTCCGCCGCCAAAGGCACTTCCACCCGCACCTGCGCTGCGTCCCAGCCGAACGAGATGCTGTGGGCGTGCAGAGCTTGGCGGGGCAGCAGCAAACGCCGCGTGAGGTCGTCCGTTTGCCCGGTCTGGATAAAGTCCAAAAACACTTCGGGGTCGCGGCCATAAATCTTGTCGCCGACCATCGGCAACCCCAGATGCGACAAGTGCGCCCGAATTTGGTGCAGTCGCCCAGAGCGGGGAAAAGCGTGGACCAGTGCAAAACCGTTTCGGCGACCCAGCACCTTGAATTCAGTAGTGGCCGGTTTGCCGTCCGGCACCACGCCTTGCCGAATCTGAATTTGGTTGCTGCCGGTCAGACCGACAAAGCCCAGCGGCGCGTCCAGCGTGTACTCGTCCCAATTGGGCGAGCCGTGAACGATAGCGAGGTAGCTCTTGCCGACCAGATGCTCTTTGAAAAGGGTGAAAAAGCGCCTGGCGCTATCGGTGTCGCGGGAAAATACCTGTGCTCCGCTGGTCTCGCGGTCTAAGCGGTGCGGCGGGGCCACCTGCGTTTCGCCAGTTTCGCGCTGCAAAAAAGTCAAGACATCCAGCACGTCCATGCGGGCGCGTACCGGATGGGTCAGCCACAGCGCAGGCTTGCTGATGACGTAAAAATCGGGATGCTCAAAGGCAACGCTGGGTTTACTGAACGGCTGTTGACTCAAGGGCTGCGGCGAACTCAGAGGGCTTCAGTCCGCCGCGCTTTCTTCCAGCTCCAGCGCGGCCAGCATCCGTTCCACGCTCATGGCCGCCCGCGTGCCCGCGCCCACACTGGTGGCAAGTTGACGGTAGACATAATCGCTGATGTCGCCCGCCGCGAACATGCCCGGCACGCTGGTAAAGATGTCGTCGCGCACATCCACGTAGCCGTCTTCGCGCAGCTTCACGACGCCTTTCAGAAACTCGGTGTTAGGCACATGGCCGATAAAAATAAACACGCCATCGGTGTCAAAGCGGCTTTCCTCGCCGGTTTTGAGGTTCTTGAGCTGCACGGCGCTGACGCTGTCTTCGCCGATAATGGCTTCGACGGCGGTGTCCCAGACGAACTTCATTTTGGGATTCGCCAGGGCGCGGGCCTGAGCCACTTTGTTGGCCCTTAGAGAATCGCGGCGGTGAATCAAGGTGACTTCATCGGCGAACTTGGTCAGGAACAGGCCCTCTTCCACGGCGGCGTCTCCCCCACCGACGACGACCACTTTTTTGCCCCGGTAAAAAAAGCCGTCGCAGGTGGCGCAGGTGCTGACGCCCTTGCCCCAGAACTGCTCCTCGCCCGGCACATAGAGGCGCTTGGGATTTGCGCCGGTCGCCAAAATCACCGCTTTGGCGTGGTAGGTGCCGCTGTAGCCTCTGACCAAAAAGCCGCCATGCGGGTGGTGCTCCACGCCCTGCACTTCTTCCATTTCAATTTTTGCGCCAAACCGCTCGGCTTGCTCGGTCATCCGCTGGGCAAGCTCGGGGCCGCTGATCGGCTCTGGAAAACCGGGATAATTCTCGACTTCTTCGGTCTGGGCGATTTGGCCGCCCGGAAGGCCTTTTTCCAAAATGATGGTGTTCAGGCTGGCGCGGCCCGTGTAAATCGCCGCCGTCAGTCCGGCGGGGCCGCCGCCGATAATCACCACATCGTGCTCTGAAGGCTGGGGCTGTGAAGGTTGAGCGTTCGTCATGCCCTCAGCTTATCAGAGCGGCCCTGATCAAACGGTGTCCCAGTTTATTTTTTAAACTGGCCTTGATGAAGTTCTGATGATGCCCACCTTCTGAAGACTGGGCCGCTCAAGTCCGCCCTCTAAGGGAACATGAGCGCCCTCGCCTGATACCAGTGCCGCGCACCGAAGGCCACGAAAAAGCCCGCACGTGGCGGGCTGATCTGCTGCTGCAATTGTGCTTTGGTTGGGGCACAAGGACTCGAACCTTGATCGACAGTGTCAGAGACTGTTGTCCTGCCATTAGACGATGCCCCAGCGAAACTTCGAGAAAACCGGTAAAGGGTTAGCTCAAACAGTAGCGCTAGAGAGTATAAGAGTAGGCGGCTACCCTGTCAAGCATGAAGCGGATTTTTGCGGCAAAATTGCTTGCTTGCAGGCCGCTAAAATGATAAACTAGGGCGTTAGCCGCACTCAGGTGTGAGCTGCCAGGAGGAGCATCAAAGTGGAAGACCAAGTTAGCCGCACCCCGGATCAGGCCGGGGACACTCAGCCCACCACCGATACGGCGCAGGGCAGCGCCACCACGCCCGCCGCCACCGACATGAGCGCCGCCGATACGAGCACCGCAGATACCGGCCACGCCAACATGGACAGCACCGAAGCTCAGCCTCAAGGGGCCGCGCCGCAGGTTGAAGCAGCGCCAGAAGTAGCGAAGGCACCGGAAACGCAAGCTCCGCAGGCCGCGCCCGCTCAGCCTGCTCAAGCCGCTCCTACTCAGGCCAAGCCCGCCGCGACCGCTCGCCAAGAGCGCAGCGACGACGACTATCCGGCCATGACCATGGAAGACGTGCTGGCGACCCTCGATACCGAGAACCAAGATTCGTCCGCACCCTCACGGGGCGACGTGGTCACCGGCACCGTGGTCTTTATCGGCAGCGAAGGCATCGCCGTAGACGTGGGCGCGAAGATCGAGGGCGTCATTCCGTTCAACCAGCTCGGTGACGAGCCGGTGACGTTGGAAGAAGCCCAGCAGATGTACAAGCCCGGCGACAGCATCGAAGCCTACGTGGTCAGAAGCGACCTCGCCAACGGCCAGATCGTGCTGAGCAAGAAGCGGGCCGAGCAGGACAAGGGCTGGCGCGTGCTGGCGGGCGTGCAGGAGCGCGACGAATCGTTCCAAGTGGACATCGTCGAGAAGGTGCGCGGCGGCTTGGTGGCCATGATTGACGGCATTCGGGCCTTCCTCCCGGCCAGCCAAGTGGATACCCGTAGAGTCAACGACCTCGACCCCTACGTCGGTAAGCCGCTTGAAGTCAAGCTGATCGAGCTTAACCGCAAGCGCAACCGCGTGATCATCTCGCACCGCGCCATCATGGAAGCTCAGAAGGCCCAGGCCCGCGAGAGCACCATGGGTCAACTCGAATCCGGCGCACAGTTTGAAGGCGACGTGGTCGAGATCACCGATTTCGGCGTGTTCGTCAACCTCGGCGGCATCGACGGCCTGGTTCACCGCTCCGAGCTGACCTACGGGCGCTTCAATCACCCCCGTGACGTGGTCAAAGTCGGCGACAAGGTGCAGGTGCAGGTCATTGACGTTGATCCGGGCCGTGACCGCATCAACCTCTCGATGAAAGCGCTGACCACCGACCCCTGGGAAAGTGCCATCGACAAGTACACCATCGGCCAGAAAGTGGTGGGTAAAGTCACCAACCTCACCAACTTCGGCGCGTTTGTCGAGATCGAGCCGGGCTTGGAAGGCCTCGTTCACGTCAGCGAGCTGTCTTGGACCAAGCGGGTGCGTCATCCCAACGAAGTCCTCAAAGAGGGCGACGAAGTGGAAGCCATCATCCTCCGCATCGATCCCAAAGACCGCCGCATCAGCCTCGGTCTTCGTCAGGCCACCGACGATCCATGGAGCAGCTTGCCTGACCGCTTCCCCCCCGGCACGCCGGTCAAGGGTAAAGTCACTGGCCTCACCGATTTCGGTGTGTTCATGGAAATCGAAGAAGGCATCGAGGGTCTGATTCACATCAGCGAACTCGATTTGCAGCGCGTCAACAACCCCGCTGATCTGTTCAAGAAGGGCGACGACATCGAAGCCGTCATCTTGAACATCGACCCCGTCGAGCAGCGGGCCAGCTTGTCGCGTCGGCGTGCCCTCGGCGGCGCACCGGCACGCGGCGGCGACTTTGTCTCGCAGGGCGGCGGCAGCCGGACTCCCAGCTTCGGTAGCCCTCAGCAGGGCGGCGGCGCTCGTGGTGGCGGCGGCGGACGTGGTGGACGCCGGGGCGGCGACTTCGAGTACAGCTTTAACGCCAAAGACGCCCAACAGGGCGGCGGCAAGATCAGCACCAAGCTCGGTGACGTTTACGCCGACTTGTTCGCGCAGTTCGGCCTCGGCACCGACAAGAAAGACGACGTGCCCGCGACCAGCACTGAGAGCGACAAGCCCAGCGAGTAAGCTCTAGCTTAAAGACCAATCAAAAAACCGGAAGGGTTAAATACCTTTCCGGTTTTTTTGTGGGCTTTGACGGGCATACTTTGAAGATGTCCAGAATGAATTCCGGCAACACCCACTTTGGCAACACTGCCAGCACGCTGCTACTGGCGGCTGTCTTTATCTCGGCAGGTACGCTGCACTTTTTACGCCCCCGCATCTTCGATTCCATCGTGCCGCCGTTCGTACCGATGCCGCCGCGCACCGCCACGCTCATCAGCGGCGCAGCAGAACTGGCGGGCGGCTTGGGACTCCTCCACCCCACCACCCGCCCCGCCGCCCGCTGGGGGCTGATGGCGCTGCTGCTGGCGGTTTTTCCGGCCAACGCCTACATGGCTCAGAATGCCGAGGAGTTTAAGCCGCTACCCGCTTGGGCGCTGTGGGCACGCCTGCCGCTTCAGCCGCTGCTGGCGTACTGGGTGTGGATGGCGGGGCGGCGGTAAGCAGGGCCCGCGCTACGCCAGCATGTCGGCGCTCAAGGCCTCAGGGCTGAGCGCCCCCGTCATCACCGCCACCGTGTCGGCCATGCTGATGTTCTTGGGATTCAGCACGGCGGCACGTTTGCCCTGCCGGTGAACGTGGATGCGGTCAGCGATCTCGAAGACGTGCGGCATATTGTGGCTAATCAAGATGACCGGCAGGCCGCTGTCACGCACCTTGCGGATCAGGTCAAGCACCATGTTGCCTTCGCGCACGCCGAGGGCGGCAGTGGGTTCGTCCATGATGACCACGTGCCGTGCAAACGCCGCGCTACGGGCCACTGCGACGCCCTGCCGCTGTCCACCGGAGAGGGTTTCAACCGGCTGAGACATGCTCTTGATGGCAAATTGCAACCCCTGCATGTGCCGCACCGCTTCGTCGTGCATTTTCTTTTTGTCCAGCACCCTAAAAAAACGCGAGAAAGGATCAGGGCGCAAAATTTCACGGCCCAGAAACAGGTTTTCAGCAATGGTCATGGCCGGAGCCACTGCCAAGTCCTGATAAACTGTTTCGATGCCTTCCTTACGGGCGTCAATCGGGCTGCGGAAATGAACGAGTTTGCCGTCTAGAAAAATCTGGCCTTCATCGGGTACCACCGCGCCGGAGAGCGCTTTGATGAGGCTGGATTTGCCCGCGCCGTTGTCGCCAATAACTGCCAGAATCTCGCCGGGCCGCAGCTCGAAGTCGGCTCCGTCCATGGCGGTGACTTGCCCGTAGCGCTTGACGAGTCCCCGCGCTTCCATCACCAGCGGCGCACTCGGAATTTGAGCGGTCATCTCAGGCCTTCCTTCTGGAAAATTGATCGGTGGCAACGGCCAGAATAATCAAAATGCCCGTCACCAAGACTTGATAAATGCTGTTGACGCCCGCCAGAGTCAGGCCGACCCGGAAGACGCCCACGATGACTGCGCCAAGTAGCGTGCCCAGCACGTTGCCGCGCCCGCCAAACAAACTGGTACCACCCAGCACGACGGCCGTAATGCTCTCCAAGTTCTCGGTCTGTCCGGCATTGGGATCGCCCGCGCCGACCCGGCCCACCAGAATCAGAGCCGCAATGCCGTAGAGCAGCCCGGCGATGGCGTAGACGCTGATCAGCAACTTGGTGGTGGGAATCCCGCTGAGGCGGGCGGCTTCGGGGTTGTTGCCCACCGCGTAGACGTGGCGGCCCGGCGCGGTGCGGGTCAGGAAAAACCAAGCGACGCCGAAAAGCAGCAGCATCAGCACCGCGCCGTAGGTAAAAGGCGTACCCAGAATTTTGAAGGTGCTGCCCAGAAAGTTGAGCGTGTTGGGTAAGCCGCTGACGGTTTGCGAATTGGAGTAGATCAGGGTGATGGCCTGTACGATGCCCAACATGCCCAGCGTGGCGATAAACGGCGGCAGCCTGAGCCGGGTAATCAGCAGGCCGTTCAGCGCTCCAATGGCGGTGGTCACAGCCAGACCGCACAAAATCGCCAAGAACGGCGGCACCCCGTAATCCACGGCGAATTTGGTCATCACGATGCTGCCCAGCGCCATGATGAAGCCGCACGACAGATCAATTCCGGCAGTCAGGATCACTAAAGTTTGCCCGATGGCGATCACGGCCACGAATGAAATCTGACTCAGAACCAGCGAGAGCGTTTGAGATGTCAGGAATCGGTCGGATTGGGTGGCGAAGAAGATACAGGCCAGCAGCAGGGCAATCAGCGGCCCCAGAGTGGTGAGGCTGGGGGCGCGGAATCCCATACGGCCTTTTTCAGAAATCGGTGGGGAAGTCATGCGTGGGTAACTCCTGTGACGCTGGATGAAGCTAGGTGGTGTTTGGCCGGTCCGGAGTGGCAAAGCGGGACGAACAGCTTAACCAGCCATTTCGCCCCGCCCAATGAAGTTCAGTTCAGATCATGATGACCTGCGCTGAGTTACTGGCCCCAGCAGTTGGCGAGGCCGTACTTGCCGTCCTGACTCTTGACGCCGCTGACCGGCTTGTTGGTAATCAGATTGACGCCGGTGTCGGTGTAGCCACTGACCTTTTTGCCGGTCTTGGCGTAGTTGACACCCGCCGTGACGCCCATCGCCGCCATCTTAAGCGGGTACTGCTGGCTGGTCGCGCCGATCACGCCCGCTTCCACATTGCGCACACCAGCGCAGCCGCCGTCCACGCTGACGATCAACACGTCTTTTTCTTTGCCAGCGGCTTTGAGGGCCTGATAAGCGCCAGCGGCGGCGGGTTCGTTGATGGTGTAGACCAGATTGATGTCGGGGTTTTTCTGGAGGCAGTTTTCCATCGCGGTCTGGCCCTTGGCCTGATCACCGAAGGAGTTTTGCGAGCAGACCACGCTGGTGTCCACTTGAGTCAGCATGGTGGGGGTGATGCCCTTGACGCCGAAGCCCGCGAGGAAGCCGTTGTGCCGCAGCACGCCGACGGGTTGGCCGGGGTTGTAGTCCATCGCGGCGATCACGGCCTTCTTGTTGCCCATGGCTTTTTTGGCCCACTGCCCGATCAGCAGTCCGGCGTTGTAGTTGTCGGTGGCAAACAGGGCGTCCACCGCGCTGGCCGGTTCGGTGGGGGTATCGAGGGCAATCACCATCACGCCGGCGGCGCGGGCTTTGGCAATGGCCGGCACGATGGCCTTGGAATCGCTGGCGGTGATCATGATGGTCTTGGCTCCAGCCGCGACCATGTTTTCGATGGCGGCCACTTGGCCCGCGTTGTCACCGTCGGTTTTGCCCGCCGCCGTCAGCAATTTGGCCCCCAAGCGGGTGGCTTCTTTTTGTGCGCCCTCTTTCATCTTGACGAAAAAGGGATTGGTGTCGGTTTTGGTAATCAGGCCGATCACCGGCTGGCTGCTTTGGGCAAGGGCGGCGGTGACGGTGACGGCGGCGAGGGCGGCGAACATCAGTTTGGTGTGACGCATGGAAGTCTCCTTGTCAGATCGAAAGTGAAGAGGGCGGGCGAACGCGGCAGCGCGGAAAGTGGGCGTTAAGAGAGAGGCGGCGGCCCAGTGGAATGCCGGATGATGAGTTCGGTGGGGAGTTGCATCTGCGCCGGAGTGCTGGCCCGTTTGCCGCCGAGTAGACCGAGCAAGTGTTCGCAGGCGTGCTGCCCCAGCGCGTAAGCGGGCTGAGCGATAACCGTCAGCGGCGGCGACATGGTCTGTGCCCAGCGCGAGTCGTCAAAGCCAACGAGAGAAAGGTCGCGGGGAATTTCTAAGCCCAGTTCGCGGGCGGCCAGCACCGCACCAATGGTCATTTCGTTGTTGCCCACAAACAGAGCCGTTGGGCGCTGGTGCGGCGGCAAGGCCAGCAACTCGTGCGCGGCTTGGTAGCCTGCCGCCTCGCGGTGGTTGCCAGACCGGATCAGCGCCGGATCAGCGTCCAGACCCGCTTCGCTCAGCGCCTGCTGGTAGCCTCGCTGCCGCTCCACGGCGGTGCTGATGTCTTGCCTTCCCACGATCATGCCGATGCGCTGGTGGCCGAGCCCGAGCAGGTGAGTGGTGGCTGCGTGTGCGCCGCCTATGTTATCTACCGTGATGGTGGTGGCCTCCGGATTGCCCGTCACGCGGTCAAGCTCCACCACCGGCAGCTCAGGCAGCGATGCTAAATGCTGGCGCGTTCCGCTGGTCGGCACCACGATTAGGCCCTTGGGCAAGTGACCGAGCAGCGTGCGGATAGCGCGGGCTTCTTTTTCCGGTTGCTCGTCACTGTTAAAGAGGAAGGTGACGTAGTTGTGCTGCTCCGCCGTGTCCTGCACGCCTTTGGCCAGCAGCGCATGAAACGGGTTGAGGATGTCACTGACGATTAGGCCGATGGTGCGGGTTTCGCGCTGGCGCAAGCTGCGGGCCAGCGCGTTGGGCTGATACGCCAACTCCTGAGCCGCCTGCATCACCCGCTGTCGCGTCGACAAGGCCACCATCTCAGGCCTGCTCAGCGCCCGCGACGCGGTGGCCGTAGAAACTTGAGCTAAAGCGGCGACCTCTTGAATGCTCGACACAGCAGACGTATTCACCTTCCCTCTGGGAGTGATAAAGACTTGAACAGCCGGAAGCCAGCCGCTTGCAAACGATTACATTGAGATGGTGCCAGTTTGATAGCAGCAGCACAGTTTGTCAAGAGGAGCAGCAACCGAGATAGCACTCAGTACCTGTTAAGCTCGGCCTTTTCGTGGACAGTTTGAGTTTCGGCAAGTCAACGCAACTCCAATTTGGTCGCGCTTACTTGTTGGAGAAGTGGGCCGTGTTCGCTCACCGTCTCCGCATCAGGGGCCAGCCCGGCGATCAGCCGAGACACAGGGTGGTCAGGCAAACAGGTCATTTTTTATGATGAACGAAGGTAGAACAATAGGCTTTTATCGGAGCTGTGCCCAAATAATTAGGGGGCCGTCAGCAGTTTTGCGTGCCGTGATCAGGCCGCGCTGTGAGGCGTGAAGTGCAAAAGCGTTCGGTGACTCAACATTGAAGACGGCTTTTTGCTTTAGGGTGTAGCTCAACTTCAGCTTGGCACTCGGCCTAAGCGCCACCGACAAAGGATACTTTTTGATGAACACCTCGATAAACAAACCAAATCTGTTGGCCTTGACTGCTCTTAACTCACGTGGATACAGCTTTTCCAGAACGTCGCCACGGCTCAATCCGCCCACCGGTGAGGCGAGCCTATGAGACCCGAACAACTCGAATCCCAGCTCCTCCGGGTGCTGAGCGACGCCATTGGCGAACTCAGCGACCCGCGCATCCCGATGATTGTCACGGTTGAAGCGGTCAGCCTCACGCCGGATTTCGTTCAGGCCCGCGTCTACATTTCGTCTATGGGCGATATGGAAGGTCTACTCGACGCCCTCCACAACGCACGCGGCCATTTGCAGCGCCAAGTCGCCCAGGCCGTGAAGATGCGCCGCACGCCCCTGCTGGAATTCTTCGCGGCGGACGACCGGAAGTGGTGAGCAGAATTGCAGGTAAAGGTAAAAACACGGCTCCATAGGCGGAGGAAGTAAACGATGACCATTCAGCAACTCAGCGAAATTCGGGTGCGCTACGCCGAAACCGACGCGATGGCGGTGGCCCACCATGCCAATTACCCGATCTGGTTTGAAGTGGGCCGCAGCGAACTGATGCGGACATTGGGCGTGCCTTACAGCGAAATAGAAGCGCGGGGGCTGTTTTTTATGCTCTCCAGCTTGGAAGTGCACTACCGCGCCGCCGCCCGCTACGACGACTTGCTGACGCTGACCACCAACGTGGAGACGGTGCAGTCGCGGGCCGTGACCTTTGCTTACACCCTGAAGTGCGGGGAAACGCTGGTCGCCACCGGCAAAACCCACCACATCACCACCGATAAAAACTACAAGATTGCCCGCATCCCCGAAGACATCTTGCCGCACCTGCGCGGGAACTGACACCTTGCCCGCTTTCACCCACGCCATCGGCTTCGACGATCTGCCTTTTGAGCGCGAGTGGCGCGGTGATGTGCGGATTGTCGGCACCATCTATGCCCAGACCACGCTGCACGGCGTCGTATCAGGTAAGGTGCGGCGCGACGGGCGCAACAGTGCCGCCGAACTGACCCACTTGGTCAACACCTGTTTGTTTCGACCTCACCTGCACCTGATCTTGCTTCAGGGCGTGGCACTGGCCGGATTCAACGTGGTGGACGCCCACAAGCTCAGCCGAGATACGGGCCTGCCGGTGATGGTGGTGGCCCGCCGTGAGCCGGATATGGAACGTATTCGCGCCGCGCTGCTGGACAAAGTGCCGGGCGGAAAACGCAAATGGCGACTCATTGAAAAGTTAGGGCCAATGGAAGAACTGCGCGGCGTGTATGTGCAGCGCGTGGGCCTCAGCATTAAGGATGCAGGCGTGGCGCTGCACCACCTGACACTGACCGGCAATATCCCCGAGCCACTGCGGGCCGCGCACCTGATCGCGGGTGGGGTGGGCAGCGGGCACAGTCGGGGGCGGGCGTGAGAACTCAGCTCCTCAGCTATTTACAAATCTGTAGAACCATTGCTGGTAAATTTCCCTACACCCGTTGGCGGCAAATACCCGGCGCATAGCCCCGTTCCGGACATCAGTGGAGCCTTTGTATTGTCCAGCTCCTTTTAGTTGAAGCTGCCTGAGTCCTTCAGCGTGCAGGGCAGTGCCGAGACCTCTAGCCCGAAACTGTGGCGACACACCCACATAAAATAGGGTGCCAACACTGGGTTCATCTGGGAAGAGTTGCGGCAACAGCACGCCGACTTCCTCACCCGAGTGCCGAGCCACAAACCACCCCGCCGGATCAAACTGCTCTCCGGCTCCCTCGATCAGAGCGTCGAAATCAGCTTCAGCGCTCTCGGCGGTGCTGGTTTCAAATGGATCGCCCTGCGAGGCAGCCAGCAGAGCAGCCACAAAATGCTCGCGCCCCACCTCTGCGAGACTCAGCAAGGTCAACACTGGCTTGGTCCCTGGCCGCTCGACCAATTCACGCCGGACGAAAACTTTGCGTCGATCAATCTGCCAACCGGCCTGTTCAATCAGGGCATTAATCTCCGCTTGCGTTTCGCGGTCTCCGGAGAGCAGTTCAGGACTGTGCTGTCGGCCTTGCCGACCCAAAAAAGTGACGATATCAGTTCGCACAGCTTCTCGCTTCGACCCGTCTGAAACATCCCAACGATCAAAACGCCATAGCGCTGGCTCAAGCCGCTGGCCCTCTAAAAGAGCCAACCGCTGTTCGCCCTGCCAGACCTCATAGCGAAGGATCTGGCCTTGACTGACATCACGGACCACCATCTCTACTTGTTCATTCCTGCGCCGCCTTATTCTTGCCCGGACTGCCGCGCATAATTGCGCTGAATGACTCCCCCAGCCCGCCGCAAGCCCAGGCGCTCATAAAACGGAGCCACCTCGTCGTCACACATCACGTCCACCATGTACAGCTTATCCAGCTCAGCCAGAAGCCGCCGCATCAGCTCGCTGCCAACACCGCGCCCCTGATAGTCAGGTAGGACTTCAAGCAGCGGAATGTAAGCGCTCAGCACGCCGTCGCTGATGGCATTGGCGAAACCCACCACCCGTTCACCGTCGCGGGCCAGACTCACGCGGTAACTCGATTGCAGGAGCCGGAGCAACGTAGCCGCCGAAGGCGGGTTGGGCCAGCCCACAAAAAAGCCCATCAATTGTTCGGGAGTGAGTGTTTGAGGATCAGTGCTATAAGAAATCACCGTTTCATCTCTCTCGCTCATTTCTCTACATTCAATTCCACTTTGTAATTTCCGCGCCGCGTTTCGTTGACCACCCGCCTGAAGTCGATGCGGCCAAGTCCCTCGGCGGCGAGGCTATCGCCCTCCCGAATCTCGGCACTGGCGCGGGCGACTTGCCCGTTGAGGCGCACTTTTCCGGTTTCCACGCCCTGCTGAAAGTAAGCGCGGCTGACCCCAAAGCCTTTGGCTCCCACCACGTCAATTCGCATGGACGGTACCACCACTTCGCGCACTTTTGCGCCGCGCCCCGCGCTCTCCCCCACTTCCTCTATATCCACTTCCCGCCCGCCCAAAGCGCTCAGCTCAGCCAGCGCTTTAGCGGCTTTGCCAGTGGTGGCCACCAAAAAGCCGCCGCGTTCCTCGCGCACGTCACCCACCGCTTCTTCGGACAGGCCTTCGCGCCGCAGAGCCACGCTGAAATCCTGCGCGTCCCAGCCGGGAGTTTGGGGGGTGACGCGGTAAACGGTGACGCCGCTATCTACTGAAGGAATGTGCGCCGGATGCAAGGTCAGCACGATCCGCCGAGCGTCGGGGAAGCCGCCGGCCATCACCGACTTGATTTCGTCGTTGTGCAGGAGGCGGCGGTCAATCTCGTCAGCTTCGATAAACGCAGTGCGAACCACCCGCCCGCCCGCCGCTTGGGCGATCAGGGTTTGAAGTTTGAAGGGTTTAGCAGTCATGCAAAAAGGATACGGGAAGTGGAGGGTGGTAAATGGTGAATGGCAGAGGGTGATGCGAACCTAAGATGAATCTCCCCAAACAAAAAAGCCCCGCCCAAACTTCTAGACGGAGCCATTTCAATTGCAAAATCCTCAGCTCTTTTTCTTCTGCTGCTGGCGCTGCTGATCGGCAGCCTGCTTAGCAGCCTGCTCCAACACGGCACGGAAGCCGCTGGGCTTGGTCGGAGCGCTGCTGCCCGAAGGCTTGCCGCTCGGCTCAACCGTGACGGTTTTGGCGGTGGTCACCTTAGCGGTAGTGACTTTGGCATTCTTGCCGAGATTGACTGTGGTTATGCCAGAACCAATCGGAGCGGTTTTCTTCTCTACTTTTTGCAGGCCGCCGGACATATGCGACTCAACTTGCTTGTTGATCAGGAACTGCTGGCCGGTGCCAATCAAAGTACCGATGATCCAGTAGAGGGTCACGCCCGCCGGAAAGGTCAAAGCGAAGTAGGCGAAGAACAAGTACATCACCGATTGCTGCTTGAACATCTGCGGCGACTTGCGGGTGGAGACGTAAAGTTGCAGCAAGTTGGCGCAAACATACAAGATACCCAGAATCCAAAACGGATCGGGGATAGACAAGTCGGGCAGCCACCACAGGCCCTGATCGAACTCAAAGTTGCGAATGGTGCCGTACAAAACGAACAAAATCGGCAGTGGAATGAACATGCTCAGGCAGCCCACCGGATTGACGTCGTATTCGCGGTAGAGGCGCATGGTTTCGGCCTGCACCTTGGCGGGGTCATCCTTGTACTTTTCCTGCACTTCCTTCATTAGCGGCTGAACCATCTGCATCTTGGCGGTGGTGCGGCCCTGCGACTGCATCAGGGGCCAGATCAGCAGTCTCAGCGACACGGTCAGCACCAAGATGGTCAGGCCCCAGTTGCCGAAGAAGCTGTAGAGCCACAGCATGAACTTGGCAATGTAGAGGCTGATATACCCGAATACGTTGGGGCTGAATACACCCGGCAACTCGGTATAGCCGCCCTGATACAGGTGAACCAGCTCGTTCTTGCCGCCGTATACGTCCAGCGACAGCGGGCCGGCAGCATTGACCTTGATATTGGCATCCGTACCGCCGGTGGTGGTCACGTTCAGCGGCCCCGCCACTGGCGTGCCGCCCTGTCCACCCTGCTGCGGGCGAACGATCAGCGCGGCGGCGGTCTGTGAGTTGTGAAACAGCCCGCTGATGGGCGTTTGCAGCGCGGCGTAAGCAGCACTCGCCACCGTGCCCGCCGTGGTGGTGGGCAGGGCCGTGCCGGTGGCCAGCGCCTTGACTTCAGGGTCGGTGGTGGTGGCCAGGCCCGGAAAGTTGAGGGTATAGGCCCCCGCGCCGCCCACGTTCACATCAGCCTGAATGCTGAACTGGCGCGGATGTAGCGTCACTTTTTTGGTGACGGTCACGCCGCCTTGCGTATAGACGAAGGTGGCGTCGAGGCGGTTTTGCTTGAGGTCGCTGGTGGTCACCGGCGCTTGGGCAGTGGGCGCGGCGGTGTTGCCGGGCAGCGCGACTTGCAGCGCTTTGCGCCCACTGATCAGCAGCGCTTTGTTGTCGGCTCCGTTGCGCCCGCCCACCAAGTTGATCGAGAGGCCACCCTTGAGCTGATCAAAGTTGTAGGTGCCGTCGTTGTTGGCTTTAATCAGCTGCGAGCCGGGGTTGACCTTGATGTACCAGCCGATGATCTCGCCTTCAGGGTTAAACACCACGTCGGCAAGGTTGGTCTGGGCGATCAGGTCTTTGGTGCCGTTGCCGTCAATGTCTGCCTGAATCCAGCCCGACTGGAGCACATGGCCGAACGATCCCGGCTGACCGACACCGCAGCCGGTCAGCACCAAGGCCAGCGCGGCTGCCATTGTCCCGTAAAGCCATTTGCGAGCGCCGGAGCGCGGAAGTTTCGTCATAGTGTCACTCTCTCATTTGCTAGAAGCGGGCGGGTCTGATTTGACTGAGGTCAGCGGTACGGGGTGGGCAGTTGCGGCATCTGAGTGGGCGGGGTGGTCAGCCGGAGAACGGGGCTTTGGAAACACCTCCGGCACGGGGTCAAAGCCGCCCGCGTTGAAGGGTTGACAGCGGGCAATGCGCCAAGTCGCCAGCCAAGCGCCCCGCAGTGCGCCGTGCTTTTCAATGGCCTGCGCGGCGTACTGACTGCACGTCGGGGTAAAGCGGCAAGTCGGCGCACCTTTGAGCGGCGAGAGGTGGCGCTGATAGCCGCGCACCGCCCCGAGCATCAGCTTAGAGGCCCCGCTCACGGTTTGGCTTCCGTTCGGGTTGGCTGGGTTGAAGCGGGCGCTTTTGGCACTGGCTTCTTCTTTTTGGCCTTGAAGTCACCCGACAAAGCCTTGTTCAGCGCCGTTTGCAACTCGGCAAAAGGGGCTTTGAGCGCCGCTTCATTGGGGTAGATGGTGGCGCGGCAAGGCGGCAAACTCGGCAAGGTTCGCAGCGCCTCGCGCACGCGTCGGCGCACGCGGTTGCGCTTGACCGCCAGCTTGAGGGTCTTCTTGGGCACCACAATGCCAATCATGGCGCGTGGCAACCACTTTTCACCGTAGCGCGGGCGATAATCGGTCACGCGCAGGGTAAACAGCGCGTGACGGACGACTTGCCCGTGCTGGCGAACTTTGCGGAATTCCTTTTCGCCGCGCAATGAAGTCAGCGCCACTGCTGGGCGCGGGGCCGGGTCAGTGACGCTGGAAGGGGACATAAGTTACAGGGAAGCGCAGCCGTGCGGCTTACTTCTCGTCGGCAACGGTGAGCTGTTGGCGGCCCTTGGCGCGGCGGCGGGCCAGCACGGCGCGGCCTGCGGTGGTCTTCATGCGGGCGCGAAAGCCGTGGGTTTTGGCGCGTTTGCGGGTGTTGGGTTGGTAGGTACGCTTCATTAAACTTCTCCTTCTCACGGCGGGGCCGACGCCAAGGCGCGGCCAGCCAGACATGGCAACTCGCCCTTAAATGGGCAAACTCAAGGATTGTAGCACAGCAGCGGCGCGGAGTGAATCAGAGGTGGCGCAGGGTGACTGGGAACGAGCGGGAATGGGTGGGCGAGAAGAGAAGCGGGCCAGCTTCACGCGGGCGCTTCGGCCACCTTGACTCCTTTGCGCGGCCAGGCCATCAGGCCCACACCGCCCACGATGACGGCCAGCGCCACCCACCCCAGCGGGCGCAGGCTCTCGCCGCCAAATCCGACCCCGATCAGCACCGCCACCAGCGGGTTGACATAAGCGTAGCTGGTTGCCAGCGCCGGGCGGGTGTGGATCACCAGATAGGTGTAAGCGCTGTAGGCCAGCAAGCTGCCAAAAACGATCAAGTACACCAAAGCCCAAGCGCTCGCCGCCGTCGGGGTATGCCAGCGTTCGCCCGACACGCCGCTGAGCAGCAAGAGCACCAGCCCACCGATCAGCATTTGGGCGGCGCTGTTCATCAGGCCGCTGGGCAGCGGCAAGTGACGCGACCACTGGCTGCCAAAAGTCCAGCAGATCGGAGCGAGCAGCAGCAAGAAGGCGGCCAGCGGCGTGGCGTGGAGTTCCGAGAGGTTGAGCAGTCCGATGCCCAGAAGTCCCACTCCGATACCGGCCCACTCGCGCCCGCCGGTCTTCTCTCCCCAGATGCGCCCGAAAAGAGCGGCGAACAGCGGACTGACGGCAATCATCATGGCCGCCACCGAGCTGCTGGCGCTTCTCTCCGCCAGCGTCACCAAGCCCGTGCCGCCAAAAAGCAGCAGTGTGCCGATGACAGCGCTCCACAGCCAACCTTGCCGGGTGGGAGCGGGCAGACCGCGCGAACGCAAAACCGGATAGAGCACTGCGCCCGCCACCAAGAAGCGCAGGCCCAGCATCCCCAGCGGCGGCAGCGAGCCAATCGCCACTTTAATGAAGAAGTAGGTGCTGCCCCACACCAGATACACGGTCAGCAGCGAGATCCACAACAGTGTCGGCGTAGGCGTGGTGGGAGTGGAAACGGGTGCGGCGGTCATGTCTGCCATGCTACGGGATAAGCCGCACTCAATCTGCGGCCACTGCCGCTGCCGGACGGCTCAGGCCCCCGTACCAAGCGCTGATCAGCAGCAGCGAACTGAGCGCGGCGCACCCCCAGGCCAGCGGCTCGAAGCCGAAGCGGTTGAGAATCAGCCCGCCGCTGAGGGTGCCGACTCCGGCGGTCAGATAAGCCAGCGCGTCCACTTTGCCCTGCGCTCCCCGGAAATTGGTCAGCGCTTTGCTGCCCGCCAAAAAGCCCAGATTCCAGCCCAGCCCCAAGAGGAACATGCTGGGAGCCAGCCACAGTCGACCCGCCGGAGCGCTCAGCGCGGCCAGCAGCAAGAGGGCCGCGCCAGCGAGGTAGCCGAAGCGCACCCCGAAGCGGTCAATCAGCGGGCCAGTCAACCAGCCGAGGCCGTACATTCCGGCAATGTGAATGGTGACGAGTCCGGCGATGGCTGGATGCTCCATGCCCATGTTGTGCGCCCGTAGGGGCGTCAGGCTCATCAAGGTAACCATCAGGCCCTGCGACACTGCCACTGCCAGCGCGGCGGGCCAAACTTGCGGGTGACTGATCGGGACATGGGCGGCTTTGCTGGCGGCCTGCGGACTGGCTTCCTGCACCGCCACCTGAGCGGGGGGCCGCCAGAGTGAGGTCAGTACCGCGCCCAGCAGCAAGAACAGCGCCGCCAGCAGCCAGCCAACCACCTCCGCCGAGGTTTTGAGACCCGAGGCGAACTCAGCCAGCGGCGTGCTGAGCAACGTGGAAAAGGCCGACCCCAGCACCGAGGCGAACATCATCGCGCCGATCACTAGGCCGCGCTTTGAAGGACCGACACTCTCGGCGGCGGCGTAGCGGGCCTGCTGGAAGCCGCCCTGCGACATGCCGACCACCGCCGCGCCCAGCAAGAACACCCAGATGTGCTGCTGCCACGCGCCCCAGAAGCCCACTAACGCGCCGAAGACACCCAGCAAGTACGCCGTGACCAGGCCCCTGCGCCGGTCGCGCAGCATCAACCAGCCGAAGATGCCCGCCGAGGCTGCCGAGCCGAGCGTGACCAAGGTGCTGGGCACGCCCGCCCAGGCCTCGCGGCCCAGCGTGCTGATGACCAGCGAGGCCAGCACAGTGCTGGCGGTGGTGGCTCCCGTCGCCAGCGACTGAGAGAGAAACAGCGCCGCCAGGTTCAGCTTTGAAACAGGCGGGGCTGAGCCCGGATCGCGTGCGGGGACGGGTTGGGTCATGCTTGACTGTAGCAAGTCTGGCCCAATCCAGAGGCTTATGCGGAGCTTTTTCAATACGCTCAGGCGACTCACAGCCGCTTGTTCGGCTTTACCGCACAGATCGGCTATTCACACCCCCAACTTGTCAATCTCTGCGTACTGACTTCTCAAATGCGTCACTCTCTGAAGCGCCCCGCCGCGTTAAACTGAGCCATGACCAAAGCAATGGATTTTGATGTCCTCATCATCGGCGCTGGCCCCGGCGGGTATCACGCGGCAATTCGGGGAGCGCAGCTCGGCCTCAAAGTGGCCTGCGTCGAAAAAGAATACTTGGGCGGGGTGTGCCTCAACGTCGGCTGCATTCCCACCAAAGCGCTGCTGCACGCGGGCGACGGGCTAGCCGCCAGCAAGCACGCCGCCGAGTTCGGGCTGACCTTTTCCAGCACCCAGTTGGACATCGGCAAGCTCAATAAATGGAAAGACGGCATCGTCACCAAGCTGACCAGCGGGGTGGGCGGGCTGTTCAAGGCCAACAAAGTCACGCACCTTGTCGGCGAAGCGGTGTTCGTGGACGCCCACAGCATCAAGGTGGGCGACAAAACCTACACCGCCAGCAACTTCATCGTCGCCACCGGCTCGGAACCGGCCAAGTTGCCGGGGCTGGACGTCGATCAGGTCAGTATCGTGGACTCCACCGGGGCGCTCGTCATTCCTGACCCGGTTCCGGCGCGGATGCTGTGCGTCGGCGGCGGCGTCATCGGCTTTGAGTTCTCCCACATCTACAACAACATGGGCAGCAAAGTCAAAATCATCGAGTTTTTGCCGGACGTGATTCCGGGGGCCGACCGGGGCGCGGTGGCGGCGTTTCGCAAGGCCATGGAAAAGCAGGGCATCGAAGTGCAGACCCAGACCAAAGCCAACAAAGCTGAGAAGCAGCCCGACGGCACGCTGAAAGTGGAACTCGAAGATGTCAAGACCGGCGAGAAGCGCAGCGAGATTTATGACCGGGTATTGGTGTCGGTGGGCCGCCGTCCACGCAGCGCGGGGCTGAACTTGGAAGGGTTGGGCATCGCCGTTGAGCGCGGGTTTATTACCGTCAACAGCAAGATGCAGACCAACGTGCCGCATATCTACGCCATCGGCGACGTGGCCGGAAACCCCATGCTGGCCCACAAAGCCATGAAGGAAGGGCTGGTGGCCGCCGAGGTCATCGCGGGCGAGCCTGCCGAGATGGACCCGGTGGCGATTCCGGGCGTGGTCTACACCTCACCGGAACTCGCCTGGGTGGGTCTGACCGAAGAAGAAGCCCTCGCCAAGGGCTACAAAATCAAGACCGGCCAGTTTCCGTTTGCCGCCTCGGGCCGCGCCATGACGCTGCAAAGCACCGACGGCTTCGTCAAGATGATCACCGAAGAAGGCACCGACTTGGTGCTGGGCGTGCATATCGTGGGGCCGCACGCTTCGGACATGCTGGGTGAAGCCAGCCTCGGCCTCGAAATGGCCGCCACCGCCAGCGATATCGCCCTGACCATTCACGCCCACCCGACCTTGGGTGAAAGTGTGCTGGAAGCGGCGGAAGCGGTGCATAAGCAGGCCATTCACATCGTCAACCGCTGAGCATCAATCGAACAAAAGGCGCTCCTGCGGGGGCACTTTTCGTTTGGCAACACTGTTAGCTTTCACGCCGCACTGTTGCGCCAGCCCCACTGCCCCACCCATCCGGCTCCCAGCATGGCGACCATGCACAGAGCCGCCACCGCATTCCAGCCGCGCCAGTCATAGGCCGCGCCCGCCAACACGCTGGCCACAGACGCGCCGCCGTAGTAAGTGAAGTTGTAGAGGCCGTTGGCCAGACTGCGCCCGCCCCGAATGCTGCTCTGCACCGCGCTGAGCGCCGCCGCCTGCGCCAGAAAGACTCCGCAGGCCGCCACCGCCAAGCCGGCGATCAGCAGCGGCAGCGGCGTGAGCAGGGTCAGGCACAAGCCCGCCAAGCTGGTCAGCACGGCGGCCCGCAGCGCCCACAGCGGCCCCCGCCGAGAGAGCGCCGGAGCGGTCACGGGCGTCACCACTGCGCCCAGCAGGTACACCGCGAAAATCAGCCCAATCGGGCCGCTGCCTAGCACATACGGCGGCGCGGCCAACCGCAAAGTCACGGTGTTGAACACCGACACCAGAACGAACAAAATCAGGAATCCCACCGCGCAGGTCAGCAGGAGCGCCGGATTTCGCAGGTGGTTGACCAGAATGCGCCCAGCTTCTCGTGGGCGGCGCTGCGGGGTGAAGTGCTTCTCTTTGGGCATTCCCAAGAGCGCCACGCCCACGCCCAGCAGATTGGTCAGCAGCAGCAGCCAGAACGCCAAGTGCCAGTTGCCCGCGTGTTCGGCCACGCCGCTGAGCAGCCGCCCCGCGAAGCCGCCCACGATGGTGCCGGTCACGTACGCGGTCAGGAGCCGAGCAAAGCGGGCAGGCGGAGCTTCCTCGGCCAGGTAAGCGCTGACGGCCACCATCACCAGTGGAATCAGCAACCCCTGCGCGAAGCGGGCCAGATTGAGCGACGCAAGTGTGTGGGCCTGAGTCGCCAGCAGACTCGGCAGCAGCAGCAGCGCGAAGGCTCCCAGCGTCACCCGCCGCCGTCCCAGCGCGTCAGCGATCAGACCCGCGAACGGTGCGAACAGCGCCATTGCCAGCGTCGTGCTGCCGATGACGGTACCGACCTGCGCCGAGCTGACCCCGAATTCACGTGCCAGCACCGGCAGCAAGCTCTGCGGCGCATAAACATTCAGAAACAGCAGCGCTCCGATAACGCCGAACGGCAAAGCGTGCAGGCGCTGAGCCGCCCTCAAGCCAGTCCGACCAAGCCCGCCGCGCTGCGCCACGCTTCAAACATGCCGAGTTCCTCGGCCAGCGCGGGGTCGGGGCGTCCGGCAGGGCCAGCGAAGATCAGCACCGGACGCGCTTCTAAGGCGATGCTGCCTGCGCCGTCCACACTATCTACCCTGTCCAGCCGGGCCAGCACCGCCTCAAACGTCCAATCGGTGGCCCACAGGCGCTTGAGGGCAAACAAAACTTCATTGCTGGGGGGCCGCGCTTCGCCGCTTTCGCTGCGGCGCTCAGTGGGGCGGCGCAGATGAAACTCGCCACTGGCAAGGCCCGCGTTCTTGACGGCCCGCAGCAGCAACTGCACGCTGTCGTCCATCAGCGCCGAGGTGCGAACCAGTGGCGTGGCCCGCGCACACAAGTTCTCCAGCAGGTCTTCATCAATGCGCCTCGGGTTGATCGGCGCAAACAGCTTACCGAGCTGTTCGGGTAAGTTGGCGCGGCGGTAAAAGGCCTCCTCGAACTCGGCCTCCAGCACAAAAGCGGCGGGCAGGCGGGCGGCGAAGCGGGCCAGTAAATGGGTTTCTTGGCCGACTCGCGCGGCGCTCAGGGTGGCGGCTTCGGCAAAGGTGAACATCAAGCCGCAGAGTACCCAAAAAAGAGGCGCAAAAAAAAGCCCCGCCAGACAAAGCGCGGGGCTAAATTCTTAAGGTTTGGTGCCTCATCTCTGGATCTACTGCTGTTAAACGCCGCCCGGCTTCAGCGTGCCCACCGCTGGCAATTCGGTTGCCGTAACCGCGCCCACCTCGGGGTCTTCGAGGGTGCCGCCGGCCAGCACCGTGTCGAACTGCTCGCCGCTGAGCGTTTCATGCACGATCAGGGCGTCGACTAAGCGGTGCATCTGGTGAACATGCTCACTGAGCAGGGCGTGAACACGGGTAAATTGCTCGCCGGTGATGCGGCGCAGTTCCTCATCGATGCGCTCGGCGGTTTCTTCGCTGTAAAGGCCGCGTTCGCTGGGCAGCCCCAAGTAGCCGCCGTCTTGCTGGAGCGCGATATTGCCCAGCTTGCTCATGCCCCACTCGGTAATCATCTTGCGGGCGATGTTGGTGGCCTGCTGAAAATCGCTCTGCGCTCCAGTGGTCACGGCTCCCAGCGCCACGTCCTCGGCGGCGTGTCCGGCCAGCGCCACCGCGATCCGGTCGAGGAGTGAGGCCTCGGTGTGGTGCATCCGGTCTTCGGGAGTGTACATGGCCGCGCCCAGCGCCCGTCCACGCGGCACGACGGTCAGTTTGTGAACGCGGTCGGCGTGCGGCAGCAGTTGCGAAGCCAGCGCGTGCCCGACTTCGTGGTAGGCCGTGACGCGGCGGTCTTTTTCGCCAATGACCATGCTGCGCCGCTCCGGCCCCATCAGCACCCGGTCACGCGCTTCGTCAATGTCTTTGTTGGTGATGCGGCCGCGCTGTCCTCTGGCCGCGCCCAGCGCCGCTTCGTTGAGCAGGTTCTCGAGGTCGGCTCCGACCATGCCGGGGGTGCGGCGGGCCACCGCGCCGAGATCCACGTTGGGTTCCAGCGGCTTTTTGCGGGCGTGAATCTTGAGGATGGTTTCGCGGCCTCTCACGTCGGGCGCGTCCACCACGACTTGTCGGTCAAAACGTCCGGGCCTGAGCAGGGCAGCGTCCAGCACGTCGGGCCGGTTGGTCGCCGCCAGAATGATGATCTCGTGGGTGCTGCCGAAGCCGTCCATCTCGACCAGCAGTTGGTTGAGGGTCTGTTCGCGCTCATCGTTGCCACCCTGCATTCCGGAGCCGCGCTTGCGGCCCACCGCGTCGATCTCGTCAATGAAGACGATACATGGCGCGGCTTTGCGGGCCTGCTCGAAGAGGTCGCGCACGCGAGCCGCGCCAACACCGACAAACATTTCCACAAAATCTGAACCGCTAATCGAGAAGTAAGGAACTTTGGCTTCTCCAGCCACCGCCCTTGCTAAAAGTGTCTTGCCGCTGCCGGGAGGACCGACCAGCAAAATGCCGTGTGGAATGCGTGCGCCCAGAGCATGGTACTTCTCGGGGTGCTTGAGGAAATCCACCACTTCGGTGAGGTCGGCTTTGGCTTCGTCGCAGCCCGCCACGTCGCCGAAACCGACTTTGATCTGGCCTTCTTGAATCACGTGGGCTTTGGACTTGCCGAACTGGTTGGCCGGGTCGCTGCCCTGCTGATTGCGGCTCCTGAGGAGGGTAAACAGCAGCACGCCGATCAAAGCGACGGTCAGCAGGGTGCTGAGCGTGCCGATCCAGTTGAAGCCACCGACTGGGGCGATGGTGACGTTGACGCCGCCCTTTTGCAGCGTATCCAAACTCAGCAGCGGATCGTCGCTGAGCGAGCGGCTTTCAAACTTCCGGCCGTCTTTGAGGACGCCCTCCAGCGCGGCGGTGTTGCCCTGATACTGAATATTCAGCGACTGCACTTTGCCTTGACTCAGGGCTTCTTGAAATTGATCGAGACTCAAAGGCGACTGGAGATCGCGCGGCATGGTCAGGCTGATGATTGCCAACAAGAGGAGCGCTGCGCCAAGCAGCCAGAGGGGCCACACCACACGTTTCATATGCCCAAAGTCTACGCCGCTCAATTTGCAGGACTGTAAGAGAAAACGGCCACTTTACGCCTGCGTTCCTACCCCCACTGGCCGGCGGCCACAATGGGCTTCCTTTAGCCTTCCTTGAGGCTCAGCAAAAATGTGAGTGCGGTGCGCTCAAGTCTCTTGACTGCTTTCAACTGTGGGCTTATGATAGGAAGCGTTTAGAACTGTTCGCACACCAATGAACAGAAATTCCCCCACAAAGAGGTCATTCATGCCAAAAGCAGTCGGAATCGATTTAGGAACCACCAACAGCGTCATCGCCGTGATGGAAGGCGGACGCCCCGAAGTGATCGTCAACGCCGAGGGCGGACGCACCACACCCTCCGTGGTTGCGTACAAAGGCGACGAGCGTTTGGTCGGCCAGATTGCCCGCCGCCAAGCCGCGCTCAATCCCAAAGCCACCATCTTTGAAGTCAAGCGCTTCATCGGACGCCGCTGGGACGAGATCGGCGCGGAAGCCGAGCGCAGCCCCTTTACCGTCAAAGAAGGCCCCGGCGGCAGCGTGCGCGTCGAAGTCGGCACCCAAGACCTCGCGCCCGAGCAGGTCAGCGCCGAAGTGCTGCGCAAACTGGTCAACGACGCCTCGGCCAAGCTCGGCGAGAAGATCAAAGACGTGGTCATCACCGTGCCCGCTTACTTCGACAACTCGCAGCGCGAAGCCACCCGTCAGGCCGGTGAAATCGCGGGCCTCAACGTGCTGCGCGTCATCAACGAGCCGACTGCCGCCGCACTGGCTTACGGCTTGGAGCGTAAGGGCAACGAAACGGTCTTGGTCTTCGACCTCGGCGGCGGCACCTTCGACGTAACGATCCTCGAACTCGGCGACGGCGTCTTTGAAGTCAAATCGACTTCCGGCGACACCCACCTCGGCGGCGCGGATTTCGATCAGCGCATTGTGAATTGGCTGGCCGACGAATTCAAAAAAGAGCACAACTTCGACCTCCGCAAAGACCCACAGGCCCTCCAGCGCCTCATCGAAACCGCCGAAAAAGCCAAGATCGAACTCAGCAACGCTTCGGAAACCAGCATCAGCTTGCCGTTCATCACCTTTGATCCCGAGACCCGCACCCCGCTGCACCTCGAGCGCACCCTCAGCCGCGCCAAGTTCGAAGAACTGACCGGCGATCTGCTCAAGCGCGTCCGCAAGCCCGTCGAACAAGCGATGAGCGACGCCAAGCTCGACGCTTCCAAGATCGACGAGATCATTTTGGTCGGTGGCTCGACCCGCATTCCCGCCGTGAAGCGCATCGTCAAAGAACTGACTGGCAAAGAACCCAACGAATCGGTCAACCCCGATGAAGCCGTCGCGCTCGGCGCTGCCGTGCAGGCCGGTATTATTTTGGGCGATTCCAGCTTGGGCGACATCGTGCTGGTCGACGTGACCCCGCTGACGATGGGCGTGGAAGTCAAGGGCGGCATGATCGCGCCGATGATCACCCGCAACACCCCGGTTCCGGCTAAGCGTACCGAGATCTACACCACCGCCGACAACAACCAGCCCGGCGTAGAAATCAACGTGCTTCAGGGCGAGCGCCCGATGGCTAACGACAACAAATCTCTGGGCCGCTTCAAACTCGAAGGCATTCCGCCGATGCGGGCCGGACAGCCGCAGGTAGAAGTCACCTTTGACATCGACGCCAACGGCATTTTGAACGTGACCGCCAAGGAAAAGACCAGCGGCAAGGAATCGAGCATCCGCATCGAGAACACCACCACGCTCGATAAGGGTGACGTGGACCGCATGGTGCGCGAGGCCGAGCAAAACGCCAGCACCGACAAGCAGCGCCGCGAGAAAGTCGAGAAGCGCAACAGCCTCGATTCGCTGCGGGTGCAGGCCCTCCAGCAGATCGAAGAAAACGAGAGCGCCGATCAGGGAGCCAAGGACAAGCTCAAGGCCGCTGCCGACGCTGCCGAGGAAGCCGTGCGCCTCGATGACGACAGCAAGATCGCCGACGCCCAGAAGGTGCTGGAAGAAGAACTGCGCACCTTCATGACCGCCAACCAGAATCAGCCCAAGAATGACGGCCAAGACGGGCCGCAGGGTGGAGCAGGAGCGCAGGGCGGCGTCAATATGAACAAAGACGACGACGTGATCGACGCGGACTTCAAGCCCGCCGAGTAAAGTTCCAGCTCAGGCGGGATGGGTGAAGCGGGGTTAGACGCCCCTCAGCGCTCATCCCGCTTTTGCTACGTTCACAAACCCGACACCCTTAGGAGGACAAGCCATGACCAACAAACCAGACCACACCGAAAATTTGAAATTTGAACCCGAAGCCAAAACCGGCGAGCAGACTTTGGAAGCCGTCGGCGCTCAACCCGTCGACACCGAACTGCTGGACGAAGACGCCGATATGGAAGGCTTAGAAGGCATGGACGGAATGCCTGACCTCGACGAAAATATGTTCGCCCAGGTGCAGGAAATGATGGCGAAGATGGAAAAGGTAGACGAGCTGGAAAAAGAGAATGCCGATCTGAGGGGCCGTTTGGGCCGCCTCGCTGCCGACTTTGAAAGCCACCGCCGCCGCACCCAAGACGATGTCAGCGGCGCACAAGATCAGGGCAAAGCCAAAGCCGCCGAGGCCATGATGCCAATTTACGACGCCCTAGAGCGTGCCCTGAGCATGGGCACAGAAGACCCCGCCAAACTGATTCCCGGCATGCAAGCAGTTCAGACCAGCGTGCTGCGCGTCTTTTCAGGCCTGGGCCTGGAAGCCACCGGCAGCGTCGGTGAGCACTTTGACCCGCAGTGGCACGAAGCGCTGCAAGTGGTGCCCGGCGCTGAGGACGACACCATTATCCAAGTCTACGAACTCGGCTTTAAGATGGGCGACAAATTGGTGCGGCCCGCGCGGGTTGTCGTTTCTAAGAAGCAGTAAACCGTAAGCGGCGGGCGATGAGCGAACAGATCAAGCTGGCTCATGGCCCGCCGCTTTTGGCTTTTCCGAAGGAGGCACCATGGCCTACAAAGACTATTACGATGTTCTCGGCGTACAGCGCAGCTCCTCTGAGGGCGAGATCAAAAGCGCTTATCGCAAGCTGGCCAAGCAGTACCACCCCGACAAAAACGCGGGCGACCACAAGGCCTCCGAGCGCTTCAAGGAAATTGGTGAGGCCTACGCGGTGCTCTCCGACGCCGAAAAACGCAAACTGTATGACCAGTACGGCCATTCCGGACAGGTGCCGCCAGGAGCTTGGGGCGGAGCGGGCGCGGGCGGCGGCAGCGGATTTTCCAGCGCCGATTACGGCGGGGTAGACGCTTCGCAGTTCAGCGACTTTTTTCAGGGCCTGTTCGGTCAACAAGGACAACCAGGACGCGGCGGCTTTCGCGGCGGCGGAGCGCAGGTCAACCTCGATGACTTGATGTCGGGCATGGGCGGCGGGCGCAGGTTCGTCCAGAACGTGGAGGGAGAACTGCAAGTCACTTTGCAAGAAGCCTACAGCGGCTCAGATGAAACCATTCAGGTGGAGGGCAAACGCCTCACCGTCCGGATTCCGGCCGGCACCCGCGACGGCGCTCGGCTCAGGCTGGCGGGTCAGGGGCCGGGGGGCGGCGACGTGCTACTGACCATCCGCGTGTTGGAAGACATCAAATTTGATTTGGAAGGCAGCGACTTGAGCACCAGCGTGGACGTGCCGGTAGACACGGCGGCGCTCGGCGGCAGCGTGCGGGTGCCGACCATGAAAGGCGACGTGAGCCTGAACATTCCGGCGGGCACCAGCGGCGGGCGGCGGATGCGGCTCAAGGGTCAAGGCTGGCCCGGCAAAACCGGCGCGGGCGACTTGTATGTCAAGCTCAATTTGGTTTTGCCCGCCAAGCTGAGCGACGCCGAAAAACAGCTTTATGAGCAGTTGAAGGCGCTGCGGAGCGGCCATACCACACAAAGCTGAGCGGCGGGCCGCTCCTCTACGTCTTCAGCTCTTCTCGCCAAAGCTCCAGATTTCGAGGTCGTCCACCGAGTCGCCCACACCGCGCAGTTGAGCGAGGTCTTCGGCCTTAAGGGGAGCCTGCTGCACGTTGTCTTTACTCTTGCCAACGGCGGCGGCAATAATTTCTTGGGGAACGGCAGCGAAGAGGTGCTGAATCTGCTCGGGCGTGGCGTCCAGCAGGGCGTCGGCCAGCACGCCGTCGGGCACATCTCGGCTGACCGATTTGCGGGCCGAGGCCATCGATGAAGCGTCAATGTCGGGACGAATGGCATCTACATCGTCAAGGTCAGCCGTACCGGGCGGACGCGCAGAGCGGACAACGGCGCGGCGGTCGAGCTGCCTGCGTTTGAAGGTAGGGTAGCGCAGCAGCGCCACAACGATCAGCACCACAACGACGATGGAGAGATACACCATAAAAATCAGCTTACTCTGCAACTGTCACGCCGCTCTTACCACCTTGAAACCGAGATTTGGGTGAGGGTAAATGCCCACACGACCGCTGTTTTTTCAGCTTCTGTTTGCACCCTTAACTCAGCTCATCGGGTCGTTCTCGAAACCCGCGCCAAGCCTGACCCGCCGAGCAACACTATTTATCCCCAAGGCCGCCGCAACCAAAAACGGCAAAGCCCTGCGCCAAACATAGAAAAACGACCTCGGCGCAGAGGGCTTTGAAACCGTGCGCGAGGTCTTGATTTTCTCTGAGGGTGCTGCCCGTTTGAACGTGCGAGTAGTCAACAAACCTGAGTTAGCTTTCCTCGCCCAGACCCCGCGCCCGCACCTGCGCCCACGTCTCCCCCGCCCTACCCAGCACGAAGGGAGCAGCCTGCACCGGCGTGGTCACCAGCGGCCCCGAATCGGTCAGCAGGACGTCCACTTCGCTGCGGATGCCGTAGCCGCGCTCGGCGGGGTAGACGCCCGGCTCCACCGTGACCGACAGGCCCGGCAGCAGCTTGCGGGTGTCGTGCGTCTCTAGGTCGTCCAAGTTGGCTCCCGAGCCGTGAATCTGCACCCCGAGGCTGTGGCCGAGCCGGTGGCTGAAAAACTCGCCCAAACCCGCCGCCTCAATCACGTCGCGGGCAGCGCGGTCGACTTCCCAGCCTTCGAGGGTGCCGGACGCCGAGCGCTCCTGCAACACGTCCAGCGCTTTGTCGCGGGCGGCGGCCACCGCTTGCCAGGCCTGACTGTATTCGGCGCTCGGCTCGCCCGCGTAGCCCACCCACGTCACGTCGCCAAACGGGCGGCCCGCTTCCTGCGCCCACAAATCGATCAGCACGCACTGGCCCATCTGCAAAGTGGCGTTGAGGTCGCCGCCGGGCTCGTAGTGCGAGTCGGCGGCGTTGGCCGCGAAGCTGACATTTACCGGATGACCGCTGAGCATGCCCGCTTCCTCGATCTGGCCAGCAATGACCGCTTGAACGTCCAGCTCAGTAACCGGCTGGCCCGCTTGCAGGCGCTGGTGGATCAGTTCAAACGCCATATCTTTGGCCCGCATCAACACAGCCACTGCCCGCTGGTGCGCGGCCAAGTCTTCTGCGCTCCACGCCAAGAAGCCTTGCAGCAAGTCGGCGCTGCTCACCACCTCTGCGCCTGCACCGCGTATCCGCTCCAGAGTGCCGGCGTCCACGTAACTGACGTAAGGCACGGCGGCCTGCGGACTGTACTCGGCCGCCACCGTTTTGCCGCCCACCAACCGGCGCAGATGCTCATCTAACTCGGTGTGGGCGCTGTAAGGAATGAAGTCCACTTCGGCCCCGGCCAATAGCCGCTTCCAAGTGCCGCCCTCGATGCGGTGGTGAAGCAAAGCAGGTCGGCCCTGAGTCGGCACCCACACGAAATACCGCCGCGTCAGAAATGAACCGCCCAGGTTGAGCAACGCTCCCGCGTGGGGGTTGAGGCCGCGAAAATCGTAGATCAGCCAGCCGTCGACTGCACTGCCGCCCACCGGGTTAGGCGCGTCTTGGAGGGCTTGTTGAATGCGGCGCAGCGGATCATTGACGGGCAAGGTGTCGTGCTGGGCAGTAGCCATGAACTGAGCATACCCGCCCGCACCGCCCAGCGCCATCTGACTAGAGCCACCTAGAAAGTGTCATGCCTAGAAGCTGTAGGTCACGCCGGTGCGCCCAAACGGGCCAGTAAATCCGCCGAAAAAGGTGCCCGCTCCCGCCTCGATGAAAAATCCCAGCCCCGGCCCACTTCGTACACCCACCAAGCCGCCCAGACCAAAATAATTGGTTGCGTTGTTGACAGAAGTGCTGGTGAAGGCGGCGGCCACGCCTCCGTAGACTTTCCAGTGGGCCGAGAGCGGATAACTGGCCAGCAGATCGGCCTCAGCACCGAGAGCGGTAATAAAAGTCGGAATGCCCAACGTACTGATCAGCGCCCGCCCTTCGAGCTGCCCCGCGCCCAGACCCGTCAGGACTTTGTATCCGCCAGCCGACAAGAAAAACGGTGGAATACCGCCCAACTGCACGCCGTAGCGTTCGGCAGGCGGCAGCGTCGGCGCAGTGGGCATTTCGGGCGCAGCGCTTTGAGCCGCCGCACAGGAGCTGAGAAGTGAAAAGGCAAGGAGCAAACGGGCCGCAGCGTTCATGACCTTACTTTTACACAAAATTGTTGGAACATAAAGTCGACTTTGCCTCGGGCGCTTGACACTGGAGAAGCGATTCTTTAGCATGGTTAGGCTCACGGCGCAGGCCAAAAGCAAAGCAGCTGATTTACAGGCAATTGGGTATGGTGGGTTTAGCTCAGTCGGTTAGAGCGCCGCTCTGTGGAAGCGGAGGCCGGGGGTTCAAGTCCCCTAATCCACCCCAAAGTTTCAAGCCCCCAGGTTTTCAATCTGTCAGGGCTACGGACTTGAACGACAGGTGTCTAGCAGCTCGGCAAGCTCCAAGTGCCGCCACTCGGCTCAGGCTTTCTCAGTTGGGGCTGCGGACGAAGCGCGGGGATGGCGAAACTGGTAGACGCGCCAGATTTAGGATCTGGTATCGAAAGATGTGAGGGTTCAAGTCCCTTTCCTCGCACCAGAGAAAGGCGGCCCTGTGATGGGGCCGACTTTTTTTTGAAGTTTTGATTACACGCACTCTCGCTTTACACGGAGAAGTTTCAAACACCAAATCAGCAAGGCCGTCCACTTAAAGGACGCAGGACAACGGGAGACTTATGGCAGAACTGATGAGCAAAGAAGGCAACAAAGTAGAATTTAAGGCGTCGGTGCCCGCAGCCGAAGTGAGCCGTGCTTATCAGCAAGTCTGGGCGGGGCTGTCCCGTGACGTGCGGGTACCGGGCTTTCGTCCGGGCAAAGCGCCCAAGAAGGTGCTTGAGCAGCGCGTCGGAGCCGGCTACGTCGAAAATGAAGTGCGTGAGCGCTTGCTGCAAGTTCACTACCCGCAGGCCGCCCGCGAACTCAAGCTGAGCCTAGTGGACGCCGAGATCAACCCGTCCGACCTCAAAGACGGTCAGGCGTTTGATTTCAGCGTCAAGGGCGAAACCTACCCCGAGGTCAAACTGGGCGACTGGAAGCAGGCCCAGCTCAGCGCCGCCGCGCCGGAAATCACCAGCGACGTGCTGGAGCGCACCCTCACCGATTTGCAAGACCGCAACGCCACCTTTGAAAGCGTCGAGCGCCCCGCTGGCGGCAACGACATGGTGATGATCGAGGAAACCGGCGAGGAAGGCGGTAGCTACCCGATTTATCTCGACGTGGCCGAGCCGCATGTTCAGGAAGCCCTGACCGGCAAGAGCAAGGGCGACGACGTGAGCATCAACGTTCCAGCCCATCAGCACGGCGACCACGAGCACCCCGAGCACACCGTTCAGGTCAAGATCATGGACGTGCGTAACAAGCAGCGCCAGGAACTGGGCGACGAATTTGCCAAGAGCTTGAACTTCGAGAGCTTAGAGCGCCTGCGAAGCGACCTCAAAGAAGAACTGACCCGCCGCGCTCAGCAAGAAGGCGAAGCCGCCCGCCGCGAGGAGTTCATCGAGCATTTGGTCTCGGGCATGGAAACCAACATCCCGGGAGCGCTGCTGACCCGCCGCCGCGACGCCATGATGGAAGAAATTCAGAGCGATCTGTCGCGTCAGGGTGTCAAGTGGGCCGAATACGAGAGCTTCATGACCGAGCAGGGCAAACTGGACGATTTCATGGCCGATCTCGACAAGAACGCCGAGAGCCGCGTGCGCCGCGACCTCGCCCTCGAGCAGCTCGCCGAGGACACGAAGGTCAGCGTCAGCGATCAGGAATTTAACCAGACCATGTTGTCGCTGGCTCAGGCCAACAACCTGACTGCCCAGCAACTCCGCACCCAACTGGGGCCGGACGGCCTCAACAGCTACTACGCCAACATCTTGCGCGAAAAAGCGCTGACGCTGGCGCTGGCGCAATTGGCCCCCAAGCCGGAAGCCAAGGCGCTAGAAGCGGACGCCGCACCGGAAGTGGAGGCTGCTGCTCCTGCTGAAATTGCGCCTGTTGAAGCAGAGAGCGACGCCGCGCCGTCAGAAGAAGCCCAAACCGAAGCGCCACAAGCCGAAGCCGCCACAGAAGGCGAGCAGGGCGAGGACACCAAGAGCGAGTAATTGATCGCTGAACTCAAAAAGTGGGAGGAGCCAAGCGCGGCTTCTCCCCTTTTTTGGTTGCCTCACTCCCGACCGACCCTACTGCGGAATCAGCGTCTCCAACACCGCTAGCTTCTCCAGCAACTCTGCCGGCTCCCGCGCCACCAGATTGACGTGGCCGAGCTTGCGTCCGGGTTGGTGGGCTTTGCCGTAGAGATGCAGCCTCGTGCCTTCCAGTTTCAGAATCGCCTGCCAATCGGGTTCCTGACCTTCAGGCCAGCCCAGAATGTTGACCATTACGCAGGGCAGCTTAGGGGCAAAGTCTTGCAGCGGCCAGTTGAGGGCCGCCCGCACCTGCGCTTCAAACTGGCTGAGGCCGCCGCCGTCTTGGGTCAGGTGACCGCTGTTGTGAACACGGGGCGCGACCTCGTTGACGATCAGTTTTCCGCTGGGCAGTTCAAAGAATTCGAGGGTCAGCAGGCCTTCGAGTTCCCAATTCTCAGCCACCGAGCGGGCCAAGCGGCGGGCTTGCGGCTCGGGAGCGGCCCTGGCAGTGTCGCCAGGCAAATACAAGCTGCGGCGCAGAACACCACTTACGTGGATATTTTCAATCAGGCCGCCGTAAGCGAGCTGGCCCTGCGCGTTGCGGGCCACCCCCAGACTGACCTCGCGGGCGAACTCCACCCAGCCTTCCAGCACGCAGGCGCGGCGGCCCAGCGCATTCCACGCCGGAAGTAGCTCGGCGGCCGTTGACACCCGAACTTGCCCTTTGCCGTCATAACCGAGTTCGGAGGTCTTGAGAACGCCGCGCCCGCCGACTTTTTCCAGCGCACCTTCCAGATCACTCTCCGATTCGATGCTGACAAACGGCGCAGTTGCAGCTCCGGCGCGGCGCAGCGCTTCTTTTTCGCGGGTGCGGTGCTTGCTCAGGTGCAGCAGTTCACCCGCCGGACGCAGCGGCACCCGGCCAGCCAGCCAACTCAGCGCTTCTACCGACACGTTTTCAAATTCCAGCGTCACGGCGTCGCACTCGGCGAGGCGGGCCAGTCCTGCCGGATCGTTGTAAGGAGCCAGCAGGTGTTCGGCGCAGACCTGAGCGGGCGCGAGTGGGTCGGGTTCCAGCACCACCACCCGCACGCCCAGCGGCACGGCGGCGAGCGCCAACATCTGTGCCAACTGCCCGCCGCCGAGGATGCCCAGTGTGGCTGATGGTGGCGGGTTCACCCTTCACCAGCTTGGGGGTGGCCTTCAAAAAACGGCTCGTCGAGGACCGCCTGGGTTTGAGCAACGCGATAGGCGTTCAGGCGCTCACGCACGGCGAGGTCGGTGGTGGCGATCAGCGCGGCGGCGAACAGAGCGGCGTTCTTGGCTCCAGCCAGGCCGATGGCAAAGGTCGCTACCGGAATTCCGGCAGGCATCTGCACGATGCTCAGCAGGGAATCTTGGCCGCTGAGCGCTTTACTCTGCACCGGCACACCCAGCACCGGCACGCGGGTAAAGGCCGCCAGCATCCCCGGCAAGTGGGCCGCGCCGCCCGCTCCGGCAATGATGGCCGAGAAGTTCAGGCGCTCGGCCCGCGCCGCGTAGCTCTCCAGCAACTGCGGCGTGCGGTGGGCCGAGAGGACCCGCACTTCGTACGCAATCCCGAGTTGCTCAAGCAGCGTCAGCGCTCCGCTCATCGTCTCAAAATCGCTGCGGCTTCCCATCACCACGCCGACATTCGGGCCAGAGTCCACACAACCAGAATCTCCAAAAGAAAAATCACTCATTGACGTTCAGCATACGGGAGACGGCACAATAAACCAGCTATGTCTGCCCTCCCTGATTTTCCCACACCCCAGCCCGATTACGACTGGCTCTTCTCGCGCACCCGCAGCGGCCAAGCACGCGGGCCGGAGCGCTCCCGCGCCCTCCTTACGCAACTCGGCCACCCCGACCAGACTTTTCGCAGCATTCGCGTGATCGGCACCAACGGCAAGGGCAGCACCTGCGCCATGCTGGAAGCCGGGCTGCTGGGCAGCGGCGTGAGCGTGGGCCGCTTTACCAGCCCGCACCTGATACGCTTTGAAGAACGCATCCGCAGAGGTGGACAAGAGCTGGACGCGCAACAGACCGCCGAGTTTATCATATGGGCAAAGCAGCACGCTCCCGACGCGGCTTTTTTTGATTTGACTCTGGGCCTCGCCTGCCTCGCTTTTGCCCGTGCCAAAGTGGACTGGGCAGTGATGGAAGCGGGCGTGGGCGGCGTTTCGGACGGCACGCAGGCGCTGAGCAGGGTAGCGGCGGTGGTGCTGACAAATGTGGCGCTCGACCACACGGGAGCGCTGGGGCCGGACATCGCCAGCATCGCCCGCGACAAAGCCGGAGCGGCCCTGAGCGGCGTGCCGCTGCTGACCACGGCAAGCGGCGAGGCGCTGGCCGTCACCGAGCAAGTGGCGGCCGAGCGGGGCGCTCCCCTGTTTACGCCGCACAGCCACCCCGAACTGTTTGCTTTGCCGCGCCCGCCGCACTTAGCAGGGCCGCATCAACTTGAAAATGCCAGCCTCGCCGCCGCGACCTTGCGCCTGCTCGGGTACGGCGGGGGAGTGAGCGCCGCGCTGGAAGCCAAGCATCCGGCCCGCTTGGAGCGCTTTGTGGTAGGCGGCAAAACCGTGCTGATCGACGGCGCTCACAACCCGCACGCCGCCGCCGCCCTAGCAGCCGCCGTGCCGGGGGCCGACGTGCTGCTGTTCGGCAACTTGGCCCGCCGCGACACCGCCGCCACCCTCGCGCCGCTGCTGAGTAAAGCCGAGCGGTACATCTTTACCGCCCCCGGCGACCTGGCCAGCGATCCGGCGGCGCTGGCGCGGCAATACGGCGGCGAAGCGTGGCCCAATCCGCTCACCGCTTTCGAGCGGGCGCTGGAACTCACCCCCAGCGGCGGCACCTTGTTGGTGGCGGGCAGTTTGTATTTGGCCGCAGCAGTGCGGCAGGCAGCGGAAACCTGAGCCTGTTCGTCTCGGCAGCTTACCAAGACGTCTCTTCGTCTCTGCGCGGTGCAACGAACCAGTAAAATGAGGTCGAGATACACATAGCGTCCGCTCCCACTGAAAATTGCAGTGGTCAGCTCAGATGAAAAGTGGTTAAGCCCCGCTCAGGCCTTCTCATGAGAATGCGCCGTACTGTGGAGCCATGGAACGCAAGCCCTTGGTACTCGTCATTGAAGACGAAAAAGATATCGCCCGCTTTATTGAGCTGGAGTTGGCCGCCGAAGGCTACGCCACCGAGGTGGCCTTTGACGGCGTCACCGGCCTGTCCAAATTCCGCGAAGTCAACCCCGATCTGGTGATCCTCGATTTGATGCTGCCCGTCCTTGACGGCCTCGAAGTGGCCCGCCGCGTCCGCAAGACCAGCAACACCCCGATCATCATTTTGACGGCCAAAGACGGCATTCAGGACAAGGTGGAAGGACTGGACTCCGGCGCGGACGACTACTTGATCAAGCCGTTTTCGATTGAGGAGTTGCTGGCCCGTGTCCGCGCTCACCTGCGCCGCGTCAACCCTGCCGTGACCGGCGAAGTGCGGGTGGCCGATTTGGTGATGAACCTCGACGGGCGCGAGATCTTCAGGGGCGGGCGGCGCGTGGAGTTGTCGGCCAAGGAATTTGAATTGCTCGAACTTCTGGCCCGCAACCCCGGCAAGGTGTTTAGCCGCTTTGAAATTGAAGAAAAAGTCTGGCCCGAATACACTGGGGGCAGCAACGTGGTGGACGTGTACATCGGCTACCTGCGCCGCAAACTCGAAGAGGGCAGCGAGCGCCGCCTGATTCACACGGTGCGCGGCGTCGGCTACGTGCTGCGCGAGGAATAAAGCGCTCCAGCCGCTCCTGAGAAACACTCATCCAACCTTCTATACTGGCGGATATGCTTGTCCGCTTCCCGGTTCACTTTCACTTCGTTAGGCCGCCCGCATGACCCTGCGCGGGCGGCTGACGCTTTTTTATACGGTGCTGCTCACGGCGCTGCTGTTTTTGCTGGCGGTGTTGGTGCTCAGCTTTATGCAAACCCGCCTCATCGGCAGCATCAAAGACGACTTGGAGAAAAATGTCTTCGGCCAGATCAACCGTCTTGTTTTACCCACCACGCCGTTTAGTCCGGCCAATCCGCTCGGACGACTGGGCAGCTCGGGGTTCGGCAGCGATTCCGGCGACACCAACGGCCCCACGCTCTCAGCGCTGCGCCAGAATTTTCCCAATTACCGCATTCAAATCGAGGGGCTTACCACCAGCATCGACGACATCCAGAGCATGATGCAGGGCAGCCCCGCCGAACGCGCCGCCGAACTGGGGTTTATGCAGGCCACCGCCGCGCAAAGTCGGTTGACCGTCGGCATTGATCCCAACGCTCCGGTTCAGCTCAGTGACGCCGAGTTTGCCCAGCTCCTCGATGATCCTTCGCGCGGCCTTGAAATCACCGCGCCGACCCGAGCCGCCTTTGACGAACCGGTGCCCACCCAAGTTTATGTGCGGCTGGCCGAGGTGCAAACCGGCTACGCGACCGGCGACAATTCTCCGCTGACCCAGGCGGCGCTGATTTATGTGGGGCGCAACCTTCAGCCGACCTACGACACGCTCGACCGCCTGCGCTCGCTGATGCTGGTGTTGTTCGTGGGCGGGCTGATCGTCAGCAGCGTGGGCGCGTATCTGCTCTCGGGGCAAGCGCTCAGGCCGCTGATTCAGGTGCAGAGGGCAGCCGAGCAGATCGGCGGCCAAAACCTCAGCGCCCGCGTGCCGGAGCCCAAGACCCGCGACGAGGTGCAGGCCCTAGCGCTGGCGCTCAACCGGATGCTGGGCCGATTGGAAGGCTCATTTGAAGCTCAGCGCCGCTTTACCTCCGACGCCAGCCACGAACTGCGCACGCCGGTCACGGCCATCAGCGGCCACGCCAGTTACCTGCTGAGGCGCACCAACCCCAGCGAGGGCCAGCGCGAGAGCTTGACCATCATTCGCAGCGAGGCCGAGCGCCTCACCAACTTGATCAGCAGCCTGCTCGAACTGGCCCGCTCGGACGGCGGAGTGATGACCCTGCGCCGTCAGCCGGTGCTGCCCAAGTTGCTGCTGGGCGACATTGCCCGCGAACTCCAGCCGCTGGCTCAGGCCCAGCATGCCGAACTCAAGGTTAGCGGCAGCGACGACGCGCTCGAGGGCGATCCTGACCGGCTCAAGCAGGTGATTATCAACTTGGTCAGCAACGCGCTGAAAGCCGGAGCCAGCCGAGTGGAGCTGAGCAGCCGCTTGGCTACCGGTGAAAGCGGCGAGAGCGGCGTGCAGATGAGTGTCAGCGACGACGGCCCCGGCATTGCCCCAGAGCATTTGGAGCGGTTGTTTGACCGCTTTTACCGGGTGGAAGAATCGCGCAGCCGCGATCAGGGCGGCGCGGGGCTGGGCTTAGCGATTGCGCGCAGCATCGTGGACGCACACGGCGGGCGAATCTGGTTTGAAAGTGAGGTCGGGCGCGGCACCACCGTCAACGTCTGGCTGTCCAAAGGCCGCATGGCGCTGGTGGACGACGACGTGGCGTGAGCACAGGCGTCTACACCCCAAAAGAAAAGGCCCGCCTTCCAATTGGAAAGCGGGCCTTGCTTAAAACAACTTCACTCAGCGCATCAACCACTCGAAAGTCGCTTTGAGGAGGCTGGAACGGGCAGCGGGCGAGAGGCCTTCCAATCCAAATCCCATGGTGGCGGTGCGGTAGCGCCCTGCGTCGTTGAGCACGATGGCCCCGGCATCTTGGCCCGCCGATTGGGCACGCACCGGTGAGGGTTTGCTGCTCTTGGCCTGAACGCGGCTGCGGTTGCTGTCACCCTGAATGCTTTGGGCCTGAAGTGTGCCAGCGGTGGCTCCAGCGCTGCCGTAAGAGCCGGCCACCACGCCGCTGCCGATGTCGGAGATCACGTCGGGGTAAACCTGGTTTTTGGCGCTGCCGTCGGCGTTGAGGGTGTAGGCCACGTTGCCCAACACACCGCTGGTGACAAATTTGGGCGTGCCGGACGAGTCGGAGATGAACTGGGTCTTGAGCACGTCACGGTAAAAGCTGGTCGCGCCGATGTCGTAGCCGATGTCTTGGCCGCTAAGGATCAATCTGCCGCCGCCCGTCAGATACTGCTGCAAGTTCTGCTGATCAGCGGCCGTGACGGTGTTGCTGTACTGCTCACCGCTGAGCCACAGCACCACGTCGTACTTTTTCATTTCGCTCAGCGGCACTGCGCCCTGGGTCTGCACGTCCCAGCGAAACGCGCCTGAGGCGTTGGCTTTCACCGCGTCGCGCAGGGCCGCCGTCACGTCGGGGCCTTGGCCGAGATCATCATCGACCAGCAGCACGCTGGGCTTTTTGCCGGAGGTCGGCGGCTTGGGCGCGGGCGTCGGTGCGGGTGCTGGGGCCGGAGCAGGAGCGGTGTTGGCAGCGGGTTTCAGGAAGCAGGCTTTGGCCGCGCCGGGCACCGGATCAGATCCCCACTCGGCCACCGTGCATTTGAAGCCGTCAGTGGCGGTGCCGGAGAGGTAGCGTCCATTTGCGCCGAAAGCGGCCAGGCGCTCGCCGCTGAAGTTGCAGGCTCCGCCCTCAGGAGCGCAGAAGGTGTAGCCGACCGGCGGCACCACGTTGTTGGTGTTGGCCGGAGGCGGCGTGGGGGTTGGAGTGGGTGCAGGCGTCGGCGTTGGAGCGGGCGTCGGTGTGGGTGTTGGCGCTGGGGCCGGAGCAGGAGTGGGCGTGGGTGCTGGAGTCGGCGTGGGGGCGGGCGTAGGCGCGGGAGTTGGAGCCGGCGCAGGAGCCGGGGCCGAGACATTCACGCCCAGCTTGCCCAGCGCTTTGGGCAAGCTGATTTCGCCGTAGCCGGTGTTGTTGTTTTTCTGGCCGTTGTTGGAAGCGCTCGAATACAGCGCCTGCTTGATGGCGTCCACGCTGGTGCCGGGCTTGGCCCCCAGCATCACAGCCACCGCGCCCGCCGCGATGGGAGCGGCCTGCGAGGAGCCGGAGAGCGAGCCGTAGCCGCCGCCGGGAAAGCTGCTGGTAATCGCCACACCCGGCGCGGCGATGTCGGGCTTGGTAAACACGCCGCTGTACGCGCCTGTCCAGGCCACCGGGCCACGGCTGCTGAACGAAGCCACGTTGCCGTCTTTGTCCACCGCGCCCACGCCGATCACGTCGGGAATGTTGCCGGGGCTGCCGGTGCTGCTGGCAGTGGGGCCGAAGTTACCGATAGCAAACACCGGAACCACGCCGGCCTTGAGCATGTTCTGAACTGGCAAGACGAATTCCTGATAAGTGCCGGGCAGACCGAGGCTCATGCTGACCACGTTCGCGCCGTCGTTGGTGTCGGCGTTGTTGTCGGGGTCGAGCACCCACTGCATTCCGGCAATGACCTGTGCAAAAGTGCCGGAGCCGTCCGGCAACACCAGAGCGCTGATCAGCTTGGCGTCGGGAGCCACACCCACCGTGTTGCCCACCAGCAGGCCCGCCGTGTGGGTGCCGTGCTGGGCGCTGTCGTGCGGCTGACTGCTCTGAACCCTGTCGCCGTCTTCATTGAACTCGGCGTAATTGAGAATCTTGCCTTTGTATTCGGGCGAGTTGGGATCGATGCCGGTGTCAAGGTGCCCGATGCGCACGCCCTGCCCCTTGAAGCCAGCCGCCTGAGCTTCTTTTGCGCCGATGGCCTGAAGGTGGTACGGCACACCTGTCGGCGCACTGGCCGCACTGAGCGCCTGCGCTTTGGGAATCTGCACTTTGAAATTCTCGAAAATCTCGTCCACGATCGGCAAGCTGGAGAGCACACGAGCCTGCACCGGCGAGAGCTTGAGGTAAATCGACTGATCGAGCCACAACTCCGCGCCGTTTTTCTTCAGGGCGTCGGTGACAAAGCCCGCTGCTGGCCCCAGCTTGGCGAGGCTGCTTTGAAGCTGAACACGCAAGTTCTTGAAGACTTGGCGGCCCTGAGCGTTGTTGGACACGCTGAAGCGCACGATCACACCGGTGGGGGTATTGTCGCCCGCACGGGCTTTGGCAAGGAGCGAGGCTGAGAGCCGGCCCGCCGAGGCGTCGGTCACGCTCGCCACCGAGAGCGCCGCACCGAGAAGAAGCATTCCGCGTTTAAGATTCATCATGAAGAGCAGTATGCCGCTCAGGAGATGATCTCCCCTTAGCCGAGCGTGAGGAATGCTTAAGAGGGCATCAGAGAATCGTCAGGCCCCACAGACTGGACAGCGAAGCGGGGCAACAAAAAAGTGGAAGCCGCATTGCTTGGCTCCCACTTCGTTTTGAGGGCTGGAGCAAGTTTTAGTTTTAAGCCTTCATCAACTGATCGAGTTCAGCTTGGGTAATGCTTTTTGAAAAGCGTCCCCGCAAATACAAGTCTTTGATGGCCTGTTCGCCCCACAAGGTTTTTATTTGGCGCAGCGGCAATTTAAGGGTTTTTTGAATGGTGCTGAGACGAACGGTGTCTGTGGTTCCCGGAACCCATGTGCAAGTGATTTGAGACATTGTGAATCTCCTCATTTAACTTTAGAATTGAATGCTGTACTGGACTTCTGATTGAAGCCCGACGCCTAGGTAGAACACTGCCCCTGCGACTTGCCTTGAGCAAGCCTGCGGTTTTCTCACACGAGCGAATAAACGCGTAACTGATGTGACCGACTACTTTTGGTTTCTTTAGTTTACCTGACTGGGCGGCTGTTCAATAAGGACATTTGCCACCCTTAGCCACTTCTAAAGGTGAGCTAAATTAAAATTAAGACCCATACTTACCGGAATCTTCCGGGCAATAAAAAATAGCTTCTCAATTATTGTGCAGCCGTGAACTGTTTTTATTTTGCCGTCGCGTTTCAAGGGAGAAATCTTTAGAACACCGCTTCACATCAAAACAATTCGTCTAAAATTTGGTAATACGCCAGCTTGCTTGCGTCCACCCACTGCCGCCCGTAAACGTCCAAAAAGTGTTCGGCGGCCTCATCGCCCGCGTTGCGGATCAGGCTGCGCTGGGCCAGTGCCAAATCCTGGTGGCGATCCGCGATGCCGAGGCGGCCCACGTCAATCAGGCCTTCGACCACTTCGCCCGACACCAAAAAATTGGGCAAGCAAGCGTCGCCGTGTGTGACGACCACATCTTCGGTGGCGGGCCGCGATTTGACCAAATACTTGAGGACTTGTTCTGCCGATTGGCCCACCCTCAATTGACCCAGTCCCAACTGACCCAGCCGCTCAGCATCAAAGTCTGTTTCGTCCACCAAGCCCAGCTCCGCCCGTTCGCGGGCTTGGCGCAGCTTGAGCGCCAGACTTTGGTTAAAGGGGCATTCGCGGATGGGTAAGCTATGAAGCTCCCGGAGAGCGCGGGCCAGCAAGTCAGCGTTGCGGAGCGCGTGCAGCAGGGCGTCGGGGTGGTGCATCGGCAAACCGGGCAACCGGGCGGTGGCGAGGTACTCACTTTGCTCGTCGGTGGCGTACCCGACAATCTGCGGCACCGGCAAGCGGCCCGAGAGCCAGCGCAGTTTGGTCTGCTCGGTTCGCAGGCTTTCGAGCCGTCCAAGCGGCTGCACCTTGACCACGTACTTTTGACTTTGCCACACCCACGCTCCCGAATCGCCCGACACGTCTTGCCAGCGGGCGGCGGGCAGCACCCTTTTCAGTTCGGTGGGCAAGCTCAGTTCAGGCGGGGAGTTCAGCACGGGGTTTAGAGTAGCAGGGAACTTTTGGCAGCTGGCCCGACTCTAAAACATAAGGCGCTCACCGTAGGCCGCCGCATGGATAACAAGCCCGATGGACGACTACACCGATGAACAACTCATTCGCTTGGCCCATTCCGACACGGCTGCCTTTGAGACGTTGCTGCGCCGCCACGCTGCCGCCGTTCACCGCTTGGCCGCCAGCGTGGTGGGCAGCAGCAGCGCCGACGACGTGGTGCAGGAGGTGTTTGTCAGCGTACATAAAAACCTGGGCAGCTTCCGGGGAGACGCCAAATTCAGCACCTGGCTGCACCGCATCACCCTGAATGCCTGCTCGGCGGCGCTCAGAAAAAAGCAGCCGGACGCCCTGGACGACTGGCCCGAACCCGCCGCCCACCACGACCCCGCCCGCAGCACCGAACAGGCCCAACTGCGCGAGTTGCTGGCGTGGGCCATGCAGCAACTTCCAGAAGGCGTGCGGGAGGCGGTGACTTTGCGCGAGCTGGCCGGGCTGGACTACTCGGAGATTGCCGAGGTGCTGGGCGTTGAACTCGGCACCGTCAAATCCAGAATCAGTCGGGGACGGGCAACACTGCGCGAACTTATCAAGGGGCGCTGGGACGTGCCGCAAAGCGCCAAACACCCCACGCCGAAACAAGGAGTCAAGCCATGAAACCGCCCTCTTCCCTGCCCAAAGACTTTGACGATTCAGATGACTTCACGCTAGACGCGCTGTTCGCTGAAGTGCGGCAGCCCAGCTCAGCCGACGCAGGCGCAGCAGAGCGATTTTTGAGTCGCCAAGCTTTGTTGCCCCAGGCTCCGCCTCTCCTTACTTTGACCAGACGCCGGGCCACTTGGTGGCCGACTTTGCTGGCCGCCGCCGCCCTCTTTGGCGGGCTGCTGGTGCTGCGGCCCGCGCCTCACCTGAACTCACCCAGTATGGATTCGTCCAGCACGGATTTGGTGGCCTCACAACCTTTAGCCAGCAGCGCGGCTTACGACGCCTACAGCTCGGCACTGGGTGGTGAGTGGTGAAGCCCAGCCTCGCTTCGCTGACTGTACTCTTGAGCGGGTTGGCCGCCGCTCAAACCGCGACCCCGCCCAGCGATATGGACACCCTGCTGAGCGCCCTCAACAAAAGTCTCAGGTTTGCGGTGCGGGGCGAGACCAGCATCACGGTCATTTTTCCGCCGCGTGATCCGCCGGTTCGTCAGGCCCAGAGTCTGCCGCCGATCAAGGTGTATCCCAAGCTGCTGCGGCAAAACTTCATGGTGAAGCGGGAAGCCGCTGAAACGGTAGCGGGCCGCTCGACCCAGGTCTTTAGCCTCACGCCCAAACTCGGCGCGGCGGCAAGCTGGCGCGTCTGGGTGGACGTGAGCTGGAATGTGCCGCTGGCCTACGAGGAGCGCAGCGCGGACGGCAGCTTGGCCCGCCGCGCCGAGCTGCTGAGCGCCGTCAAGTTGCAAAAACGCGCCGCCCCCATCAAAGCAGAACTGCTGGCCGGTTTGCCGCAGGCGCTGAGCCTGGCCCTGCCCGGGTTGAACTTACCAGCGGGCTTTGTGGCGGCGGGCGTGGGCCAGCGTAAAACGGGCACGCAGCTCAACCTCAGCGACGGCATCAATGTGGTGGCTTTGGTGATGGCCCCCAAAGGCGTCAAGGCGGCGGCGGGCGTGGCCTCGCGCAAGGTTGGGGACAGCTTCGTGTGGCTGGTCGGCAACCTCGACACGGGCGTTCTCAAGACTTCGCTGAGCAGCGTCAAGCGCAGTGACCCTGGCCCGCTGGGAACTTTTTTGCCGCCGAGCGACTCCAATCCCTAGAAGTACAAAAATCAGTCGGCTTTGAGCTCTGTACCAGAACCTCTGAACCGATTGTTGTTTACAGTCCTGCCCTCTCAAAGGAGACGCCGTGCCACTCACTCCCCGCACCACCCCCCTGACCGCCACCGACGCGGCCCATTTGCTGCGGCGCACCAGTTTTGGAGCCACTGAGGCGCAGATCAGAGCGCTGGTGGGCCAAACCCCGCAAGCTGCCGCCGCCGCGCTGCTGGTTTTTCCCACCACCACGCTGGACACGCCTTTCAAACCTGCGGAAGCGGTCGCTCCTTACGCCGCCATCAAACTCTTTCAGGCCGCTTGGCTGCGCGAGATGGTACTGACACCTTATCCGCTGCGCGAACGGCTGGCGCTAATGTGGAGCAACCATTTCGTCATCGGCACCGACAAAGTCAAGAACCTCAGCGCCTTAGACAACTATTTGAGCGTGCTGCGCGGCCACGCCCTGAGCAACTTCACCGACCTCGCGCTGGCCGCCGTCAAAACGCCCGCCGTGATGCGCTACCTCGACAACGACCAAAACAAAAAAGGCAAACCCAACGAGAATCTGGGCCGCGAACTGCTGGAACTGTATACCGCTGGCATAGGCAATTACAGCGAATCCGACGTCAAAGAAGGCGCGAGGGCACTGACTGGCTGGACGTTTGAGGGCAAGCGCGGCCCCAAGGACTTTGCCGACCCGCAAACCTTCACCTTCAATGCCAAGCAGCACGACGGCGGCTCCAAGACCTATCTGGGCAAAACCGGAAATTTCGGCGGCGACGACATCGTGCGGCTGGCGGCGGGGCACCCTTCCACCGCCGAGCGGGTGGCCTTCAAGCTGTGGCGCTCGTTTGTCAGCGACGCGCCAGACGCCGCCGGACAGGCCAAGCTCACCGAAACCTACCGGCAATCCGGCGGCGACCTGCGGCAAACTTTGCAGGCCCTGCTGAGCAGTCAGGAATTTTACGCCTCCAGAAGCAGCATCATCCGCAGCCCCACCGAATTTGTGGTGGGAGCGCTGAGATCAGCCGGGCGCACCGATATAGACAAAAAAACCTACCTCAATTTGTCGGGCACGCTGGCCCGCCTCGGCCAAGATTTGCTGCACCCGCCTACCGTCAAGGGCTGGGACGGTGGCCGCGAATGGATCAACGACTCCACCTTGCTGCTCAGGATGCAGGTCGCCGCCGCCATGACGCTGGGCAACCAGAAAGGCAAAGCCCAGACCAAGCTGGCTGACCCTGTGCCTGAGCCGAGCGCCCTGGCCCTGCTGGGCAGCGAAAAGATGCCGAGTGCGCTGGCGAAACTAGGCAGTGCCCAGCGCACCTATTTGATGTTGGTCAGTCCTGAATATCAGTTGATTTGAGGGAGAAGAGGTGAAAGGCAACCGCTGCGCTCACTCTCCCCTTCCTTGAAGAAAAAGAGAGCCAAGCCCCCATCTTCCCTCTCCCAAAAGGAGCCACCCATGAACAGACGCGATTTTCTCAAACTCTCGGCGCTGGCGGTCAGCGTCACCAGCGGAATGCCCGGCTTTCTGGCACGGGCCGCCGCAACGGCGGGCGGCGACAAAACTTTGGTGGTCATTCAGCTCACCGGCGGCAATGACGGCCTCAACACCCTGATTCCCTACAGCAACGGAGCTTACTACGCGGCGCGGCCCAACATCGCCATCGGCAAAAAAGACGTGCTGAATCTGACTGCCGACCTCGGGATGCACCCCAGCTTGCGGGCGCTCAGCAAGTTCTGGGACGCCGGGCAACTCGGCTGGCTGGAGAATATCGGCTACCCCAACCCCAACCGCAGCCACTTTGCCAGCATGGCGATCTGGCACACCGCCGACCCCACCCAGGCCGCCAGCGACGGCTGGATAGGAAGAATCGCCGAGACGATTGGCGACCCGTTTTGCGCCAGCAACATCGGCAACGCCACGCCGCTGGCCCTGCAAGCCAAGCAGTTCTCGCTGCCGAGCATCAGCAGTGTGGACAGCTACCAGCTCAAATTGCCCGCCGGACTCCACGACCCTTTTACCACCCTGCTGAACGCGCCGAGGCAGGGCGAGGCCGAGTACCTGCAAGCCGCCACCAAACAGATGCTGCTCAACACCGCCAAAGTTCAGAAAAATCTCAGCAAATACCGCTCCGGCGCTGTCTACCCGGACAGCAAATTCGCCGCCAGCCTCCAAGATATTGCCCGCCTGATCGCGGGCGGCAACGGTCAGCGGGTGCTGTACACCAGCCTGGGCAGCTTCGACACGCACGCGGGCCAGCGGGCCGAGCAGGACGATTTGCTGCGCGAACTGGCCGAGGGACTGGCCGCTTTTCAAGCTGACCTCGACGTGCAGGGCCTGGCCGATAAAGTGGTCGTGATGGGCTTCTCCGAGTTTGGGCGGCGGGTGGCTGAGAATGCCAGTGCCGGAACCGATCACGGACAGGGCAGCGTGATGTTTGTACTGGGCAAGAGCGTCAAGGGCGGCATTCACGGCGACAGCCCCGACCTGGAGAACCTGGCCGACGGCGACATTCGCTACAAGCAGGATTTCAGAGGCGTTTACGCCCACGCATTAGATACTTGGCTGAACCTGGATTCCAAGGAAATTCTGGGCGGCAAATTCGACGGGCCGAAGTGGTTGAGTTGATGCCAGTTGAGTTGAGGGGGCTGGGTTGAAGCGCTGGGGCGCTTTGGCGCTCCTGTTGCTGACCCCAACGCTCGCCATGCCCGCCTTTCGCCTCACCGCCATTCAGCAGTTTCACTACGATAAGGACGATCCGCTGTGGCAGTACAGCGGCAAAGTCATGGCCTGCACCTTTTGTCACGTCAATGCCAAAGGCGGCGCACCCTGGAACGTGTTCGGGCAAGCGCTCCAGAAGGGCTTTCAGACGAATCCCAAAGCCAAATTTGCTGACGTGCTGTACAGCGTGCTGGCCGCCAACGGCGATGCGGACGGGGACGGCTATCCCGATGTTATAGAAGTGTTTGCCCACACCTTACCCGGCGATGCCAACAGCAAGCCCGAGAAGCCGCTGGCCGAACTGGAAACCGAGTTTGCGGCGGCGGGCGGCGTGGGTCAGTACGCCCCGAAAGCAAGTCAAGAAAAGCCGAGCAAGAAGGGCCAGAAGTCCAGCCCGGCACTCAACGCTCCAGCCACCACGTCACCCACATCGGCTCCGGCAAATAGCCCAAACAATGGTTGACTTTCAGCATCGGCAGGTTCATGACCGTGCCGCCCGTACTTGCTTGGATGCAGCCTTGTTCCTGTGCTGAGTCCAGCGCCTGCGCTTTGAGCAGGGTCGCTAGACCTTTATTGCGGTGGGGGCGACTCACGGCAGTATGTTCGGTGTCCAAGTGCTCGCCGCGCACCGTTGAGCGAGTAAACCCAATGAGCTGGCCCCGAAAACGCGCCACGAACACCGTTTCTTCGCGCACGATCATCGCCCGCAATTCTTCCAAGCTGAGGCTGTCCGGCGTAGTGGTGGGATTGCGTGGAGCGTCTTCCACCGCTTCCAGACTCAGCGCATACAGGGCGTTCCAGTCGGCTTCGGGAGCATCGTTGGCGAGTTGCTCCACTTCGTAGCCGTCCACGAACAAGCGTTCTTCCAGTGCCTGATACGGCGCGAAGTCAAAGCGCATCAGATCGAGGTGAGCGCCCCACGACTGCCAAGCATTACGGAAGCCTGCCGCCGCAAAAAATTGCATCTGCTCGCTGAAATCCTCGCGGGCCACGCCAATCAGCGGCGCGTGCTGGGGCAAGCGGGTCAGGGCGAGCGTGTAGAGCGCGTTAAAGGATTGGGCGTCTCCAGCAAAGTCCAGCCGGAAGGCGCTGGGCGCGGCGTCACCGAACGGCGAGACCACCAAAGTCGCCCGCACTTCCGAATCTGCCGCCACCAACCGGAAGCGCTGCGGCACGCTGGAAGGCTTGAACTGTTCGGGCGTGTATATCCAGTGCCCGCGCACGCTCTCGGTGACGAGCTGGGCCACTTGCGCGGCGTCTGCGGGTTGAAACTCTCGGAGAATTGGGCGGTGTTCATTCATGGCCTGAGCTTAAGAGAAGGCGGCTCAACGGGCAAAAATTGGCAGTAAGTGCAATGGCCTAGCCAGCGGCTTTCTGCTCTCCAAAATTTTAGACTCGCCTCCCAGATGCCGCCAGACAGCAAACCCAAGCCTTATGCAGCTATTCAGACTTTAATTACATTTATTTAGTACGTGTGGGGCGTATTATGTCCACACCGAAATAGAAGCGCCGACGGTGTGCTTATTCTCAATTTTCGGAGATGGGCCGTGAGTGGCCCCGTTCGCCCCCAATTTGTCCAATCAGCAAAACCGCCCCAGCAACTTCGGGGCGGTTTTGCTTGTGCCGAGCTAAAAATTACTTCAGACCCACCATCTTTTCGCTGGCTTCCCACAGCTTGTCGGCGCTTGCATGGTCGCGCAGATACGGCTGATACCCGCTATACGGCGCGGCTGGGTCAAACGGCACAGCTTCTTGCACGTCTTCCAGGTACAAACCGCCCACCCCTTCCAGCTCCTTGCCGACGGCGGCCCAAACGCTGGTGGCCGCGCCTTGCTCAGTGCTCTTGAATACCGGATTGAGGTTGCCTTCTTCGTCCATCCAACCCATCGCCCGCTGTTCCTCAATCGGCATGTGCTTTTGCAGGCCGGTCATGATCCCGCCGGGATGCACGGCGTTGGCGGTGACACCCCGATAGGCGTAGCGGTCATTCAGCCCCAAAGCAAACAGGGCGTTGGCGGTTTTGGCGTTACCATACGCCTCCCACTTGTCGTAAGGGCGGCGCTCCAAGTTGAGATCGTCCAGCAAAATGTCACTGCGGCGGTGGCCGATGCTGCTGAGCGCCACCACACGCGAGGGAGCCGCCAAAAGAGCCGGCATCAGGAGTTCGGTCAGCAAAAAGTGGCCGAGATGGTTGGTACCAAATTGCATTTCAAAGCCGTCGGCAGTCTGGCTTTGAGGCGTGGCCATCACGCCCGCGTTGTTGATCAGGATGTCAATTTTGGGGGCAAGATTGAGAATATGGGCCGCTGCCTGACGCACCGATTCCAGCGAACAGAGATCAAGCGCGATGACTTCGGCCCTAGCATTGCCCGTGCTTTGGCGCAGCTCAGCAGCCACCTGTTCGCCTTTGGCGGTATCGCGCACGGCAAGCAAAACCCGCGCTCCAGCAGTCAGCAGGGCGCGGGCGGTTTCGGTGCCGATACCGGAAGCGGCTCCGGTTACGACGGCGGCTTTGCCGCTTAGATCATGGCCGGCAATCACTTCTAGGGCGGTGCTTTTGGCGTTAAAGGAAGAAGTGATGCGGACGGGTTGCGCGTCAGTCATGCTCGTACTCTAGACCTTATGGAGTACGCCGAGTCAAGCAATGAGTGAACGAAATTAGAAGGCGCTGGGCGTGGTCGTTTCTACGGCAGTCAGTGTTTCCAGAATATGGAATCGGTGCTCGGCTCCGCTCGGGACGCAGTAGCTGTCTCCAGCTTCTAGAGCAATGGTTTGGCCGCTCAGCACCAGTTCCATCCGCCCCGAAACGACGTAGCCGAGCGTTTCATAGGCGTGGCTATGCAGGGTAGTGTCACTATTGGCCGAAGGCTCTTCATTGTGCCACAGCCGCACGCTGCCCTTTTCGCCTTTGATGAGGTGATGCTGGCCGTCTTTGCCGTGCTGGGTTTCGCTGCGGCTGAGTTTGTACTGGCTCTGCTGATTTTGCTTTTGGTCGTGTGTCATGCCCTCAGACTGCCGCTCAAACCTCAAGTGTGGGTGAGGAGCAGGCCTAGGCAAACTTAGAAACGGCTCTCAGGGCCGCTTGCTGCTCTGGTCGCCCTCGGCAAACAGCTCGATGATCTGGCGGTTGAAGGCGGGCAGATCATCCGGATTGCGGCTGGTCACGATCCCCTTATCGCTCACCACTTCCTGATCGACCCACTCTGCGCCGCCGAGTTCGAGTTCGTGCCGGAGACTGGGCCAACTGGTCAGCTTCAGCCCTTTCACGACGCCCACCTGACTCAGACTCCAGGGGCCGTGGCAGATCGCCGCTATCGGCTTGCCGCTGCTGTAAAAGGAGCGCACCAAGTCCATGGCTTCTTCGCTCAGGCGCAGTTTGTCGGGGTTGACGGTGCCGCCGGGCAGCAGCAGGCCATCGTAATCGCTGGCGCTGACCTCGCTGACGGTCTTGTCCACCGGGTACTTGTCCTGCGGCTCGATGTCACCCTTCATGCTCTGAATCTGGCCCGGCTGGAGACTGATCAGTTCGGTGGTGGCCCCTGCCCTCTCCAGCGCCTCACGTGGACTGACCAGCTCAATCTGCTCCACGCCGTCGGCGGCCAAGATGGCAATTTTCTTACCTTTTAAAGACGCTGAATTTGTCATGGCCCCAGCTTGCCGCCCCCGCCTCACAGGGCCGTGAACTTTCTCGGAAGGCGCGTTCACGGCGCGGTGGGTTCGCCTTTACCTTGCGGTTTTGCGCCCGGCAACTTTTTGGCTGCCCAAACAGTATCTACAGGTATGAATACCATTTCTATCCTCTTCGGCATTTTGGCTGTTTTGGGCCTCGGCCTCGGCTTTTTGCCGCTTCTCGGTTGGACCAATTGGTTCGTAACCTTGCCGCTGGGCATCGTCGGCTTGGTAGTGGGGGCCATCAGCAAGGAGCGCGGGGGCCTGATCTTGTGCGCGGTGGTGCTGGTGCTGGCGGCGGTGCGGTTGCTGCTCGGCGGCGGGATTATTTAGGGTCGCGGCACCCTATACAGCTAAAGGCCTGCTGATCCAGATCCCATCCGGCGCGGGCAAGCGGTGTGGAAAGGTAAACCATGCCCAATCAACCGAAAATTCCCAAACCTGAAGCCCAAAGCCGCCGCGTCGGGTTTGCCGTCGTCGGCCTCGGTGAACTCAGCGCCGAAGAACTCATCCCCGCCCTCAGAACCAGCCAGCACGCTTACTTGGCCGCCGTCGTGACCGGCGAGCCCGATAAGGGCCGGGCCTTTGCCAAAGCGGCGGGCCTGAGCGACGCCGACGCCTACACCTACGAGCAGTTTGAAGAACTCGGTAAACGGGACGACGTGCAGGCGGTGTATATCGTGTTGCCCAACAACCTCCACCGCGACTACGCCGAGCGGGCCGCCAAACTCGGCAAGCATGTGCTGTGCGAAAAACCGCTGGCCGACACCACCAAAGACGCCGAGGCGATCGTCAAAGCCTGCAAAGACGCGGGCGTGCTGCTGATGGCGGCCTACCGCATCCAGTACACCCCGCACCACTGGGCCGCCAAAAAGGCTGTCGCGGGCGGCAAACTCGGTTCCATTAAGCTGCTCGACAGTATTCATACCCAAGTCGAAGACGACGCCAGTGCTTGGCGGCTCAGCTTCAAGCAGGCCGGCGGCGGGCCACTGGTGGACGTGGGAATTTATTGCCTCAATACCATGCGCTTCGTGACCGGTCTGGAACCGGAGTGGATCTACGCCGCCGTACACCAGCCCAAGGGCGACGCCAGATTTAAGGAAATGGAAGAATCCATGAGCGTGATGCTGGGCTTTCCCGGCGGCCTGATCGCCAACATGCTGACCAGTTACGGAGCCGTCAAAACCGATACCTTGCGGGTGCTGGGCGAAGCAGGCAGCGTTACCCTCGATCCGGCTTTCTTGTATGTCGGTCTAGACCTGGAACTAAGCAACAAGGCCGCCAAAACCACGCCGCAATTTGCCGCCTATAACCAGTTCACGCTGGAAGTGGATCACTTTGCCGAATGCATCCAATCGGGCAAAACGCCTTACACCCCCGGCGAAGAAGGGTTGCAAGACCACCGAATTATGGACGCGATTTACCAAAGCGCCCGCAGCGGCAAACGGGTAGAACTGGAGAAATTCAGCGGGCAAGACGTGTTCAGGAACACCGACAACGTGCCCAAGCACATCAAAGCGCAGCCCTAAGCAGCTTCATTAAGAAAAAACTCAGTCTGATCACTTGGTCAGAAAAGTTGCATAGTATTGTTAAACCGTCGGCCAGACTGCGCTAAGCAGGCCGATAGTGTGTTGGCCGTTCCGTTTAGCACCGCACTCAGGGAGGCATTTAAGATGGACAACCGCACCACTTCCAACGTACTGACCGTGGCTGGATTCGTTTCTATCGTGGCTTCCATCATCATCTGGTTTACCAATGGCGGCAAGGAAGGCAACCCCGAAGAACGCGCACACGGCGAGCGCTTCGGCATCTTCGTGGGCCTGTGGGCACCCACCTTTTTTGTGCTGGCCAATAAGTACAACGAACTGGCCGCCAAAGACGGCGAGTAACACACCGCACAAAATTAGCGGCGCTAGGATTAAACCTCCTAGCGCCGCAGTTTTTTGGCGGCTTCTTCCGGCGTGATGTCGCCACGCTCCAACTGGCTCAGCACTTCGTCACGCGGGTCGGCGGCTTCGGGTTCGTAACCGATAGAGCGCAGCAAGTTGTCAAAGCGGGAACGCACGGTGGGATAACTCAGGCCCAAGATGCGTTCCACTTCCTTGAGATTACCGCGCACCTTGATGTAGAGCCGCAAAAAATCCAGCGTATCGGGCGCGAGGGTGGCGAACTCGTTGAGTTCAAACTCGCCTTTGACGGTCACGCCCGCTTCGGGAAAGTGCAGTTCAGTGACCAGCGGAGCTTCGGTCACGTCAGGAAAGGGCAGAGGGAGCGGGCGGCGGGACATAGCGTTCAATGTAGCGCTCCTCAGGGGCGATAAGCGGAAGCAAGTTCGCTGGGAGAGCAAACCCGCCTTCCTGCCTACTTGACCGTCAGCCGCACCTCATTGCCGTTTTCGTCCTCGGATTCCAGCAGCGGGCCAATCGGCGGGTTGCTCTCCAGCAGAAGCTGCAAGGCTTCCACGCTCAGGCCCATGTTTTCGAGCGACTTGAGCGCCTGCGGCGGAATCAGCTTGCCCACGTGCGGCGCGAGGCTCATCGGCAAGTTGGCGCTGTACGTGCCGCCGTTTTCGTCTTCCACTTCAATGCGCAGAATGGTTCCGGTGCGCGGCGCATTGGGCGCGGCCTGCTTACCCACCATCGGCGCAGCGTCAAAAGCGCGTTCCACCGTGTCGGTGATGCGCTCGGCCAGGCCGTCAAATCCGCCGAGCCAGCTGGGTTTGGGCGCTTGCGGAGCGCTGGGCGGCGCTTGAGGCGGGCGCGGAGCACTGGTGGCCGCTTTGGGCGGATCAGTGCGGTTATACAAAATGTCGCTGACTTTATCGGGGCCAAAACCGTCTGCGACCAGCAGCGCGAACAGCGGCGCGAGGGCGTCTTCAGTGAGATTCAGCTTGGGGTGGAGGGCTGCCAGAAGCGGCGCAGCGTCCTCGCTGCTGAGGCGGCCCGCATGAACAAGGCCCAGAATCCGGCGAATTTGCTCACGCATGGGTCACACCTCCTTCGATTTCTTGGACGTTCAACTGCACTTGGCCCGCCGAAACCTGGCAAGACAGGCCCGCCGCGCCGCTGCCGAGCGTGCCCGTGTAGGTGGCGTTCAGCATCCCGCCGCGCTTTTGGATGGGAAAGACTTGATCAGAAAAAGTGCTCACCAGTTGCCCCACCGTCACCTCGGCGCTGAGCTGCACGCTGCTGCCCACCTCCAAGTTGAGATTGGCTCCGCCGCCGTTGACTTCTAAGCGGTGCTGGCCCTCTTTAAGCAGGCCCGACCAGTTGAGCATGCCGCCGTTGACTTCGGCAATCAAAGTCTGGCTGCGCCCGATTTTGCCGTTGCCGCCGTTGATCTCCAGATGCAAATTGCCGCCGACTTCGCCCGCCGTCAGGTTGCCGCCGTTGACCTCAGCTTTGAGGTGGCCCACGTTCCCGACCCGCACATTGCCGCCCGCTACTTCGACTTGCAGTTCGCCCAGCACGTCCGGCAGCACCAGTTGCCCGCCTGCCAGTTCGGCCCGCACGTGGCGCGGCGCAAACGGCACGCTCAGCGTCACGCGCCTGTTGCCGAAACGCAGGCCGTGTTGCTGATTGAGTTTCCAGCCTTTGTGCGAGCTGCTCAGCGTCAGGCCGTCCGTGTCGCCGCTGAGCGTTGGAGCGCTCAGCGTTTCGTCCCGGGACACGATCAGCGAATAACCGGCGATCTCTAAGCGCAAATCGTCGGGCGTGTCGCCCTCGGCGTGCGGCGCGACTTCCTTGACCAGCTTGCTCACCAATTTGCCGATCATCGGCGCAGCGGCGGACAGGCCCGGAATGTTGGGGATGCTGCCGCCAAAGCCGCTCCTCTGTGTTGATTCGGTGGCTGGTGTCGGTTCGCTGGCCGGTTGCGGTTCGGCAGCGGGCTTGTTCAGCCCCACAGGGGTTGACGCTTCCGGCTGCGGGGCGCTGAGAAAAGTCTCTACTCCTTCGCCCAGCAAATCGGCCGCTTCTTCGGGGGTGAGTTTGCCTTGCACCACCAGCGCCTGCACTTGCAGCCTAAAGGCGTCTGAGTTGCCCGCGCTCGCCGCATTCTGCCCCCCTTGATTTTGGTCGTTCATATACGCTCCTTTGACCTATGGGATGAGCCGAGTGGCCCTTCCTCTGAACTCTTTATAAACCCATATCTAGCAGAATGTCAAGTTTAACTTTCTATTTAGCATCTAGGTTGCTTAGATATGAGACGCAGAGGACGCCTCAGCCAAGCAATTGTCAAACCTGGCTTTACAAATACACAAATCCTGTCTACCCCGCTTTGCTCCCGCTATGCTAAGCGGATGACCGCCCCACAAAACCCCGCTGAACTCACCGCCGCCCAACGCACCGAAGTAGAACTGCTGGCACGCGGCAAAGCTGAGCGCTCCAAAGTGATCCGCGAAGCCAAGCTCAATGAGACGCCCGAAGTGGCCCACGAGTTTTTGCTGCGGCGCGGTATTTGGGACATGCTGCGGGTGCCGTATGCCGAGCGAGCAGATATAGATTTGACCGACCTTGATCTGCCGATTCCCGAACTCCCCGATGAAAAACGGCTGGATTTGACGCACCTCAGCGCCTACGCCATCGACGATGAAGGCAGCCAGGACCCCGACGACGCCATCAGCTTGGAGAAGATTGAAGGTGGCTGGCGGCTGTGGGTGCATGTGGCAGACGTGGCCGCGCTGATCGAGCCGAACAGCCCACTGGACATGGCCGCCCGCGCACGCGGCGCAACGCTGTATTTGCCTGACCGGATTTACAGCATGGTGCCCAACGCTGTGGTCGAACTGCTCGGCCTCGGCCTGCATCCCACCTCGCCCGCGCTGAGCATCAGCATCGACTTTGACGCCGAGTGGAACGCCGACACGGTGGACGTGCAACTGACCACCATCAAAGCCGAGCGGCTGAGTTACAGCGCCGCGCAGGAGCGGCTGGACGCGGGCAATGAACCGTTCGTGACGCTTCAAAAGCTCTATTTCGCCAGCAAAAAGCAGCGCGAGGCCGAGGGCGCTCTCACCATTGATCTGCCGGAAGTGCGGGTTAAATTGCACGGCGACGAGATCGAGATCAAGTCTTTGCCGCGCCCCGAAACCCGCTTGATCGTGCAGGAGTGCATGACGCTGGGAGGCTGGGCCGCCGCCATTTACGCTGATGATCTGGACATTGCCCTGCCTTACGCCACCCAAGAAGCCCCCACCCGCGAGGTGCGCGGCGACGACCTTCCAGCGCACTGGGCACGCCGCAAGACACTGGCCCGCACCCGCTTCCGGCCCTCACCGGGAGCGCATCACGGTATGGGCCTGGACGCCTACGCGCAGGCCACCTCACCGATGCGGCGCTACCTCGACTTGGTGGTGCATCAGCAGCTTCGGGCAGCCATGAAGGAGCAGACCGGGCTGACCGGCGGAGAAATTGCCGGGCGGGTGGCCCAGGCTGAAATGAACGCCGGAGGCACCCGCACCGCCGAGCGACTCACCCGCCGCCACTACACGCTGGCCATGCTGACACGCCAGCCTGAGCGCATCTGGGACGCGCAGGTCGTAGAGCGGCGCGGCCCGCAGGCCACCGTCCTGATTCCTGAGCTGGCCCTCGACACGCTGATGAGTACGGCGGCCCCCACCGGAGCCATGCTCAGAGTGCAAGTGGCGGAAGTGGATTTGCCGAATCTGGGCGTGCGGCTGCGGGAGATCAGGTAGGAGCAGTGAGGGGAGAACAAACTGGGATCTGTGTCCTCTCCCCTCACTGCTCTCCCCTAACTCAGTTCCCCCAAAATCTCCGCCAAGTCTTTCTTGATGCAGGTAAACATTGGCACGTCGCGCAGGGTATAACTGCTGGCCTCGGTATAGCGCAACCGGTGAACAAGGTCCACGAATTCCTGCGGAGTGTCGGAATCGAAACTGACCACAAATTCCTGATCATCGATGCCGTAGGAATAGCTGGTGTTGATCCGCACGCCCTTGAACGGTGCAGAGGCGTAGATGTGCTCGTCCATCATGCCCTGACGGGAATGCGGGGTGAGCTTGTACCAGGGGCGGGTTTTGATAAACGGATAAATAAACAAAAACTGGCCCTGACCCGGCAGCACTTCCAAGCCGTGGCCGCTGCCTTCTACCCTGTTGACATACTGGCTGCGCTTTTGCATCGAAACATAGTTGTACGGCTGCGTCAGGTAACCCATCAAGCGGGTGCGGTTGAGCCTTGCCTGCGCCTCGCCAAACTCGCGCACGTCAAAGGCGATGCGCCACAGCATCAAGTCCACGTCGGCCCGCACGCCCATCAGCGAGTAGGTGCGCTGGATAATGCCCTTCTCCTGCGGCGCGTCGGTGACCCAGCCGCCAGCCGCCGCCAAAAATTCGGCCTTGATTTCGGCTTGCTCGTCACGGGGCAACCGGCGAAAAGCCGGATCAAGTTTGTAGAAGGCGTAATTGAGAAACTGGCGGTTGGCCCGGTCAGGTTCGCGCTGGGTGACCTGGCCGCTGGGATCGAGGTCAACCATCATTTTGGGGCGACCTGCGGGCTTGGCGGGCGGCGTTTCGGCGGCTTGGTTGGGGCGCTCCTCGCTCATTTCACGACCTCGCCGATCAGGTTGGTCTGAAGGCCGAAATTATCGGCGTAGAGGGCCTGAATACCGCCGTACTCGCTGGCTGTCAGCGGGGCAGCGTCGAAGGCGGCCACGTACTCGTCCAGCCCCTTCTGGTTGTAGATGTTGGGCAAAACGCTGGCCATCATGGGCGAGTGCAGCGCGAATTGCAGGGCGAGCTGACCGATGGTGCGGCCCTTGCCCGCCACAAACTGCGCGTCGATCTGCTCGGCTTTCTGAAGGCCGTCTTCCATCCAGGCTTTTTTCTTGGCATTGGTGGTCATGCGCCAGTTGCGGTGGTCGCCCGGCTCGAACTCGGTTTCCAGCGTCATGTAGCCTTCCAACAGGCCCGAAGCGTGCGGTACGCGGGCGATCACGCTGACTTGCTCGGCCTCGGCCACCTTCAGCAGCGGCTCACCGATGATCTGCTCTAACAAGTTATAGATAATTTGGGTGGGAGCACGCCGCTGCTCGATGGTGGCAATGCTCTCTTCAATTTGCCGCTCGTTGAGGGCTGGCCCCAGCGCGGTGCCGTAAGCACGAATCAGCCCTTCATCCTTGAGCTTGGCCAGTTCGGCCCACAAATCGTCGGCCAGCGCTGAGCCCTGTTCGATGGCGTTCATGCGCGGGTTGTGAAGCTGATAATAGTCCAGGTAATCAGTGCCGAGGCGCTTGAGGCTGCCTTCCAGCGCCTTGCGGAGGTACGCGGGCGTCCAGTCGTGGGGACGCTCCTGCTGGCCGGGGCGTTCGGGGTTAGAGTAGATGTCGTAGCCGAATTTGCTGGCGATCACGATTTTCTCGCGCACATCGCCTAACGCTCGGCGCTGGAGTTCCTCGGCCTTGCCGGAAGCGTAGGTATCACCGTTGTCAAAAAAGGTGACGCCCAAATCGTAAGCGCGGCGCAGAAGTTGCTCGCCCATCTGCTCGTCTTTGACGCCCCACCAAGTCGTGCCGACTGTCCAAACGCCGAAGCCGAGGGCGCTGACGTTGAGATCCGTGCCGTGTATGTTGCGGTATTCCATGTGGGCAGTCTAGGCTCCGCGCTCAGGACAATGAACCCCGAACGAGCGGTCAGGACGGGAGAAGGGTTATATGAGAGCCACTTTTGTGCTGGCCGTTTTTTGAAGTCCTGATTGGTAAGCCCACAGTGCATTGTCAAGACTGGCGGGCGTTACATCCCGCTGGGCCGCCGCGCAGGAAATCGCTTGACGAACCAACTGAAAATCTTCCACGTTACTTGCTCTAGGCGACCATCTACCAATTCGGCCCATCACCTTGAATAATTGCGTGTCCGGTTTGACGAAAGTTTCGTCACCCAGAAGAAGGACCAGATAAGCTCCTAACGCCAATCCAATTCCTCTCACTTTCACATTTGGCGAGTCATATCCAGCAACTCCAGCGATTCCACCCATGACAAACTTTTCCAGTTCGCCCTGTGTGCCAGGACTCTCGCAGGTGAATGGCTCACCCTTGGGTAAAGCTTGAACGTCGTGAATAGTCTCCAGGCCTTTATGTACGAATCTCTGGCAGACATCGTAGACCACCTCAACTTTCCGTCGGCCCGCTATAACTCCCCGATAATCGAAGTCTTTAGAGGCTATCTCATCAAAACGCTCTTTTGTAGGCCTTTCTAAATCAGCTCTAGCATATTCTAGGTAACTAGTGAATTTCAGCTCCGGTATATCCTGAAGACTCTGATTCTTTCTAAATCTGTTTATAGCCGGAACTACAACAGTCTTATGGACTGCCATGGAGCTAAATACGCAATCTATGACCGAGTAAACTCCACTTTTGTATAATTCCTCCGTGAAATTGGGATTGGCGACGATCTTTTCTTCATCGAGGAATTGGAGGAGTTGATCAGTCAATTTCTCCACGTCAGGTCGGCTCATGACTCATCATACGGCCACAAAAGGCCGAAGCAGAGTCAATCACCGCCTTCCAGCTTGCCCATTATGAGCAGGCCTTTCGCACAGCGCCCACTCCGGCAACGCCCCACAGCCTGGAAAATTGGCGCAAGTAGCCACCAAAAAAGCCGGAAGCTCCATCCTGAGCGGAGCGAGCTGCTCCCCCTCCCTACCGGGAGGGGGCTGGGGGGTGGGCAAAAGCAAGAAGCAAAAGCAAAAGCCCAAATTTCAAGCCTCAAAACACCTTCCAACCCAATCTAAGCATCCCGCCGCAACTTCCCGCACTGCCACCAAGCCGCCGCAAACAAGGCCGCCGACAACCAAAACACCACTGAGTAGCTCGTCTGATCCGCAATCACGCCCCCCAACACCGGAGCGAACAGCGCCAACCCCACCAAGGTGTTGAGCGTGCCAATGTAGCGGCTGCGGCTGTGCGGCGGCGAAATGTTGAGCAGGTGGTTGGTGTGGCCCAAATTAAAGCCCTGAGCCGCCACGCTGGACATCACGAACACCGCCAGATACAGCCAACCAACTTGACTCTCCCGCGCCGCGCTGCTGATTTCGCTGCCCGCGTGCGACGGCCCAAACCACCAGCCCAGCCCCAGAGCGATCAGCGGAGCCAGAAACGCCGCCGCCGCCGAATACCGGATGATCCGGCGTGAGCCTTTGCGCTCGGCCACGGAGCGCCACAGCAAGTTCGACAGCGGCGCGACCCCCGTGATGGTCATCAAAAACACGCCGAGCATACTGCTGGGCACCTGCAATTCACGCAGGGCATACACGGTGTAAAACGGGTCGGCCATGCTGGCAAACGCCAAAATCAGCCGGACGCTAAGAAAAGCCCGGAAGTGAGCGTCGAGGCGCAGGAGTTGCGGAATGGCGCGGAGTTCTTGGCGAATGTCGGAGACGGGCTGCACTTCGTCGGGCGGCTCCTGCACTTTGCCAAAGGCGGTGTAAGCGATGGTGTAGGCCACGGTGGCCAGCGAGAAAATCAGCACGTAGGTGTAGGGAAAGGCCAGACCCGACCCCAAAATCCAGCGCACGATCAGGCCCGCCGCGAAGGCCAGCAGCCCGCCGCCCAAGTTCCGCAGGCCAAAGTAAGCCGCCCGGCGCTGCGGCGGTACGGTTTTGCTGACCACTTCCAAAAACGGCAAACCCGACACGCCCGACGCCAGCGCATTGACGCTCATGGTGGCAATAAAAAGGCTCAGGCACAGCGCCGGAGACTCCCACAAAAAAGCCGTGATGAGCACCATCGCCAGGTAAGAGCCGATGCGGACACTGGCCGAGGAGCGGTAGACCGGCAGCTTGTAAGGCAGCGCCCGCACCTTGGCCGCCACCAAAATCTGCGGCAGCATCCAGCCGCCCTGCGCGATGGCGGGCAGGAGGCCGATGACGGCATTGGACGCTCCCAGCCGCGCAGCAAAGCCCGCCAGCACCACCGAGGCATTAAAAAAGCCGTCGCCGGTAGAAGCCAAAAAGCCGTTGACGATGCCCCAGCGGTAATTTTGGGCTTCTGCTGGGTCTATTTCGGGCAAGTCAGTTTTGGGCAAACTGGAGACAGTCGGCTCAGACACACTTTAGATTATGCACCTGCCACCGCCGCCAGCGCCTCGCTCGGCTGCACTGAGCTACTGAGAAGCGCAGGAGCCGCGCCTCAAGGCAGCCGTCCCAGCAGCGGCACCACCAGCGCCACGCCAAGGATGCTCAGCACCGTGGTGACGACCACCACCGAGGCCACCGTGCCGCTGTCGGCGCGGTATTCCTTGGACAGCACGAAGGCGTTGACGGCAGTCGGCATGGCCGAAGACAGCACCAAGCCCTGAAGGTGCAGCCCGCGCAGGCCGATGAAGTAGCCGATCAGCAGTCCCAAGACCGGCATCACCAGCACCCGCAGCCCGCTGGCCAGCCAGACTGGAAAGCTCAGTTTGGGGCGGCCCCCGGTGCCGAGCTGCACCCCCAGCGACAGCAGCACCATCGGCAAGGTCGCGCCGGAAAGCAGGCCCAGCCCCCTGTCTAGGCCGGTGGGCAATTGAAGATGCAGGCCGCGCATCGTCAGCGCCAGCGCGATGCACCACACCACCGGCAATTTGAAGACGCCCCGCAAAGTCGGCCCGATCCCGCCGCCCCCGCCGAAAATCAGCGGCCCCGCCGTAAAGGTCAGCAGCACGCTGGAAAGGTAGATGACCAGGGCTTGGTCAAATCCGGCTTGCCCCAGCGCGAAAAGGGCCACCGGCAAACCGTAATTGCCGTTGTTGCCAATCGCCACGCTGGCCATCACCGCCCGCCGGGTGGCGCTGGGTTGCCGGAAGGCGGCCAGATACCCCAGCAGCACCCCCACAGCCGACAGCACAAAATAGGCCAGCACCAGCAGTGTCAGGCTGCCCGCCTTGACTTCGAGGTGCAGCAGCGAGTTGAGCGCCAGCGCGGGCGTCAGCAAGTACAAGTTGAGGCGGTTGATGGTGAGGTTGTCGAGCGCCAGCCGGTTGCCGACCAAAGCGCCAAAGCCCAAAATCAGCAGCACTGGCAGCACCACGGTGAGCAGGGCAGTCAGCATGGCTTAGAGCATAGCGGCCTGAACAGCGGCTGACGCCCGCTGACCAGGAAGGCAGCGGGCGCTCAGCGGCTCTCCCCTCCTGTTCTATTTCCCCGCTGCTGCGGCCAGCTCGGCCCGCGCCGCTTCCTGAAGGGGCCTCCAAGCGACTTTTCCGGTGGGGCCACGCGGCAGCGCTTCTACAAATTGGTAGTCGTGCGGCACTTTGTAAGCGGCCATCTGCGTTCTGGCCCAGCTCTCGATGTCTTTGGGATCGGCCATTTGCCCAGCCCGCAAAACCACCAGAGCGCGGGCGCGTTCGCCGCTGCGCTCGTCGGGCAAGGCGATCACGCAGGCTTCCTGGATGGCGGGGTGGCCGTGCAGCACGTTTTCCACCTCGGCGGGCCAGACTTTCATGCCCGAGACATTGACCATGCGCTTGAGCCGGTCGGTGAAGAAAAAGTAGCCCTCTTCGTCCCTATAGCCTAAGTCGCCACTGTGAAAAAAGCGCACGCCGTCAATCTCACTAAAGGCCTTGGCATTTTCGTCGGGGCGGTTCCAGTAACCCTGCATCACCTGCGGCCCGCTGATGACGATTTCACCGATTTCGCCGGTGTTCATCAGTTCGCCGCTGTCCAAGTCCACGATGCGGGCGTCCACATTGAAAAGCGGAATGCCGAGGCACTGGAATTTGGGGCGGCTGACCGGGTTGGAGTGGCTCTGGGCCATCGTTTCAGTCAGGCCGTAGCCCTCGGTGAAGGTGATGCCGGTCTGGTCGAGCAGACGCTGACCCACCGCTGCGGGCAGCGACGCCCCGCCGCCGGTCATGGTGCGGATGGTTCTCAGGTTGGCCGGATCGAACGCCGGGTTGGCCATCAAATCGATGACCATGGTAGCGGTGTTCGTCCAAACGGTGACGCCCTGATCGCGAATCAGTTCCTGAGCCAGTTGGCGATCCCAGCGGGCCATGATCGCCACTTTACCGCCGCCCGACAGCACCGAGAGGAGGCTGTTGATAAAGCCGGTGACGTGAAAAAAAGGCAGGGCCGCCAACACCACGTCTTCTACATTGGTGCTGGCCCACACCACCGAGCCGACCACGTTGGCCTGCACGGTGGAATGCGTGTGCATACAGCCTTTGGGCAGGCCGGTGGTGCCGCTGGTGTAGGGCATCACGCACAAGTCGTCGGAGTCGAGCGGGGTCAGGTCGGCCAGTTCGGCCTTCAGGGCGTCTTCGTAGAGCACGTCGCCTGCCCGCAGCGTCACCGCAACGTCGAGTCCAGCGGGCAGAGGCACCGCGCTGCCTTCCATCTCACTGCCCAGATTGGCGACGACGGCATGACTCAGGCCCGCTTCCTGCGCCTTGGCGTACAGCTCCGCGCCCAGCACGCCGACTTTGATACCGGCGTCTTGTAAAAAGAACGCCAACTCGCGGGCTTGCAGCATCGGCGAGAGCGGCACCACCACGCCACCCAGCACCCAAACGGCGTGCGCGGCCACCGCCCACTGCGGTGAGTTCTGCATCCAGATCAGCACCCGGTCGCCTTTTTGAATGCCCTGAGCTTTGAGGTGCGACGCGAGGCGGCGCGAGCGCTCGAAAAGCTGGTCGTAGCTGGTGGTCTGGCCGTAAAAATACAGCGCGGGTTTGTCGGGGTACTTCAGGGCGCTGAACTGCAAATTTTGAGCGAGCGAGGTGCGCGGTACGTGGAGACGCTTGGTCATGTGGGCGGGCCAGTAGTGGGTCATACAACCTCCGGAGGAGTGGGGCGGCTCAGCAAGCTCAGCAGTTCGCGGGCCGAGCGGCGCAAAGGAGCCGGGCAAGCGGGCAAACTGAGCGCAGACGGCTGGGTAGACGGTGACTGGGTAGATGGTGGCTGTGTGGACTGTAGCTGGGTGGGCGGCGACACGGGCGGCAAAACGGCGGCCAAGCGCCGAGCGTCGCGGCTGAGGGTGCTTTCGGTAAAGCCGGTGATGCGCGAGAGCAGTTTTTGGGTGGGGCGGGCGTGCCGCAAGACGAGCTGCACCGCCAGACGCTCGGCGAGGGGATGCTCGAACTTGCGCCCCGCGCCCAGCGAGCGCTGCCGCAGTCGCCCGCCCAGCCGCAGCGCCTCGCTCTGGCGGTAGAGCGGCGCGGCCTTTCGCACCAGCGCTTCAAACGCAGCTGGCGTGAGGCCGGTCAGCGCCTCGAACTGCTCCGGCGCAGCTTGTGGACGGCGGAGCACCGCCGGGATGAGCGCCGGATGATGCAAAACAGGTGGAGCGGTGTCAGAAAACGAAATGGGCAGGAGACAACTCCTTATCAGCAAAGCGTGAGCGTGAGAGGCAGGTCAAGAGCGGTAAAAGTGGATTTGAACTGAGTCTAATCGCCGCGCTCCCCAAGGTCAAACCGTGAGCGCTCAAAGCCGTGCTGCAAGGCCGAGACCGGCGTAAATGGGAGCTTATTGTGCAATTCATTAAAGGAGGGGCGCGAAAGTGATACAACGCAGTTCACGCCCCGCTCCAAGTCAAACCAACTTTGCCGAAACAAACTCCCCGGAGGTTTACCCATGGATTTCACCCTGCCCGCCGATTTGCGAGAAATGCAGACGCACATTCGCGCTTTTGCCCTCAACGTTGTTGAAGCCCGCGCCCACGAGATCGAAGCCACCAATCAGGTGCCGCCGGAACTCATCCGGCAGGCCGCCGAGCTGGGGTTGTTCGGGCTGTCTATTCCCGAAGAATACGGCGGCGTCGGGCTGGGGATGCTGGGCCGCTGCGCCGTCTACGAAGCGCTGGGGCAAGGGCACATGGGCTTTGGCGGGATGGTTTCGGCCCACGCCAGCATCGGCACTTCGGGGCTGGTCAAGCTGGGCACGCCTGAGCAAAAAGCCAAATATTTGCCGCGTATGGCGGCGGGCGAGTGCATCGCGGGCTTTGCCATCACCGAGCCGAGCAGCGGTTCCGACGCGGCCAATATCCGCACCCGAGCCGAGAAAAAGGGCGACACCTACATCCTCAACGGCACCAAGCACTACATCTCCAACGCGCCGATTGCCGGGATCCTGACGGTCATCGCCATCACCGACCCGGCCAAAGGCAGCAAGGGCATGAGCGCTTTTCTGGTTGAGCCGTCGATGCCGGGCGTCAGCGTCGGCAAAATTGACGAGAAGATGGGCCAGAAAGGAGCGCTGTCGGCGGAAGTCGTGTTCGACAATGCCGAAATTCCGGCGGAGAACCTGCTGGGGCCACTGGACTTGGGCTACCGCGAGGCGCTGGGGATTTTGACCAATGGCCGCGTCGGAATCGCCGCCCGCAGCACTGGAGCCATGCAGCGCCTGCTCGATTTGAGTGTGGCCCATGCCAAAGGCCGCGAGCAGTTCGGCGCACCGATCAGCACTTTTCAAGCGGTTCAGTTTATGCTGGCCGAAATGGAAGTGGACATTCAGACCTCGCGCCTGCTGTGGCAAAAAGTCGCCTGGATGGTGGACGCGGGCCAAGACGTGCGCCGGATGGCGAGTGTGGCCAAGTATCACGCCACCGAAGCGCTCTCACGGGTGGCCGACAAAGCCGTGCAGGTGGCGGGCGGCGTCGGCTACATGAAAGACGCGCCGTTTGAGCGCTTTTACCGCGATCAGAGATTGCTCAGAATTTACGAGGGCACCTCCGAGATTCAGAAATTGATTATCGCGGGGGACTTGCTGCGCGAGAAATAGGAGGCGGGGGCCGCTAGACTGCCCAGCATGGACGCCGCCACCACTGTTTTGAGCGCCATGATTACGCCCGCCGTGCTGATCTCCGGTGCGGGCACGCTGCTGATGAGCACCAGTTCCCGGCTGGGCCGCGCCACCGACCGCGTGCGGGCACTGACAGCCCGTTTCAAAGTGCTGGTGACGCCGGAAGGGCAGCAAGAACCGCTGGCCAAAAACGAGAAACGGATGATTTTGGGGCAACTCCCGCGCCTGAGCCGCCGCACCCGATTCTTGCAGCGGGCCATGCGGAGTTTGTATCTGGCCGTTTCGCTTCTGGTGATGGCCAGCATCTGGATCGGCGCATCGGGGCTGCTCCGGCAAGAACTGCTGAGCCAAGTGTCAGCGCTGGGGCCGGTGCTGCTGGCTGTCGCGGGCGCGGCGGCTCTGGCTTACGGCGCGGTGCTGCTGAGCATTGAGTCGAGCTTGTCGGCCCTAACCACCCGCGAGGAAATGCGGTTTTTGGAAGCGCTGGGGGTTTACTACGCGGGGCTGCTGGTGGACGAAACGCCGGCGGATTCATGAGAGGATTGCTCAGCCTCCCACTTCACCCACCCAACCCAAAAAAGCCCCCACCCATGTTCAGGGCGGGGGCTCTAGCGTGAGGCTTACGGTTTAAAAACTCAGTCGTTCGCGCCGGGCTGCACCGGGTAGTTGAACGACTCGGGGCGCGGAGCACTGACCGGCTCCACGTTCTCGCCGTACTTCTCCAGAGTGCGGTCATCGGCGACCTGCATATTCCGCACGATGTCCAGACCCGTGCCTGCCGGAATCAGCTTGCCGAGAATGACGTTTTCCTTGAGGCCGATCAACTCGTCGACCTGGCCGCGCATGCTGGCTTCGGTCAGGACGTGGGTGGTGTGCTGGAAGCTGGCCGCAGACAGCCACGACTTAGTGGTCAGGCTGCTCTTGGTGATGCCCAAAAGCACCGGCTTCCAAGAGCTCTGGGTTTTGTCTTCCGCGAGCGCGGCGTTGGCCTGCTCGACTTCCCAGCGCTCGACGGTCTGGCCTTCGAGGAGGGTGGTGTCGCCGCCGTCGACGATCTCGACGTAGCGCAGCATCTGGCGCACGATCACTTCGATGTGCTTGTCGTGAACCTTCACGCCCTGCGAGCGGTAGACGCGCTGCACTTCTTCCACCAAGTAACGCTGAGCGGCGTCGGTGTCTTTGTAGAGCAGCAAGTCGTGCGGGTTGATGGCTCCGCGCGTGATCGGCTGTCCGGCTTCCACGCGGTCGCCGTCTTTGACGATCATGCGCAGGGCCTTACCGATCTTGGTGGCGGTTTTGGAGCTGTACTGCTCGTCGTCGGCGTCAATGCGGATCAGGTAGCGCTCGTCCTCTTCCTCAATGCGGATGACGCCGTCGCGGTCAGCGACCACAGCTTGAGATTTGGGCTTGCGGCCCTCGAACAGCTCGATCACGCGGGGCAGACCCATCGTAATGTCGCCGCCGCCTGCCACGCCGCCAGTGTGGAAGGTACGCATGGTGAGCTGGGTACCGGGTTCGCCGATACTTTCCGCCGCGACCACGCCCACCGCTTCGCCCATACTGACCGGCTTGGCCTGCGAGAGGTCGTAGCCGTAGCACTTCTGGCAGACGCCCGCCTTGACCTTACAGTTGAGCGGGGTACGGGTATACACTTCGCCCAGCGCTTTAGCATTGGTGGTGATCAGCTTGACGTCTTCAAGGCTGAGCATGTGGCCTTCGGGAATGACTTGGCCGTCAATTTCTACATCGGCGGTCAGGGTGCGGCCGTAGATGCTGGTTTCGATCTCACTGGCTTTGCGGGCACGCCACTCGCCGCTGCGCTCGTCCACGTGACCGAGCGGAATCATGGTGTAGTCGGTGCTTCCGCAGTCCACGTCGCGGACGACGACTTCGTGGGCCACGTCGACCAGTTTGCGGGTCAGGTAGCCGGAATCGGCAGTGCGGAGCGCGGTGTCTGCGCCGCCCTTACGAGCGCCGTGGGTGCTGATGAAGTATTCCAGCACGGTCAGGCCCTCGCGGAAAGACGCCTTGATCGGCACTTCGATGGTGCTGCCGTCGGGTCGGGCCATCAGGCCGCGCATCCCGGCGAGCTGACGGATCTGCTGCGGGTTACCACGAGCGCCCGACTGCGACATGATCCACAGCGGATTGAACGGGTAGTTGGCCTCGAAGTTCTTGAAGACTTCGTTTTTCACGTCGTCGGTGGTGTCGTTCCAAAGCGTCACGACCTGCTTGTAGCGCTCTTCTTCGGTCATGAAGCCGAACTCGTAGTTCTGCTCGATTTCCCTGAGCTTGATATCGGCGTCGGCCAAGATGGCGTCTTTGGTCGGCGGAATCACGATGTCGTCGATGCCGATGGTGATGCCCGAGGTGGTCGACAGCTTAAAACCGCTGTCCTTGAGGGCGTCGAGCAATTTGGCGGTGGCTTCCACGCCGAGCTGCTTGAAGCAGGTCATGATCATGTCGCGCAGCGAGTCTTTTTCGTAAGCGGTATGAAGATTGACCAGCTCGTCGATCAAGTGGCCCTGCGTGCCCAGCGCTTCCTGCACGATGCGCCGGAACATCACACGTCCCGCCGAGGTGTCGTAGATTTCGCCGTTTAAGCGAATCCGCACGTGATCTTGGTAATCGATGCCGCCGCCCTCAACCGCCAGAATTGCTTCGTCAGGGCTGGAGAAGTGGTACTTGATCAGGCCGGGCGTGATGTCCGCGCCGCGCAGGGTCACGTGGCTATTGAGGGCCACTTTACCACCTTCGAGGGCGTCCAGCACGGCTTGCTCGTTGTCAAAGGCGCTGCCCTTGCCGAGGTTGTCTTTGCGGAGCTGCGTCAGGGTAAAAATACCCAAGATGATGTCGCGGCTGGGCTTGACGTTCGGCTCGCCGTTGGCGGGCGAGAGCAGGTTATGAGACGAAAGCATCTGAATGCGGGCTTCGGCCTGCGCCTGCGCCGAGAGCGGGACGTGAATCGCCATCTGATCGCCGTCGAAATCGGCGTTGAAGGCCTCACAGACCAGCGGGTGAAGCTGAATGGACTGACCTTCCACCAAAATCGGCTCAAACGCCTGAATGCCGAGGCGGTGAAGCGTCGGGGCGCGGTTGAGCAGCACCACCTTGTCTTCGATCACTTCTTCGAGAGCGTCCCAGACGCTGTCGCGGGTGTCGCGGTAGCGCTCCAGCATCTTGCGGGCCTGCTTGATGTTGGTGACCTCGCCCTTTTCTTCCAGCACCTTGAACAAGAAAGGTTTGAAGAGTTCAAGAGCCATGCGCTTGGGCACACCGCACTGGTGCAACTTGAGCTGCGGGCCGACCACGATCACCGAGCGGCCCGAGTAGTCCACGCGCTTGCCGAGCAGGTTCTGGCGGAAACGGCCCTGCTTGCCGCCGAGAAGATCGGTCAGCGAGCGCAGAGCACGGTCAGAACCGGGGTTGGTCACGGGGCTGCCGCGCCGTCCGTTGTCGATCAAAGCGTCCACGGCTTCCTGAAGCATCCGCTTTTCGTTGCGGATGATCATGTCGGGAGCGCCTTGACCCATCAGTTTCTTGAGGCGGTTGTTGCGGTTGATTAAGCGGCGGTACAAATCATTTAAATCAGAGGTGGCGAAGCGCCCGCCGTCCACCTGCACCATCGGGCGCAGATCAGGCGGCATGACCGGCACGGTGGCCAGAATCATCCACGAGGGGTGGTTGCCGCTGGAGATGAAGCTGCGGGTGACTTCGAGGCGCTTACGGGCCTTGGCACGCTTGTGGCGGCTGTTGTCCTTCATCACCTCGCCGAGTTCGGCTTCCAGGGTGGGCAAGTCGAGATCGTCGAGCAGTTCCTTGACCGCTTCCGCGCCCATTTTGGCATCGAAATCGTAGGACTCGATCACGCGAACCTGCTTGCGGACGAGGTCGATTTCGATGCGACCAGAAATCTCGCTCTTGAGGTTGCCGGAATCGGCCAACTCGTCGCCGGGTTCGACGCGGTCGCCGTTGACCACCAGCGGCTCATCGGTGTAGCTGTACACTTTGGCCTTGCTGACGATGATGCTGGCCGGGGCGTGAAGGGTGATGACGCCGCCCGCTTCGGCGATGATTTCTTCGGCCTTGTCAATCGCGCCGATGACTTTTTGGTTTTTCTTGACGGTGCTGCCGTCGGCCACCAGAACGTGCATGGTCGGGTTGATCGGATATTCGCCGGTACGCATCCAGTGAACAGTCACGTTGCTGTCGGCTTTTTTGCCGAGCTTGACGTCGCTGAGCTTGCTATCGCGGCTGACACGCAGGCGAGCGCCCGAGACGGCAGTGGCCAGCACCGCTCCGGCTTCGACGATTTCGCCCTGTGCCACTTGCACGTCCATGCCGTGCGGAATGTACACGCGGGCCAGGATCGCGCCGAGTTCGGGAGCGACCTGCGTTTTCTCCGCACCTTCTTCTTCTTCGTCTACGGCAGGAGGAGCTTCCACGCCTTCGCGCAGTTCCACCATCACCGAGTCTTCGCCGAGGTCGTGTAGGAAAGCGGTGGCAGCGATAGGCGCGACAATCTGAACGTCGCTTTCAAGCTCAGCCAGAATCTCACCGGCGCGGAAGGCCTCTTGATCGACAAGCACGTCGGCCGGCAGCGGCAAAGACGCTTCAGCGACTTCGTTGTAAGCGATCTCGGCGCGGCGCGGGAAGCGGTACTGAGCCAGGCCGTCCATCTTGGCTACGACGTTGCCGCCGAGGCTCTGGCCCTTGGTGACATACTCGCCGTCGCGGATAAGCGCGTCGATGCCGCCCTGTAAGGTGTAGGTTTCTTGACGGCCATTGCGGAGTTCGCGGTACTCGTCGTCGCTCAGCAGTTCACCGCGCTTGAGGGGGCGGCCATCTTTCTGGGCGTTACGGGCATTGGTCACCAGGTAGCTGGAAAAGTACAGCACTTTTTCAAGCTGGGCTGCCGAGAGGTCAAGCAGCGTGCCGATTTTGCTGGGGCTGTCTTTGACATACCAGATGTGCGCGGCGGGGGTCGCCAAGTCGATGTGGCCCATCCGGTAGCGCCGGACTTTGCTGCTGGTGACTTCCACGCCGCAGCGCTCGCAGACTTTGCCTTCGTAGCGCTGGCGCTTGTACTTGCCGCAGGCGCACTCATAGTCCTTGATGGGCCCAAAGATGCGCTCGTCAAAGAGACCTTCGCGCTCGGGCTTGAGGGTGCGGTAATTGATGGTTTCGGGTTTTTCGACTTCGCCGAAGCTCCACTCGCGCATTTTGGCGGGGCTGGCAATGGCAATTTTGACTTTACTGAAATCTTTCAAGATGGTTGCTCCTTGAGAGAAGGGGTGGGGGCAAAGGAAACTCCTCTGCCCTTAAAAGGGAAACTTGACCCAAGTGGGCTGTTCCGCCGCGCTTTCGCCCCCTTACTGGTACTTGTGGAGAGGGGCGGGACTCGTAGAGCCGCGCAGCGGAGGGGGTTTACCGCTTGGGCAACATCCCTTCGAAGATGTCCACGTTCTTGTCGTGACGGTCGAGCACTTCCACGTCCAGACCCAGCGAGTGAAGTTCTTTGACCAGCACTTTGAACGATTCGGGGATGGTGCTGCCCGAGACTTCTTCACCCTTAACGATGCTCTGGTAAGCCGCGTCGCGTCCGTCGATGTCATCGGACTTGATGGTCAGCATTTCCTGGAGGGTGTGGGCCGCGCCGTAGGCTTCAAGCGCCCAGACTTCCATTTCGCCGAAGCGTTGGCCGCCGAACTGCGCCTTGCCGCCCAGCGGCTGCTGGGTAATCAGGCTGTAGGGACCAGTGCTGCGGGCGTGCAACTTGTCTTCCACCATGTGATACAGCTTCATCACGTACATGGTGCCGACCACCACGGGGCCGCTGATCGGCTCGCCGCTGCGTCCGTCATACAAGATGCTCTTGCCGGTGCGCGAGAGCTGGCGCTGGGCTTTTTCGTACTCGCCCGCAGGCTGGTCGATCACGCCGAGCTTCCCGGCGCGGTCGAGCACTTCCTGCTCACGCTTGTCGAGGTCGAAACCCTCGTCTTTGCGGGCCTGAAGGCGCTCGGCGGCAGCGACTTCCAGCATTTCCTTGATGGCGATTTCGGTGGCCGAGTCGAACACCGGAGTCACGAATTTCTGACCGGTCAGACGAGCCACTTCGCCGAGGTGGGTCTCCAAAATCTGACCCAAGTTCATGCGCGAAGGCACGCCCAGCGGGTTGAACACCAGATCGACGGGCGTGCCGTCTTCGAGGTACGGCATATCTTCGGGAGCCAGAATCTTGGAGACGACGCCCTTGTTGCCGTGGCGGTTGGCGACCTTATCGCCCACCTGCATCTGACGCTTCTGGGCCACGTAAACGCGAACCACTTCTCTGACGCCGGGCTTGAGGTCTACGCCCTCGTCGGCACGGCGGAAGCGCACGGTCTTGACGACCACGCCGCCCTGACCCGACTGCACCCGCAGCGAGGTGTCTTTGACTTCTCTCGCCTTCTCGCCGAAGATCGAGCGCAGCAAACGCTCTTCGGGGGTGGGCTCGGACTCGCCCTTAAAGCTGGTCTTGCCGACCAGAATATCGCCGGGTTTGACGTCGGCTCCGACGCGCACGATGCCGTCCTCGTCGAGGTCGCGCAGGGCGGCTTCCGAGAGTCCGGGGATGTCGCGGGTGATTTTCTCCGGCCCGAGCTTGGTGTCGCGGGCTTCCACTTCGTCTTTCTCGATGTGAACCGAGGTGTAGAAGTCCTTGCGGGTCAGCCCTTCGGAGATGCAGATGGCGTCTTCGAAGTTAAAACCGTCAAACGGCATGATGGCGATGGTGATGTTCTGGCCCAGTGCCAGGCGGCCCATGTCGGAAGCGGGGCCGTCGGCGATGACCTGACCCGCCGTGACTTCGTCCCCGAACGAGACGGTGGGGTGCTGATCGAGGTTGGTGCCCTGGTTGGAGCGGGTAAAGCGCACCAGCTCAAAGGTGCGGACATTGCCCTTGACGTAATCGATGTTGGGCGCGTCTTCGCTCAGCGTGACCTGAATGTTGCGGGCGTCCACGTAAGTGACGGTGCCGGTCACGTCGCTCACCACGCTCGTTCCCGAGTCGGTGATGACGCGCTCCTCGACGCCGGTGCCCACAGCGGGGCTCTGGGCGCGGATCAACGGCACGGCCTGCGACTGCATGTTCGAACCCATCAGGGCGCGGTTGGCGTCATCGTGCTCAAGGAAGGGGATCAGCGAGGTGTTGATCGAAACGATCTGCTTGGGCGACACGTCCATGTACTGCACGTCGGCGTGCTCGTAGAAGCTGGGATCGCCGCTTTTGCGGCAAAGGACGCGCTCTTCAGCAAAGGTGCCGTCGGCATTCAGGCGGGTGTTGGCCTGCGCTACGGCGTAGCGGTCTTCAATGTCGGCGGTCATGTACTGCACGTCGTCGGTAACACGGCCATTTTCCACGCGGCGGTAAGGCGCTTCGATAAAGCCCAGCGGATTGACCTTGGCGTAGCTGGCCAGCGAGCTGATCAAACCGATGTTCGCGCCTTCCGGCGTTTCAATCGGGCAGATGCGCCCGTAGTGGGTACGGTGAACGTCGCGCACATCGAATCCGGCACGTTCGCGGGTCAGTCCGCCCGGCCCCAGCGCCGAGATGCGGCGCTTGTGGCGCAAGTCGGAGAGCGGGTTGGTTTGATCTTTGAACTGGCTGAGCTGCGAGCGTCCGAAGAACTCGCGCATGGCCGCCACGATGGGGCGGTTGTTGACCAGCTTGGTGGGGGTAGCGGCGTCGGGGTTGCCGAGCAGCATGCGCTCACGCACACCACGCGCCATCCGGCCAAGACCCACGCGGAGCTGATCGGCTAGCAGTTCACCCACGGTACGCACGCGGCGGTTGCCGAGGTGGTCGATGTCGTCGGGGCGAACCGGCACGGTGATCGCCACGCCGTCAGCGTCCGCGCCCACGGTGGACTCGGTTTGGCCGTTGGTCAGCGCCATCAGGTAGCGGATGGTGTCGATCAGGCCCGCGTCGGTGAACTTGCCGTCCACGAAGTTGAGCAGGGTGCTGTCGTCGCGCTTGATGCCCAGCTTGGTGTTCATCTTGAAGCGGCCCGGAGCGCCGAGGTCGTAGCGCTTGGGATCGGCCAAAAGGCCGTAGAGGTACTGGGTGGCCTTATCGCGCTTGGGTGGGTCGCCGGGGCGCAGCACCGTGAACAGGCGGAGCAGGGCTTCGTCTGCGCCCATGCCTGCCGTTTTGTCTTCGGGAAGTTCGATATCCGGCTCAAACTCGCTGAACAGCGCTTTGAGGCTGGCATCGTCGTAGCCGAGAACGCGCAGCAACATCGCCACCGGGAATTTACGCTTGTTGACCTTCATCTCTAAGATGCCGCCCGCGTATTCCAGCTCGATCCAGGGACCGCGCTTGGGCATCGGGATGATGGCCGCCGTGTAGTACTTCTTGAGGCCCTTGTAATTGGTGGTGAAATACACGCCGGGGCTGCGGTGAATCTGCGAAATGACCACGCGGTCTGCACCGTTGATGACGAACGAACCGTCGCCGGTCATCAGTGGGAGGTCACCGAGGAACACCTGATCTTCTTTGATCAAGCCGCTGTCTTTGTGGATGAGTTGCAGCTTGGCGTAAAGAGGCGCTTGGTACGTCAAATCTTTTTCACGGCACTCTTCGGGGGTATACACCGGATCGCCGAGGCGGTACTCTAAGTAATCTAAAACAAGGCCAGTGGAGCGCCCTTTCTCGGTTTCGTCAATCGGAAACACTTCGCGGAACGCGCCCTGCAAGCCCGCATTCAAGCGGTCATTGATTGGACGGCCTTCTTGCAAAAAGGTACTGAATGAATTGACCTGAATTTCGGTCAGGGTGGGCAGTTTAATGACTTCTTGAATCTCGCCGAATCGCTCGATGCGTGGCTTCATGCCAACCTCACGGGTGGCCCTCTGGGTAACAGCAGGGCAAGGAGAAGCGGAAAGGAAAAGGGATCACATCGGCGCTGTGTGGGCCTTCAGGCGGCCCTAAACACGGCGCGGGGAGACAAGGCGCGTGCCTTCTCTCCAGTAAACTAAACCCTTAATTGTGGAGTGCCTCACTCAAAACAGCTCCCCTAAACCAGCCCATCATGACTAGCAGCCAGTCATTCTAACAGGCGGGCGGGCAACCTGTCAAGGGGCCAGCCGCGTACTCATCGGTCAAGTACGCGGCTGGCTGAGCAAGTGGGAACTTACGCTCCGGTCTTGGCCACCGGCTGCTTGCCTGCCGACTCAGCTTGGCCGCCGGTCAGCAGGTCTTTAAGTTTCTGGGTGTCGAGATGGAACATCCGGATGCCCTCGTTGAGCTTCTCGCCCGCCATCGCGTCTTCGGCGAGGCTCCATCGGTAATCGGCTTCGGTGACGGGGGTGTCGCTGCTTTTACCGCCGCTGGGCGTGAGCTGGCGCTCGAGCTTGCAGTGGTCTTCGGCCAGTTCGCCGAGGAGCTGTGGGCTGACGGTCAGGCGGTCACAGCCGGCCAGCGCTTCGACTTGAGCAGCACTTCTGAACGACGCGCCCATGATGATGGTCTCGTAACCGTGCTCTTTGAAATGCTTGTAGATGGCCTTGACCGACTGGATGCCGGGATCCTGATCAATCGGGTAATCCTTGGTTCCAGTCGACTTCTTGTACCAGTCGGTGATGCGCCCCACGAACGGCGAGATCAGGTAAGCTCCGGCTTGGGCGCAGGCGATGGCCTGCTCTAAGCCGAAGATCAGCGTCATGTTGCAGCGGATATCTTCTTTCTTGAGGATCTCGGCAGCCTGAATGCCTTCCCAAGTCGAAGCCAGCTTGATCAGGATGCGCTCGCGGCCTACGCCGTTGTCCTCGTAGAGCCTGATCAGATGGCGGGCGCGGGCCAGAGCGGCGTCCTTGTCGAACGACAATCGGGCGTCCACTTCGGTGGAGACGTAGCCGGGCACGATCTTGGTCAGCTCGGTGCCGATGCTCACGGTCAGTTTGTCGATGACATCATCGGCACTTTCGCCGGACTTGACCCAGCCCTTAGCTTCCTGCATCAGCCCTTGATAACCCTCAAGCTGCGAGGCTTTGAGAATCAGCGAGGGGTTGGTGGTACAATCTTGCGGCTGGTACTTTTTGATGGCCTCGATATCGCCGGTGTCGGCAACGATGACGGTCATGGCTTTGAGTTGCTCAAGCTTGCTGGGCTGATTTTGTGTGGTCTGGTTTTGCGTCATATTGCTCCTGAGTCGCTGGCGTGGGAAGAAGGAAAGGGGCACCGAGCTAGACGCCTTTACCATAGCGCCGAGACCTTGGCGGCACTTCAAAAAAAGAGCCCCCCTGACTTCACACGCCCTTTAATCACTCCACCGTGACACTTTTTGCCAGATTGCGCGGTTTGTCCACGTCCTTGCCCAGCGCCGTGGCGGTGAAATAGCTCAGCAATTGCAGCGCCACTACGTTGACCACCGGGCTGACCATCTCGTGGCTGCGCGGCACATAGATCACGTCGTCGGCGTGCTGGGCATTTTCGATGTCGCCGTCGCTGAGCAGGGCGATGACTTTGCCCGCACGGGCGCGAACTTCCTGCACGTTGCTGATGGTCTTTTCGAGCAGGCGGCTTTCGGTGGCCACCACCACCACCGGCAAGTCACTGTCGATCAGGGCAATCGGGCCGTGCTTCATCTCGCCCGCCGCGTAGCCCTCGGCGTGGATATAACTGATTTCCTTGAGCTTCAGGGCACCTTCAAGGGCGGTGGGCGCGTTGACGCCGCGCCCGAGGAACAGGTAATCACGCGAGTGGGCATATTTTTCGGCCACCCGTTTGATGTTCTCCACCCGCTCGGGCGAGAGGGCTTCTTCGACCAATCTGGGCAACTCGCGGGCAGCGTGGAGCAGTTCTTTGGCCTTGGCATCGTCCAAGGTGCCACGGGCGCGGGCCAGCCAGAGAGCCAGCAGCAGCATGGCGCTGACCATCGCCGTGTAAGCTTTGGTACTGGCCACGCCGATTTCCGGCCCGGCGTGAATGTAGAGGGTGTCGTCGAGTTCGCGGGTCATGCTGCTGCCCTTGGCATTGATGACGCCCAGCGTTTTCGCGCCGTATTTTTTGGCTTCACGCAGCGCTTCGAGCGTATCGATCGTCTCACCCGACTGCGAAATCACGATGGCCAAAGTGTCCTCGCTCACGATGGGGTTGCGGTAACGGTACTCCGAGGCCACGTCCACTTCCACCGGAATGCGGGCGAGCTGCTCGATCAGGTATTCGCCAACGAGGCCAGCGTAGTAAGCGGTACCGCAGGCAATAATGGAGATGCGCTTGAAGCTGCTGGGATCGAGGTTGATGTCCAGATTGACCTCGCCGCTGTCGTCGTGGAGGCGGCCAATCAGGGTGTTGGTCAGAGCGGTGGGCTGCTCGTAGATTTCTTTGAGCATGTAGGTGTCGTACCCGCCCTTCTCGGCGGCCTCGGCGTCCCAGTCGATGTGCTCGATCTGGCGCTGAACCTCGTTTCCAGCCAGATCGGTTACGCGGAAGCCGTCATCGCTCAGCACCACCATGTCGCCGTCGTGGAGGAAGACCATTTGGCGGGTGTAGGCCAGCAAAGCGGGCACGTCCGAGGCCAGAAACATCTCGCCTTCACCGACGCCCATCACCAGCGGGCTGACGGTGCGGGCCGCCACGATCTCGCGGTGATTGGCGTGCGTCACCACGATGCCGTAAGCGCCGCGCACCTCGCCCAGCGCTTGCCTCACCGCTTCGTAGAGATTGCCGCCGACCTGTCCGTACTTCTCTTCGATCAGGTGGGCCAGCACCTCGCTGTCGGTTTCGGACTTGAAGACGTGGCCGCGCTGCATCAAAGCGGCTTTGAGACTCAGGTAATTCTCGATGATGCCGTTGTGGATAATCACGATCTGACCGTCTTCGGTGGCGTGCGGGTGGGCGTTGGTGTCGTTGGGCAGGCCGTGGGTGGCCCAGCGGGTGTGGCCTATGCCGAGCGTGCCCGAAAGCGGAGCCGTCTTCAATTCGCCCGCGAGGTTCGCCAGCTTGCCCGCCTTCTTCATGACCTGCATTCCGCCGCCGTTTTGCTCGCTTTGCTGAATGGCCACGCCCGCCGAGTCGTAACCCCGGTATTCCAATTTGGCGAGGCCCGAAACCAACACGTCTTGCGCTTGCCTTGCTCCAATGTACCCGACGATTCCGCACATAAAGACTCCGGCCCGTCCTGAACACCGTGATCAAGTCACCGTGTCAGCGGGCATTGATTTGATCTGCCATACGCCACCTTGTCTCCGCTTCTCGGCGGGCTTTTCAGTGGACGTTTACCCCGCGTGAGCAGGGCCGGGAGGGTTCGGCGATCAACCCTGAGAGCATCCGCAGAATCGGGCCTCGATCATTTTGATCTCGGGCCTTTTCGATGACTCCCGCCTCGTTCCCCCGCCGCTGCCCGTGTTCGTGGCCATGCTGAGCGGGATCTTGCGCTTCCCTAAAGACGTAAAGAGATAAAGAACTGCCAAACCACTTGGTAGCAGGATCAGTTTAGCACCCCGATGAGGAGTGTTATGAGTAACTTACTCACCTCGGTTCAGTGGCTCATCTCAAACGGTCGACGGCTGAGCAGGCCACTTGCTCCTTTTGCTTTGCCGCGCTCTGCTAGGCTCACGACTGCGCTAGGCTGAGTATTGCTAAGATGTGGCGCTGGAGGCGCGAAAAAGTTATGCCAACGTATGTTTACCGCAATCTGATCACCAACCAGACCTTTGAAGTCAAACAGAGCATGAAAGACGACGCGCTCACGCTGCACCCCGAAACCGGCGAGCCGGTCAAGCGGCTGGTGTCGGCCCCAGCGATTGCCTTCAAGGGCAGTGGCTTTTATGCCAACGATTCGCGCTCATCAGGCAAAACCAGCACGGCGAGCAGCGCCCCGGACAGCGGCAAAGCGGAGAGCAGCAACACCGAGGGCAGCAAGAGCGCAGACTCGGCCAGTTCGTCTGAGAGCGCAGCGGCAAGCTCGCCCAAAACCGAAGCGCCCAAAGCCGCCGACAAGAGCAGCGCGGCCAGCTCAGCCAAAAGCGCGGCAACGGCTTCAAGCAGTTCGGGCGGCTCGGGCCAGTGAACTGGCAGCGGGGGCTGGGCATCGGCGTCTTGCTGGGCGCGGCGCTGGCCTGCGCTTATGTCACCGGCAGCGTCACGGCGCAGCGCCCGCTGGTGACGTCCGACGAGATCAACACCGTAGAAGTGACGCGCAGCGCCCTGCCGGCCACCGTGCAGGTCAATGTGCGGATTCGCGCCGACGCCCTCCAGCAGGGCGACAACCCCAACGAAACCGGCAGCGGGTTTTTTTATAAAGCCAACTTGATCGTCACCAATTACCACGTCATCAAAGATCAGGAAAGCTTGAGCGTGACCTTGAGCGATGGGCGCAGCGTTCCAGCCAAAGTGGTGGGCAGCGATCCGGGAATCGACATCGCCGTGCTGCGGGTATCGGGGGTCAGTGCGCCCAAACTCCTGAGCTTCGGAGACAGCAGCCGCCTCGTTTTGGGGCAAAAGTTCATCGCCATCGGCTCGCCGCTCAAGTACCAAAACTTCATTTCAACCGGAGCGTATTCGAAGTCCAGCTCGGATGTGCCGCGTGACGATCAGCTCGGCGGCGAGGTCGGGGAATACATGCTGACCACCGCCATGATTCAGGGCGGCAATTCCGGCGGCCCTGTGCTGGATTCGCGCGGCGCAGTGGTGGGCGTGGCCGACGCCAACGCCGCGCCCAGTCAGTTGGTGCCGGGCATCATCGGCGTGGTGATTCCGGCCAATATCGTCAAGCAGTCGCTGACCGACTTAGAGACGGTGGGCGTGTCGCAGCGCGGCACTCTGGGCGTGAGTTTACAAAACCTCGGCGACCTCGACCCGGCCCTGCGGCAACTGGCGGGCCTGAGCAGCAGCAACGGCGCACTGGTCAACGAAGTTCCGGCGGGTTCGGCGGGCGCGAGGTCGGGTCTGCGCGGCAGCCTCAAGAACAACGAAGGCCAACTGCTCGCGCCGCTGGGCGACGTGGTCGTGGCGGTGGACGGCGTGCGAATCAAAAATTCTTACGACGTGGTGCGGCGGGTGGCCACCAAGCGCCCCGGCCAGATCGTGACCCTGACCGTCTGGCGCAACAAAAAAGAAGTGCAGGTGCCCGTGACTCTGCTCAAGCGGACGTTGGCACAGTAAATTTGACCCAATAGCACTTAGCTCTCCACCAAAAACGCCGCCGCCCGCGCTCCAATCATCATGGCGGTGGCGTTGGTGTTGGCGTGGGTGATGCGCGGCATGACGCTGGCGTCGGCCACCCACAGCCCCTGTACACCGCGTACGGCCAAGCAGCGGTCAACCACCGCGTCCTCGCCGTCGCCCATCGCCGCCGTGCCGACCGGGTGATAGAGGGTTTCGGCTTCGCGCTGAATGTGAGCGAGCAGCTCGGCGTCGGTCTGGGCCTGTGCGCCGGGCAGACTTTCGCCCACATTGAAATCGGCCAGCGGCGACTCGGCAGCGATCTGGCGGGCCAGCCGCACGCCCGCCAGCAAGCTCTGAGCATCGCGTTCGTCGCTGAGGTAACAGGGATCAATGATCGGCGCAGCGGCAGGATCGGCGCTGTGCAGGGTGACGTGGCCCCGGCTGTGAACGTCCACCAGCACCGGGCCAACCGAGAAGTGATTGCCCTCCACTTTCTGAAAGCCGTGCTCGCGGAAGTAAGCCGGGCCGAAGTGGTACTGCAAGTCGGGTGGGCTGCTGCGCGGCAACCCGGCGCGGGCGTGGGCGAACGCGCCTGCCTCAGCCACGTTGCTGCTCAGCGGGCCGCTGCGCTTCAGCGCCCACTCGGCCAGCGCAGGCAAGTCTTTGGCAGCGTCCAAGCTCGGCGCGTTTGACCTGAAGATGACCGGCACGGCGAGGTGGTCTTGTAAGTTCTGGCCCACTCCCGGCGACTCGACCCTCACTTCAATGCCGTGCTTCTTTAATTCAGCTCCCGGCCCGATGCCCGACAGCATCAGCAGTTGCGGGGTTTGCACCGTACCCGCCGCCAAGATGACGCCGCCGCCGCGCACGTCTTTGACTTGGCTCTCATACCCGAACCGGACGCCGACGACCCGCCTCCCCTCCCACAGCAGCGAGAGCATCCTCGCCCCGGTCAGTACGGTCAGGCGAGGATTGGCCCGCTGAGAAGCGAGGAAGGCTTGATACGCCGACTGCCGCACGCCCCTCAGGTGGTTGGACTCGTAGAGGCCCGCGCCGAGGTGCTGGCCGTCGTTGAAACTCTGGCTCACCGGAATGTCCAGCACCCGCGCCGCCGAGCGGACGAACGCGTGCGAGAGAGCGTGTGAGGCGGCCCGCTCGCCCACGTGGAGGACGCCGCCCTGACTGCGCGTCTCGCTTTCCTCGCCCCGAAACTTCTCCAGCGATTTGTAGAACGGCAGCACGTCGGCCCAGCGCCAGCCATCGCCCCAGCCGGGCGTGTGGTGTCCAGCGGGGCCGCTCCAGCCGTCAAAATCTTGCTGCGAGCCGCGAATATAAATAGTGGCGTTGATGGCGCTGCTGCCGCCCAGCACTTTGCCGCGTGGCCAGTACAAGCGGCGGTTTTGCAGATGAGTTTGCGGAGCGGTGTGAAAGTTCCAATCAAACCGGGTCTTGAATAAGCGCGGGAAGGCGGCGGGAGCGCGGATAAAGGGGTGGTTGTCGTGGCCGCCCGCTTCTAAGAGCAGCACGCTTGCGCCAGCGTCTAGGAGTCGCCGTGCCAGCACACAGCCGCCGGAACCCGCGCCCACGATCACGAAATCAGGTTGCATTTGGGCTGAGTTTAGCGCAGGAAACCCAAGTTCAGTGCCGCAGACGTGAGCGCCTTCTCCAAGCCTTTACCAGCGGGCGGCAAGCCGGGCAGAATGCTTACACTCAGACATGACCCACTTCACCCAAGCCCCCGGCCTACGCTGGGGCCTGTTCGGAGCGGCCCGCATCGCCCGCGCCCTGATTCCGGCTATTCGTGAAAGCGGCGGCACGGTGGAAATCGTCGGCGTGCGCGACCCTGCTTCCGAGCACGCCCGCGACTTTGCTGCCGAGTGGAACATTCCCCGCATCGGGACGTATCAGGAGGTGGTGGAAGCCGAGCTGGACGCGGTTTATAATCCGCTGCCCAACGATCTGCACTGGCCCTGGAGCGCCGCCGCCATGCGGGCAGGCAAGCACGTCCTGACTGAAAAGCCGCTGAGCCTGAACGCCAAAGAAGCCCAGCAGCTCGCGCAAGTTGCCCTGGAAACAGGGCGCGTCTCGCTGGAAGCCTTCGCTTACCGCTTTCAGCCGCACGTAACGCGCATCCGCGAGATCGTCAGGAGCGGCGAACTCGGTGAACTCAGATCGCTTCAGGGCAGTTACGGCTTTTTTATGACCAACCCCAGCGACTTCCGCTGGCTGCCCGATATGGGCGGCGGAGCGCTCTACGACGTGGGCTGCTATCCGGTCAATTTTATGCGCCTGCTGCTGGGCGAGCCGGGCAGCGTGGCGGCGCAGGCCCGCTGGACGGATCAGGGCGTGGATCTGGGCATTTCGGGCGTCATGGACTACCCAGATTTGAATGGAGGTGGGGCGCTGGCAAGTATCAATTGCGCTTTTGATTGGCAGGGCACGCCGCGTTTGGCGCTCTACGGCACGGCAGGCAGCTTGGAGATGGAGCAGCCGTTTGAATCCAGCAACCGCCAACCGCTGATTCTGCGCGTGACGGTGGGAGAACAAACGCGGGAAGAAACCTTTGCGCCCAGCAACGGCTACACCTTGATGGTGAGTCATTTTCAGCGGGCCGCGCGGGGCGAGGAAGCCCTGCTCTATCCGCCCGAAGACGCCGTGAAGCAGGCCCGCGTGCTGGACGCTCTCTTCGCCTCGGCGCGGAGAGGCCAGCGGGTGACGCTGGACGCCGAGCTGTGACCGTCCGCTGCGTGGTGTGGCTGGCCGCGCTCAGCTTGCTGCCGGTGGCCCACGCGGCCGCCAAAGGCACCGCCCCGGTGCTGGTGACCTTTGCGGGTGATGACGCGGCTTCGCTGCTGGGCGTCTGGGACACTCAGCGCTGGCTCTCCCCGCTGCAGGCCGTGCCCAAAGTCAAGGCCGACACGGGTTACCGGGTGCAGGGGCTGGCAGGGCCGAGCGTGGACGCGGTGGGCGGCTCCCCCGTTTCGTATGACGGGCCGTGCTCTGACTTTTTTACCGTGAACCTCGCGCCCAAAAGGATTGCCAAGCAGACTCTGATCGCCACCCGCGCCGACCTCGAAGCACGCCCGCGCTCCGTCACGGTGCTGCCCACGAGCGGCAGCGCGTATCTGAGCGTCATCAAAGCCGAGTTGCAAAAGCGCGGACTGAACACTCCGCAACTCAAGCTGCAACAGGTGATCCGCGCCGATCTGGACGGGGACGGCAAGGACGAAGTCATTCTCGGAGCCAGCTTTTTCAAAGGTTCCAACGCGGCTCGCCCCGTGCCTTCCCCCAACGCGGCGGCGGGGGATTACTCGTTGCTGCTGCTCAGAAGCGTGGTAAGTGGCAAGGTGAAAACCACCGTGCTGCGCGAGGACGCCGTGCTGAAGGCGTCCAGCGATATTGACGCGCCGCGCCTGAATCTCCGTTACAGCCTGGAAGGCGTGGCCGACCTCAACGGCGACGGCACAATGGAGATCATCACTTCCGAGTCTTACTATGAGGGCTTTACCCTCTCGGCTTGGACGTGGACGCCCGCGCAGGGCCTCCGGAAAGTGCTGGAGACGGGGTGCGGCGTATGAGCCAGCCCGACAGAATTCGGTCAGATCCTTCAGCGCCGAGGCTGGTCATCGCCGGTGGGTCAGGCTTTCTGGGCCGGGCGCTGACCCGCTTCTTCGCGGCGCAGGGGTGGGAGGTGGTCATTTTGTCGCGCTCCAAGCCGTCGGCCAACTTACCGGCCCGCTGGGTGCGCTGGGACGGCGTGCGGCAGGGCGAATGGACTGCCGAAATCAGCGGCGCGGCGGCCCTGGTCAATCTGGCCGGGCGCACGGTGAATTGCCGCTACACTGCCCAGAACATGCTCGATATTTATGCTTCCCGAATGGACAGCACGCGGGCACTGGGCCGGGCGGTCAAGCGGGCCGACGCTCCGCCGCCAGTATGGCTCAATTCCAGCACCGGCACCCTTTACCGGGACGCCCGCGACACACCGCAGACCGAGGCGAGCGGCGAGATTGGCGAGGGCTTCAGCGTGGACGTGGGAAAGCGCTGGGAAGCGGCACTGCAAGAAGAAGACTTGCCAACTACTCGGCGGGTGGCCCTTCGAACGGCGATGGTGTACGGCGTGGGCGAGGGCGGCGTGATGCAGACGACCGACTTGGTGGTGCGGCTGGGCGGCGCGGGCGCGATGGCTGGCGGCGGTCAGTACGTTTCGTGGATTCACGAACTGGATTTCTGTCGGGCAGTCGAGTTTCTGATTGAGCGCGACTCGCCTGCGGCGGCTGAGTTAGCCGGGCCGTTCAACATCACTGCGCCGCAGCCGCTGACCAACCGTGAGTTCTTGGCCGCCTACCGCCAAGCTTGGGGCGTGCCGCTGGGCATCCCGTCCACGGCGGCGCTGATCAAACTCGGCGCACGGGTGATGAATTCTGAAGCTGAGTTGCTGCTCAAGAGCCGCTGGACTGTGCCGGAGAGACTCCTGAACGCTGGATTCACTTTCGATTTTCCGAGCTGGCCTGCTGCCATCAGCGACTTAGTGGCGCTTGCCAGGGCGCAGGGACACGCCGCCCGCTAAACTCCCTTCATGAGTGAGACACAAACGCAAACCAGCCGCATCGAAGTCGGCGCGGTGGACGCCCTACCCGAAGGCAGCCAGACCGAAGTGACGCTGGGCAGCCACTCCGTGGTGGTCATCAACTTCGAGAACCAGTACTACGCGCTGCGCAACAATTGCAGCCACCAAAATTACCCGCTGCTCGGCGGCGACGTCGACAATGGCCGGATCACCTGCGAGAAGCACGGCGGGAAATTCGAATTGGCGACTGGCAAAGCCAAAACCTTGCCCGCCCTCAAGCCGGTGCAGATTTACAAAACTGAAGTGGAAGACGGCGTGGTGTACGTTTTGCCGTTGTAAGTCTGTAAGCAAAACCGCCGCCCTTGACGAGAACACTCGGTCTGGGCGGCGGTTTTGCTTGCTTATCTTCTACGAAAGCTCTACGGCACTTCGTCCGTTTTCTTACCCGACACCTGATGCACCGGAGAACCCGCCGCGTCGTCCGGGTTGCGGCTCAGACCCGCTCCACCCGTGCCGCCGATCTCGTCGATGATGGAATCATCCACTCTGGGCGCTCTACTCATGCCACCCACGCCGCTGCTGAGGCCGCCCATCTCTTCGTTGGTGGGCAACTCGCTACCGCTGTAATTCGGCACGCCCGCCGGGTTGTCCATTTGCGGAAAATCACTGCCGTTCATGTCATTGGGATCGGTCATGATTTGTCCTTTTTTAAGCTCAGCGCCGGTCTTTATCGTTGCTTACGGTGTCGTTGAGGTTGGCTTCGAGGTAGCCCTCGCCGGGTGCGCCGGCTGGCACGCCGGCGGCTCCCTCGTTGGGATGGGGCGTGACTTCCTCGCTGGGCGGGGTGTAAGCCGGATTGGGGTCGATGTCGCGGGCCAGAAAGGGGTCGGACTGCATGACCCCGCCGATGCCGCCGCCCGGCATCACCGAGAGGCCAGCGCTGAGATCGCCGGGAATCGCAGCGGCGGGCGGCATACCGCCGAGCGTACTCACTGGCGCGTCCGCGCCCGCATAGGCCGCCTCTTGCGGCGAGTGTTCAAAGGCGTCGGGGTCGCGGGTCACTAGAGCGTTGACACCCTTGAACGTCTGCGCCCCCTGACCAGACTCGTGGTCGTCTTGATTTTGCAAGCCGCCGACGCCTTTGTCCTGTGTTCCCACGCGGTCATCTAAGGGCGCGGTGGTGTAGTGAGACTCGTGATCGTCTTTGGGATCGCCCCGGGTGCTGAGGTCGTTACGCGGATTGGCGGCGTCATGTGGATCGCTCATTAAAACCCTCCTGCTGAACTTGAGATGCAAGCAGTTTGAACCTCCGGCGTGTTCAGCGGCTGAGGAGCGCTTTCAGCTTCCTTGAGGCAGGAGCGCGGCGCACCTGCCCGCTACCCGCTGATCTTACCCAGTTGCTGGGCCAGCACGTCCACTTGCGAGGTCGGCAAATCGCAGGCGCGGTTAACGCAGACATACGCCACCCCCGCGCCGCTGCGGTGTTCCAGCACCTCTAAGCCGCCGCCGATGGCCGCCGGAGCGAGCACGCTGAACGGCAAAAAGTGGCGGGCCAATTCAACTTCCAGCGGGCGGCGCTGCTCCGGTGTGCCGAGTAGGGCCACTTCGGTGTGCGGCGAATCCAAAAAGGCCGCGACTTGCCACAAGCCCCCGAAGCCCCCCGCCGCGCTGAGCATCTGATCGCCAAAGGTCTGCACGGTTCGCCGGGCCAGCCGTTCGCCCTCAGTTTCCCCCGCGAAGTAGCGCGACATCCACATCCCCAGCAGCGCGGCGGCGGCGTTGTCGCTCATCACCGCCGAGTCGAAGGCCTGCGCCTGCCGGGTCAGCAACTTCTCGGCGGGGCCGCCCGTGGAATAAAACAAGCCCGCGTCCTCATCCCAGAAGTGGGCGGCGCAACACTGCCAGAGTTCCCGCGCCCAGTGCAGATGTTTAAGGTCGCCGCCCGCTTGATAAAGAGAAACCAGACCCAGCCCGTAAAGCGCTTGATCTTCCAAGAGGCCGCGCACTTTGGCCACTCCGGATTTGTAAGTGTGCAGCAGGCCGCCGTCTGAGTCGCGCAAGTGGTTCCAGACAAACTCGGCGTTGTGGTTGGCAATCTCCAGAAAGTGAGGCTCAGTGGTGATGCGGGCCGCTTCGGCAAAAGCCCCCAGCGCCAGTCCGTTCCATGAGGTCAGAATTTTGTCGTCGGTGCCGGGGGGCGTGCGCTTTTGGCGCTCTCCAAAGAGGAGTAGTTTGGCATGGGCCAGCTTCCCACTCAGCTCCGTTTCGTCTCGGCCCAGTTCGGCGGCCAGCACGCCGAGGTCTTTCGGCATGCTCAGCACGCTGCGCCGCCCAAATTCGGGACGGTGCGGGTCTTGGAAGTTGCCTTCCGGCGTCACGCCGAAGTAAGCCTGAACCCACTCGGCGTCCTCGCCCAGAAGCTTGAGTTCCTGCGGCGTCCAGACAAAGAACTGGCCTTCGATGCCGTTTTGGTCAGCGTCTTGGGCGCTGTAAAACCCCCCCTCCGGCCCCAGCATTTCGCGCTCCAAGTAGTTCAGGGTTTCGCGGGCGAGGCGCAAGAAATCAGGGTTTTGGCTGACCTGATAAGCGCTGAGCAGTGTGCGCGTCAGTTGGGCGTTGTCGTAGAGCATCTTCTCGAAGTGCGGCACCAACCAGTACTGATCCACGCTGTAGCGGTGCCAGCCGCCGCCGAGCTGGTCGTAGATACCGCCGCGTCCCATCATGGTCAGGGTCGCCAGCGCCATGTCCCGCCCCTCCGGCTGGGTCAGCAAGAAGCTGAGCGTAGTCGGCGCGGGAAACTTGGGAGCGCGGCCAAATCCGCCGTAGCGGGCGTCGTAGACCCGGCCGAGGTTCTCCACACCCTGCGCCAGAAAGTCTTCCGGCAGCGGCGACTCGGTTTGCGGCGGCGTCTGCTCTCTCAAGTGGGCGGTAACGGCCTCAGCGTTGCCCAGAATTTTCTCCCGCTGCTCTTGCCAAGTCGTCGCCATGCTGCTCAGCAAGCGGGCAAAGCTGGGCAGGCCCTGGCGGTCTTGCGGCGGAAAATACGTTCCGGCATAAAATGGCTCGCCGCTGGGCAGGGCGAACACCGTCATCGGCCAGCCGCCGGAGCCGGTCAGCGCCTGCACCGCGCTCATGTAAATCCCGTCCACGTCGGGGCGCTCCTCGCGGTCTATTTTGATATTCACGAAATGCGCGTTCATAAACTCGGCGATCTGCTCGTTTTCAAAGCTCTCGTGCGCCATCACGTGGCACCAGTGGCAAGTCGAGTAACCCACGCTCAGCAGCAGCGGCACGTCGCGCTCACGGGCGGCGGCGAAGGCTTCCTCGCCCCACGGATACCAGTCCACCGGATTGTCTTGGTGCTGGCGCAGATAAGGGCTGGATTCTTGGGCCAGACGGTTGGGTGGGCGGTTCATGGATTTAGGGTAATCGCAAGGGGGCTGCGGGGTATGGGAAGGACAGCAAGGGAGCTTTGGAATTGGGCCAATAGCATCTGAGCCGCCCCACCTGAACCTGCCTAGCTTTCTCAAGAATTCGGCAGACCTCACCCCATCTTTTTTCGGCAATCGTGTGAGAAGATAGAGCATGTCTGCGCCCGCGCCAGCTCTACCCCTGACCGAGATTATCCGCGTTCGCGTGGGCTTTTCACTCACGTTCGACGTGCCGTTTCCCACTCCGATGCTGTTTGTGGTCGAACCGCAGGAGCGCCCCGGCCAGCGGCTGTTGGAGTCGCGCCGCTTGATTGAGCCGGGAGCGGGCGTGACCCATCTGCACCGCTATTTTGACGCGCACGGCAACGTGATCTGGCGCATGCTGGCCCAGCCCGGCACCTTGACCATCAGCCACGACGTGATGGCCGAAGTCTCAGGTCGGCCCGATCCTCAGTTTCCTGATTTGCCCAAAACGCTGGTGGAAGACTTGCCCGACGACACCTTGCGCTTTTTGCTGCCGAGCCGGTATGCAGATTCCGATCTGCTGGCCGCCGAAGCCTGGGAGCGGTTTGGGCATATTCAGGGCGGCTGGGCGCAGGTGCAGGCCATTTCCGATCACCTCTACGGAAGCTGCATGTACGGCGTGGGCAGCAACTCCACCACCACGGCCCAGCAGGCTTACGCTTCGGGCAAAGCGGTGTGCCGCGACTTCGCGCACATGGGCGTGGCTTTTTGCCGGGCGCTCAATATTCCCGCCCGCTACGCCTGCGGCTACCTCGGCGACATCGGCATCCCGCCCGACGGCGTACCAATGGACTTTCACGCTTGGTTTGAAGCGTACTTGGGCGGCCAGTGGCGCACCTTTGATGCCCGTCACAACAAGCCCCGGATTGGCCGCATCCTGATCGCCACCGGGCGCGACGCGGCGGACGTGGCCTTTACCACCACCTTCGGCGCGGCAAGGCTGACCCAGATGACGGTGTGGGCCGATCAAGTGCCGCTGGACGCCGAGCTGCCTGAAGACGGGCGACCCCACGACTACTGGGAATAACCCGCCGGGGTGAAGTGGGCCTACTGGATAAAAGCTCACTTTTTGTATGGGCACGATCACCTAAAAGAAGCGGGTACAGAGAACAAATCCGCTCCGAGCACAGCGGCAAGTGGCCCGCTTCCCCCGAGGCATTGGCTGCGCCGGTTCTCACCAGAAGGTGGCCCAAGCCTCGCCCGCGCCCGCTCATTCGTGACACAATGCTGCGCTAACCATGTCTGCGCCCGACCTCACTCCCCTCCCCAGTACCGAGCAGCCACTGGAGCAAGCCCGAACTGCCCTGACCCCGGTGGATTATTTTCGGGGCCTGGCGATTTTGGAAGTGGTCTTGCACCATTCTTCCGGCGCGGCCCGCGATTACGCGGCAGACGGCTCGGCGGCGCTGCTGTTTTTGACTGTGCTCAACCGGGTGCTGCATTTCGCCGTTCCCGGATTCCTCTTTTTATCGGCGGCGGTGCTGACCCGCAGCCTGCTCAAGTCGCCCAACTTCGGGCGCTACTTCTGGCGGCGGATCGTGCGCGGCGCTTGGCCGTATTTGCTGTGGACGGTGCTGTACTTGCTGTGGAGCGCTTGGCTCGGCGACCGACCCTGGGACGATTTACTGAAGCCGGGGAAGTGGCAACTCTGGCTGGGCTACGGCAAAGGCAATTACCATTTGTACTTTTTGCTGGTGGCGCTCGAATCCTATGTGGTGCTGCCCTTTTTGCTGCCGCTGGCCCGAGGCCGCCTGCGAATCTCGGCAGCGCTGGGGCTGGGATTGGCGGTGCAAGTCGGCATCTACTGGCTCAACAAATACGCCCTGCATCTGCTGTATCCGGCGTCCACGGCGCTGTGGTACTTGGCTCCGGTGATTTTGGGGACGGCGGTGGGCGCACGCTGGAATGAATTTCAGGACTGGTGGACACTGCGCCGCAGCCGCGTGTTGCTCTTTACCGCCGCCGCGCTGGCCCTGCACTTGCCGCTGGCGCTGGCCTTTTTGGACGGAGCACGGATCAACCCCTGGCTCTACAGCGCCTCGGGTTGGGCTTACACCACCCCAATGGCGCTGGTGGTGCTTGGCGCAGGCTACAGCTTGTGGCGGCGTGGGCGCTTGAAATGGGTGGGGGTGCTGGGCGGCTTTTCGCTCCAGATTTACCTGATTCACCCGGCGATTCTGGAAGGTCTGGAGAGTCTCTTGCCCACCGAAGGCGTCGCCGGACTGGGCGCTGCACCCGCGCTGCCGATGTTCGCGCTGATGGTGCTGATGTCGCTGGCGCTGCCGTTCGGGATTGCCAAGCTGCTGGCCCGCTTAAGGCTGAGTGGACTGTTCTTCGGCCGCTGATTTTCTCACCACTGGGTTTTCAACTGGTAAGTCCCCAACCGCTCAGGTTTTGCCCGCTAAGATAGGGCCGATGCGTTCACGGCTTTTTACTCTTCTCTTGGGCCTTACGCTCAGCGGCGCGGCGGCCATGAACGGACTGCCGTCTTCGGCGCTGTCTGCTCCGGCACTGACCCCCACGACCCTCAGCGCCTTTGCCGGGCAGAGCGTTTACCTCCTACCGGAAGACGGCGTGCTGCTGGTGCCGCCGGGGTGCCGCACGCAGGCCTGCCCGCTGCTGACCTTGTCGCACACACGCGGGCGCACCCCGCTGGAACTGCTGAACAGCCCCAGCTTTCAGCCGTTCGTGCGCCGGTTGCTCGCCGCCAAGTTGCCGGTGCTGCTCTCCGCCGAGGGCGGCCCTGACGGCTGGGGCGGGCCGGAAGCGCTGTGGCAACTCACCCGCGACCATACGCTGTCGCGCTCGGTTTTCAAGTTCTCGGGCCGCACCTACGCGCTGGGCGTTTCGATGGGCGGGATGTCGGCGCTGCGGGCAGCCGTGGACGCGGTATTTGAAGTTCAGGGGCTAATCCTGATTGACGGGCGGGTCAACCTCAAAGACGCCTGGCTCAGCGGCAAGTCGCGCAAGCCGGAACTCAGCGCCGCTTACGGACTGGGAGGTCGCCCGCCCGCCGCGCACGAAGACCCGCTCGGCTCGCTGCCCAAAAGTTTCCGGCTGCCGCTGCTGGTGTTCGGCAGCCCGCAAGACGAAACCGTCAACTTTGCCCGCAACGGCGCGGCGCTGTATGCAAAAGCGGCGGGCAGCGGCAGTTCACTGATCCGCACGGCTGGCCCGCACCTCGGCGGCTCGCACCTCAGCCCACAGGTGGCCGATCAGGTGGTGGCCTTCGTTCAGGAGTTGCAGGCGCGGAAGTAATACAGACTCTGAGAGTCTCTCAAAGCTCACATCGCGCTCGGCACCTCAATCCCGATCAGGCCCAGCGTCTGCACGAAGGCGCGTTGCAGCCTGCCCACCAAGGCCAGCCGTGCTTCACGCAGTCCCGGCTCGCTCGCCAGCACATTGGTGGCGGGGCGGCCCTCTTTATTTTTGGCGTTGTACCAGCCATTGAAGGCCGCTGCCAGATCGAGGGCGTACTGCGCCACCACATGTGGGCTGTGAACGCGCACCGAGTTGGCGATGACTTCGGGATACTTGGCCACGATCTTGGCGAGATTCAAGTCCAGTTCCGTCACCATCGACCAATCGGCCCCGCTGCCGTCCACGGCGTAGCCTTCCGCCGCCGCTTTCTTGAGAATGTTTCCGGCCCGCACCGCCGCGTACTGCACGTAAGGGGCGGTGTCGCCTTGCAGGGCCAGCGCCTGATCCCAGCGGAAATCGATCTGGCGGGTCGGCTCGGCCTTGAGCATGGCAAAACGGATGGCCCCCACCGCGATGCGGCGCACGATTTCCGCGCCCTCGGGGGTGCCGATCACGTCCGGCTTGAGACTCTGCATCAGCTCGGTGACGAGTTGCTCAGCTTCGTCCAACACCGAGTCGGCGCTCACGCCTATGCCCTTACGGCCCGAAATGGTCTGGCCCTCGTAGGTCACGAAGGCGTACGACAGATGGATGCTGCGCTCTTCCTGTTCGGGATGCTGCGCCACGCCTAGGCTGGCCTTCACCACTTTCTGGGGATGCTCCTGCCGCGAGTCGATCACGTTGATGACCTCAGCGGCGTGGCCGAAGCGGTGCTGGGTATCGGGCTGGCCATCGGGGGCAGACGTCCAGATGGTGTGGCCTTCGGGATCGAGCATGAACGGCTTGAATTTCATGCCTTCAAAGAGCCCGAACTTCCAGAACTGATAGCCGATGTCTTTGGCGGCGTACATGGCGCTGCCGTCCGAGCGCATCAGCACCACTTTGGACTCTTCCAGGCCCGGCATGAAGTGCGAGACGTCCATCACGAAGGCTCCGGCAAATTTGCCTTCAGCGGGGCGCGAGCTGTAAGGACTGTCCTGCAAAATGTTCATGGCCTGACTCAAAAAGCCGCTGCCCACCACGTCCGATTCCCAGTTGAGCAGATCGTAGCGTGCGCCCAGCCGGAAGCAGGTTTCCAAGTGGGCGGCCACGATTTGCTCGATCTCGCCGCGCAGTTCGCCAGTTTCGAGGCGGTGAATAATCGCCCGAATGCCTTCTTCCAAGTCGGGCTTGTCGGCGTCGGCGTTGAGGCGCACGTAGCCTTCACCCATGAAGTGATCGTACTTCTGCTTGCCGTCCCACTTGCGGCGGTAATGCGCCTGGGCATACAGGCTCTCGGCGGCCTGGCGTCCGGTGTCGTCGATGTAATTCTGAATCTCGACTTCGTGTCCGGCGGCGCGGAAGATGCGCCCCATGCTGTCGCCCAGCACCACGTTACGCACGTGTCCAACGTGCAATTCTTTGTTGGGGTTGACCGAAGTGTGTTCGATCACCACTTTGCCGCTGCCCTGCTGGGGGGTAGCCGGATCGGTGACCACCGACTGCACGAAGGCTCCGGCGTCCACAAAAAAGTTCAGGAAAGGGCCAGCCGTTTCGGCGCGGGCGATGCCGGCGGGCAAATTCACACTCTGGGCAAGCTGCTGCGCCACCTGCGCCGGGTTGGCCTTCAGCAACTTGGCGAGCTGGAAGGCGGCGGGCGTGCCGTAGTCGCCCGCTTTGCCCGGCGGGGTTTCTTGAATCGCCACTTCCAGGGGAGCAAGACCCTGTGCGTCGGTCAGGACTTGGGCGGCCTGCTCTACAGCAGCTTTGAGTTGGGCTTTGAGGTTCATCCGGGGATGCTATCAGGTTGGTCGGTTGGCAGCTTGGGCAGGGCGCTCACCGCGTTGACCTCACCGTGACCATGCGCTGTCAGTCTCTTATCAGAGTCGGCGCGGTATAATAACCTCCAACAGCGGCGGCCTTCTCACTCGCCCTCGTCATTGGTCGCCATAGGAGTTTCATGAGCGCCTTCAGCACCAACCAAGCCAAAACCGACGTCGAACGTGCCCGCCTGCTGGCCGATGTCCGCGACTTTCTCAGCGTTCTGCGCGGGATGCACAACGAGCTGACTCCCTTTGACTGGGTGCGCCACCTCGCCCCCGACGCCGAGTACCAGCGCGGCTTGCAGGCCATTTTGGTGGATCACATCATCGGCTCGGTTGACCGCTACCGCGAATTTGACCGCTATTATCTGCCCAAAGAAAAGCACCTCGACGAGCGCTGGGTGGGTATCCGCCGCGCCCAACTCGAAGGCAAGGAATTGCCGCCGATTCAGGTGTATAAAGTTGGCGAACTCTACTTCGTCAAAGACGGCAACCACCGCGTCAGCGTGGCCCGCCGCCAGGGGCAAGTCTTTATCGACGCCGACGTGATTGAGCTGCATGTCACCGTTCCGCCCAGTGAAGGCGACACGCTCAAAGACATGATCATCAAAGGCGAGTACGCTCATTTTCTGCGTGCCACCAAACTGGATGAAGTCTCGCCCAACCACAAAGACATCTTCTTTACCAAGCCGGGGCGCTACGCCAAGCTGCTCGAACACATCGAAGCCAGGCGCTATTACCTCGACCTCAAGCCCGGACGTGAACGGCCCGTGACCTGGGAAGAAGCGGTGGAGAGCTGGTACCGCCGACTGTACAGCCGCATCGTGGAAAATATAGAAGCGCACGGGGTGATGCGCCGTTTTCCGGGCCGCACCGAAGCCGACCTTTACCTGTGGGTAATGGATCACCGCTATTTCCTGAGCGAGAAGTACGGCCACGACGTCGGCAGCGAAATGGCCACCCTCGACTTCAGCAAGAACTTTGCTCCCAAGCTGCACAAACGCATCGGCCAGCGGATGAAGCTGGCGTGGCGCGGCAAGTCGGAACCCAGACTGTAGAGGCGCACTTCTCCAGCCAAACCCATCAGCAACTGACCGCTCCGCCCGCCTTTCATCTCCCTCCTCACCTTGAGCGCTTACCATGCCCTATGCGCTTTCTGGTTATTGAAGATGAACCCGATATCCGCCGCCCCTTATCGGCGAGTCTGCGCGAGGCGGGCTACGCGGTCGACGAAGCCGGCAGCGCCGAGGAAGCCGAAGCGCTGGCCCGCAGCTTTCCTTACGACGCCCTGATGGTGGACGTGGGCCTGCCGGAAGGGCCGGTCAGCGGCTTTGATCTGGTGCGGCGGCTGCGGGCGGGCGGGATCATTGCGCCGGTGCTGTACCTGACCGCCCGCGACGCGGTGGAAGACCGGATCGAGGGGCTGGACGCGGGCGGCGACGATTATTTGGTCAAGCCGTTTCACTTGGGCGAGGTGCAGGCGCGGCTGCGGGCGCTGGCCCGCCGCAGCCGCGCCGAGGTGCAAAGCAGCCTTGTCTGGCGCGACCTCAAGTTCGATTGGACGGCCCGCGCCGTCTACCGCAAGGGCGAGCGGATGGCGCTGACGGCCAAAGAGTTTTCGCTGATCGAAGTGCTGTCCTCGCACCCCGGGCGGGTCTACACCCGTGAAGAACTGATTGACCGGGTCTGGGACGGAAGATTTGACGCCGAGTCCAACGTGGTGGAAACCTATGTCCGCAACCTCAGGCGCAAGCTGGGCGACGACGTGGTCAAGACCATGCGCGGTCTGGGCTACAACTTTCCTGAAGGTGACTGAAGCTGCGCGGCACTCTCTTTGGGGTCGCCGCCCTCTAGACTCAGGCGTGACCCTGCGCCTGCGCCTGACTTTACTCACCGCAGGCGTGATTTTTTTGTCGCTGGCGGCGTTCGGGGGGCTGGCCGGCGTGCTGCTGTGGCGCATCGAACTCAGCAGCATCACCCGTCAGATCACCGCGCAGGCCGACGCGCTGATGGCGGTGGCCAGCCGCTCACCCGGCGCTTTGCCCGACACCGCCGCCGACCTCCTCGAGCGCGACAGCATCACGGCGGTGGGGCGGGTTTACGAAGACGGGGTACTGATCTGGGCCGGCGGGGCGGTGGCCTCCGGTACGCTGGATTCGGCTTTTTTGAGTGCCCAGATACCGGAGCGCATCAGCCGCAGCCAAGACTATCTGGTGGCCAGTCGGCGCTTTTCGGCGTCTTCGGACGGCAACGCCGGCGACGGCCCAGAGCGCGGCGTGGTGCAGGTCGGGCGCAGCTTGCGGCCCTTAGAGCAGCTACTGACCCGCTACGTCTTGATCGCGGCGCTGAGCTTGCTGCTGCTCTCGGCGCTGGGAGGCGTCTCGGCGGCGCTGGCGGTGCGCCGGGCGCTAACGCCGCTTGACCGCTTGGTGCGGCGGGTGCAGCATCTATCGACTTCCGATCCGGTGCCGGGCACGCAGGAGCGCAGCGAGGTCGGAGCGCTCGCCCGCGCCCTCGACACCAGCTTGGCCGAGCTGAGGGCCGAGCGGCGGCGAGAAAGTTTGTTTTTGGCCAGCGCTTCACACGAACTCCGCACGCCCGTGACTGCCATGCTGGCCGACTTGCAGCACACCTTGGCCCGCGAGCGCTCGCCGGAAGAAGTCTTGGCCGCCCTGCACCGCACCGAGCGCACCGCTGGCAGGCTGCGCCAACTCACCGGCAACTTGATGAGCCTGACCAGAGCGCAGCACCTCGGCGAGCGCCAAACCGCCGACCTGCTCGACCTGGCCGGAGAAGCCATCGACTTGCTGCAACCGCTGGCCCTCAAACGCGAGATAGACCTTTGGCTGGAAGGGGCACCCACCCCCGCACTCGTAGACGCGTCGCTGCTTTCGGGCGTGCTGGAAAATTTGATTGGCAACGCCCTCAAGTTTTCGCCGGAAGGCGGGCAAGTCAGCGTGCGGGTTTTGCCGCTCAGGGGCGGCGCGGAGTTGATCGTCGAGGACAGCGGCCCGGGCTTTCCGACTGGCCCGCTGACCGAAGCCTTCGTGCGCGGCGTCTCGGCCCACAAAGCAGGCCAAGCGCCGGAAGGCTTTGGCCTCGGCTTGGCGGTGGTGCGCCAAGTGGTGGAAGCGCACGGCGGCAGTCTGGAACTCGGTGAGCGGGCGGGCGGCGGAGCCAGGGTAAGGGTGGTCTTGCCCGCCGCTCCCGCACGGCCCAGCGCCGAAAAAGCGGAGACCGAACTTTCACTTGACCTTTAGTGTTCTTTCATAAATTCTGGACATGACACCGCCGCTGCCCGAAACGCAATTGCCCGTTTTCTACGATCCAAAAGGGGTGCGCCGCCGCCGGCTCCACTGGACCGCCGCCGCGCTCGGCGGATTGCTGCTGCTGGCCAGCGCCGGAATGGTCACGGCGCTGTGGCAGCCCACCGAACTGCCCGGCCTCAAACTGGCCAATCACCTCTCCAGCACTCGGCCTTGGATGGGCGTGGGCAGCGGCAAAGCAGCCACAAACCAGCCGACCTTTGACCAACTCGCCGCTTTGCCAGCGGCCACAGCAACCGCGCAGGCCACGCCAACCAACGTGACCGGGTTTTACGTGGCTTGGGACGACAACAGCTTTTCGTCCTTGAAGCGCAATTTGCCCGCGCTGGACGTGCTGGTGCCGGAATGGTGGCACCTCGGCGCGGGCGGACACCTGCTGAGCGAGTCGCCCAGCAAAAACGCGGCGATGCTGGACTATTTGCGCTCCAAACCGCGCCGTTTGCGCTCCGACTTCAAGGTGATGGCCCTGATCAACAACTACGACCCCGTCAAGCAGGACTGGGCCTCGGCGCGGCTGGGACAGGTGCTGGCCAGCCCAGCGCAGCGCTCACAACTCATTCAAGAGTTGATGGCAGGGGTGGCCCAAAACCACTTCGGCGGCCTCAACATCGACTTCGAGAACCTGCCGGACAGCGCGCAGCACAACTACGCCGGCTTTATCGCTGAGCTGGCCAGTCAGCTTCACGCCGTTCACGCCCAGCTCACCCTCGACGCTCCGCTGGACGATCCGGCCTTCGAGTACGTAGCGCTGGGCAAGCTGGCCGACCACGTGATTTTGATGGCTTACGACGAACACGAGGAGCAGTCGGAGGCTGGCCCAATCGCCTCGCAGGGCTGGCTCAGGAGCAACGTGGCCTCCCGCTTAAAAGACATTCCGGCCAGCAAACTGACGGTGGCGCTGGGCAGTTACGGCTACGACTGGGCCGTAGACGCGGCGGGCCGTCACCAAGCCGCCAGCGAACTGACTTTCCAAGAAGCCCTCAGCCAGGCCAAGGACGCGGGCGTCAAACCCCACCTCGACGCGGGATCACTCAATCCGACCTACACCTACGCCGACGATACGGGCCGCCCTCACCACGTCTGGTATCTCAACGGAGTCAGCGCTTACGACCAAGCGCAGGCGGTCAGAGGACTGGGCATTTCTTCGCTGGCGATGTGGCGGCTGGGCAGCGAAGACCCCAGCGTCTGGCCCGCCCTCCGGCTCGGCGGCGCGGCGGCAGTGTCAGCGCTCAGCACCTTGCAAAGCGGCTACGACATCGACTACGAGGGCCAGGGCGAACTGCTGAAGGTCAGTGCCGCGCCCTCGGCGGGCCAGCGCCTGCTGCACCTCGATCCGGTGAGCCAACTGATTACCCGCGAAAGCGTCAGCGACTTTGCTTCGCCTTACGTGATTCAGCGCTGGGGAGCGGCTGATCCCAAGAAGATCGCCCTGACTTTCGACGACGGCCCCGATGCGGTGTATACCCCGCAACTTCTCGACATCCTCAAGCGCCAGCACGTCCCCGGCACTTTTTTTGTGATCGGCCTGAATGCCCAGACCCAGCCGGACTTGCTGCGCCGAATGGTGGCCGAGGGCGACGAGATCGGCAGCCACACCTTTACCCACCCGAATCTGGCGCTGGTGTCGCGCCGCCAGTTTGACCTCGAACTCAACGCCACCCAGCGCCTCATCGAAGGCGAGGTGGGCATCCGGACGCTGCTGTTCAGGCCGCCGTTTGCCGAGGACGTGGAACCTGAAACCCCCGACGAAGCCGCATTGGTGGCGCGGGCCAGCCAGCTCGGGTACTACACCGTGGGAATGCAAATCGATCCGGGCGACTGGGAAAAACCCGGCGTGGCCAACATCGTCAAAAATGTGCTGGCACAGGCCCAAAACGGCAACGTGGTGCTGCTGCACGACGCGGGCGGCAACCGTGAGCAGACCGTACAGGCGCTGCCGCGAATCATCGCCGGGCTGCGGGCACGCGGCTACAGCTTTACCACCGTCTCGGCGCTGGCGGGGCTGACCACGGCTCAGGTCAATCCGCCGATCAGCTCCGCCGAGCGCCTGACCGCCCGCTTAATGGGCCTGAACTTTGAAGCGCTGGGCTGGGCAGGCCTGATGCTCAGTTGGCTGTTCAAAATCGGAATTACCCTCAGCGTGGCCCGCTTGCTGCTGATCGCGGGCCTAGCCCTGCGCGAAGCTTGGAGCAAACGAACGGCTACTCCTGACTCAGACGCTCCCCTTCCCAGCGTGACCGTCATCGTTCCGGCTTACAACGAAGCCAAAGTCATCAACGCCAGCATTGCCTCGCTACTGGCCTCCGACTTGCCGAATTTACAGATTTACATGGTGGACGACGGCTCCACCGACGGCACCTTTGAAGCGGCCCAAGCGGTCTACGGCCAGCATCCCCGCGTGACCCTCAGGCGCATTACCAACGGCGGCAAGGCTCGGGCGCTCAACTACGCCATTGCGCGGGTGGATACCGAGGTGGTGCTGCTGCTCGACGCCGACACCCAGATCAACAAAGAAGCCGCCCGGCTGCTGGCCCGCCACTTCGCCGACCCAGCTGTGGCGGCGGTGGCCGGAAACGCCAAGGTCGGTAACCGCGTCAATCTGCTGACCCGCTGGCAAGCGCTGGAATACATCACCGCGCAAAATCTGGAGCGCCGCGCCCTGGCCCAACTCAACGCCATCAGCGTGGTGCCGGGGGCCATCGGGGCGTGGCGGCGCGAGGTGCTGCTCTCGCTGGGCAGCTTCGACCACGACACCCTCGCCGAAGACGCCGACCTGACCATGCGGGCGCTCAGGGCCGGTTACAAAGTCACTTACGAGCTGGGCGCAGTGGCCCGCACCGAAGCCCCCGACACGCTGCAAGGCTTCTTGCGCCAACGCGACCGCTGGATGTTCGGCACCTTGCAGGCCACCTGGAAGCAGCGCGGAGTATGGAAAAGCGGCGCGGCGCACTCACGCAGCCCGTCACGCGGTCTAGGGCTGTTTACCTTGCCCAACGTGATGCTGTTTCAGGTGTTCTTTCCGCTGGTGGGAGCGCTGCTGGACGTGAGCTTCGCGGCCTCGCTGATCTGGGCGCTGCTGCAACTGCATTACCACCCCGACGGCGGCTTTTCACTGACCGGCCCGGCGCTGGCCTTTTACCTGCTGTTCGTACTGATCGACGTGCTGGCCGCCGCGCTGGCCTTCGCGCTGGAACCGGAAGAAAATTGGCGCTTGCTGCCGCTGCTGATTCCGCAGCGCATCATTTACCGCCAACTGATGTCGTATGTGGCCATCCGCGCCGTGCTGAGCGCCGCCGCCGGACAGCAGCGCGGCTGGGGCAAGCTGGAGCGCAAAGCCAGCGTAGTCGCCGCAGGAGACTGAACTGACGCTCTATTCATTTCATCTGCCACTGAGCCGCCCGCTCCATGCTGCTTTTCGGAGGAACCACCCATGCGTAAACCTATTTTGACCGTGCTGGCCGCCGCTTTGCTGCTGGCCCCCGCATCTGCTTTTGCCCAAACGACGACCACCCCCGCTGCTAAGTCCGCCACCACTATGCCTGCTACCACCATGCCTGCGGCCACCACCAAGACCGCCATGCCCGGCACCATGAAAGGCATGATGGTCAACGTCAACACCGCCACCAGCGCCGACCTGGTAAAGATTCCTGGTGTGAGCGCCAAGATCGCCGCCGAGATCATCAAGAACCGCCCTTACAAGAACGTGGCCGAACTGGTCAAAAAGGTCAAGGGCATCGGCCCGAAGAATGTCAAGAAAATGGAAGCGATGCTGAGCTTCTAACCCGCTTTACTCTCAGCTGAGCGCCGGCTTCCCACTCAAAGGGGGCCAGCGCTTTTTTGGTGCCGGTCACTCGGTCAACGCTTAAGAGAAAGGCAAGCACCCGCAGCCTGCTCCCCGCGCCAGCTTTCATTCTGGCTTCTCAGCGCGGCCTATGCTTTGCGCACATGACCGCTTCCGCCCCCGCACCAGACCGCGCCCGCACGCTCGCCGTTGCGGGCCTCCTCTTGGGTATCACTTTGGCCGCGCTGGAGAGCAGCGTAATCGCCACCGCCATGCCCACCGTGATCCGCGAACTCGGCGGCCAGCACCTCTACGCCCTGCCGTTTGCGGTGTACCTGCTGACCAGCACCATCACCAGCCCGCTGTGGGGCCGCGCCAGCGACCTGCTGGGGCGCAAGCGGCTGTACTTGGCGGGCATCCTGATTTTCCTGCTGGGCAGTATGCTCTGCGGCGTGGCCGGCAGCATGACCGCGCTCATCGCCGCCAGAGCGCTGCAAGGCATCGGCGCGGGATCGGTGCAGACCCTGACCTTTACCTTGGTGGGCGAGATGTTCACGCTTGAGCAGCGGGCCCGCGTGCAGGGCTTTTTCAGTGGGGTGTGGGGCATCGCCGGACTCGTCGGGCCGCTGATCGGCGGTCTGATTGTGGATCACGCTTCTTGGCGCTGGGTGTTTTACCTCAACTTGCCGTTCGGCATTCCGGCGGTGCTGCTGGCGCTGCGCTACTTGCCGAGTACCCGCCCCGTCCGCGAAGGCCGCACCCAGATTGATTGGCTGGGGGCGCTGCTGTTTACGCTCGGCAGCGGCCTGCTGATCTGGGGACTGGAATTTAAGCTGTGGTGGCTGGCGCTGCTCAGCGTAGGCGTGCTGGCCGGAGCGCTGTGGGTCGAATCGCGCCACCCCTCTCCCCTTCTGCCGATGAAAAACCTGAAGGCCGTCTTGCCACGTGTCGGGGTGCTGGGCAATTTGCTGGCAGGAGCGGCTTATTTCGGCACCATCGCTTATCTGCCGCTGTTCGCTCAGGGAGTCAGCGGGCAGGGAGCCACCGCCGCCGGAGTGATTTTGACGCCGATGCTGCTGGGCTGGACCGGCACCAGTATTCTGGCGGCCCGCCTCATCGGCCGGCTGGGCACCACCCGGTTGACCTTGTGGGGCTTTAACATTCTGGTGGTGGCCTTCGTGCTGTTTGCGGTTCTGGCCCACGCGCCGCTGTGGGCGATCAGCGCGGTCGGCTTTGTGGCGGGCAGCGGAATGGGCTTTTCCATGTTCACGCTGCTGATCGCCGTGCAGCAGGCCACCGCCAAGGCCGATCTGGGCGCAGTCACCAGCGCCATCTTATTTTCACGGCAAATGGGCGGCGCAGTGGGCACGGCCCTGATGGGCACACTCATCGGCGAGGCGGCCATCTCATCGGGCGGCGGGGCGCTGGCCAGCGGGCTTCAGCGGGCCTTCGTGCTGGCGCTGGTGCTGGTGATAGTGGCCTGGGTCTTGGCGCAGACGCTCAGGAAGGTGCCGGCGGCGGGCGAGGCGGCGGCGCAGAATTCGGCGCAGAGTACCGATTGACCATGCAGACGAGCAGCCTTCTCCCCGTACCCTTCTTCATCTGTGTCCAATCTCACCCATCTGCTCTGCCCTTACATTGGGGTCATGGCCCCTTTAAGAACCATCATGACCCGTGATTTGGTGACCGCCAGCAAAGACGCCAGCCTCAAAGAAGTCGCTGCGCTGATGGCCGACAACGACATCGGCAACGTGCTGTTTATGGACGGCGACAAGCTGGTCGGCATCTTGACCGACCGCGACATCGTGGTGCGGGCGGTGGCGTTTGGCCGCGACGCAGGCAGCCTAGCAGTTGACCACGCCACCGCCGACCCCTTTAGCCTCGACGTCGAAACCGAGATCGCCGACGCCGCCGCACAAATGGGCGAGCGCCAAATTCGCCGCCTGCCCGTCACTGAGAACGGCCATATCGTGGGCATCGTCAGCCTCAGCGACCTGAGCAACCGCACCACTGGAAACGCCGACCAGAATGCGCTGGAAGGTATCAGCACGCCGACGCTGTAAACGAATTTAGCGTATGGGGAGGGAGCCGAGATGCTCTCTTCCCTTTTCGCTGTCTCTGCTCTATCGTAATTCCGACACATGTGATATCATTTCAATGTAGATTTGATAGGACGCTTATGGATAAACCAACCAGAGTGGGCCGTCAAAAGGAGCTGATGAGATGAGCGAAATGGACAAAGTACCGCAGACTTCAGGCCGGGGCGTGTCGCCGGACAGTGGCGTGGCCAGCGTGGAGCGCCGCGCCTTCGGCTTGCCGGGAGTGCCCGCCGTGCTGCTGTGGCTGGTGGTGGTCGCGGCAGCGCTGGGCACACTGCTATTTGGCGGCGGGGCGCTTTCGCTGCTGGGCTTCGTGCTGGCGGCGCTGGCCTTTTTCGGCTTGATCGGCTTTTTTATCGTGCAGCCCAATCAGGCCAGCGTGCTGACCCTGTTCGGCCGCTACGTCGGTACCGAGCGGCGCAACGGCTTTTACTGGACCAATCCCTTCACGGTTCGCAAGCGGGTATCGCTGCGGATTCGCAATTTCAATTCCGAGCGCCTCAAGGTCAACGACTTGATGGGCAATCCGATTGAAATCGCCGCCGTGATCGTCTGGCGGGTGGTGGACACGGCGCGGGCGCTGTTTGACGTGGAAGATTACGTGGGCTTCGTGGAGATTCAGGCCGAAACCGCCCTGCGTCACCTCGCCTCGCAGTATCCCTACGACAACTACGAAGAAACTGGCATGAGCCTGCGCGGCAACGCCGACGAGGTGGCCGAGGCGCTGGGCCGCGAGCTGACCACCCGCTTGCGCCACGCCGGAGTGGAAGTCTTGGAAGCCCGCCTGTCGCACCTGGCTTACTCGCCGGAAATTGCCGGAGCGATGTTGCAGCGCCAGCAGGCCAGCGCCATCATCGCCGCCCGCTCTCAAATCGTGGCCGGCGCGGTGGGCATGGTCGAGATGGCCCTCAAGCAGCTCTCCGAGCAAAACATCGTGCAGCTCGACGAGGAGCGCAAGGCCCAGATGGTCAGCAACTTGCTGGTGGTGCTGACCAGTGAGCGCGGCACGCAGCCGGTGGTCAACGCCGGAAGCCTCTACTAAGCAGTGGCCCGCCGAGCATGACCCGCAAGCATTTTGCCCTGAGAATCAGCCCCGATCTTTACGCCGCGCTGGAGCGCTGGGCCACCGACGACCTGCGGAGTGTCAACGCCCAAATTGAATACCTGCTGGTACAGAGTGTCAAGAAAGCGGGCCGGAGCAAGGAAAAGGAGTCGCCCGAAGGTGAGGAAAGGCAAAGCGGAACTGAGAACTGAGAATCTCAGAAATTAAAAGGGGAAGAGCGCGGCCTACACGCTCTTTCCCTTTTTTTGAGTCAACGCGCCAGCAAGACTCGGTTTTGTGAGCCGCTCGGCGCAGCTCTTCGTTTCAGCAGACCACTTTCCCCTACTCCTCCCAAGTCTGGCGCGGCCCTTCGGAGTGGCGCTCCGGTACATCCGACCAGCGGCCCGAGGCGACGGGGAAAAAGCCGGCGGCGTCCCTGCGGGCAGGGCGGGCATACAAATACACCCAAGTTTGGTGCGGCCCCTGCTGGGTCTGAGCGGTGACTTGAACGCGGTGATAGAGCGGCGGCGTGAGGTGCAGCCCTTCTAGATCATCCAGAAAAGGCAGGACACTCACCCAGCTCTGGGCGTCGTAGGTATACAGCCAGCCCGATACCGGAACGCTGGCTCCTTCGTCCGCAAACAGCGCCGGATAGCCTTCGGGCCGCAGGTCAGCCAACACCACGCCGCTGAGCTGAGCGGGTTCGGCGTGGTAACTGCCGCCGCGCCGGGCCACTTCTTCCCAGCGCTCGCCGGGCATCAGGGTGCCGTAGACAAATACGCTGGTCAGGTCGGTGGCGGTCTGAGGCAAAGCGGGCGCAGAAGGTTCATTCATGGCCTCTAGAGTAGGCCAAAACAGCGCTGCGCCGGAAAGAGTCAGCCAGCACCCCAAGTTGAGAGGCGTCCCGGCCGCAATGTCAGACTTGCGCCGATTTCTCACCGCCAGACGGTGCAGAGTAGAGCATGTTGCCCTCAAAATCTCGCCCGCGCCCGGCCCGCCACCTCGCCGCCTTGCTTCTCGGCCTCAGTTTGGGAGCAGTCGGCATTGCCGCCGCCCAAAGCGCCATGCCCACCTTGCCAAACCCTCCGGCGGGCATCTCTGGTGGGAGCAGTGGCCTCTTGCAAAATTCACCGCTCGCGCCCAAGCCGCTAAGTGCTGGCGAGGCCAAGAGCCTGAGGAGCATCTTCACCAAGTCGCGCCCCGGCAGCCTGCGCTTAGAGCAGTGCCCGGTCAAAGGCAGTTGCGTGGCCCCCGACGGCGAACCCGACGGGCTGGGCAGCGGCTTTGTGATCGAGTCGGGCAAAAACGGCACGCTGGCGCTGACGGCTTACCACGTAGTGTTCGGAGCCAAGAATCTGGTGGCGGTGACTGCCGACAAAACCCGTTACCCGGCGACGGTACTTGCTTACGACGACGCACACGACGTGGCCCTGCTCAAAATCAACGTTCCGGCGGGCCGCACGCTCGCGGTGTTGCCGATCGCCGCCGACATGCCCAAAGTTGGCCAGAGTGCGCTGGCAATTGGCAACGGGGGCGGCGAGTTTCTGGTGTCCAAAACGGGTCGGCTCACCGCGCTTGACGTGGCCGCCAGCCGCGCCAGTTTTCCTTCCGGCACGCTTGAACTGACCGCCCCACTGGTGCCGGGTGACAGCGGCGGGCCGATTTTGAACGCTCAGGGCGAAGTGATGGGCATCGTCAGTTACATCAGCGCCCGCGCCACGCCGTTTGGGATTGTCACCCAGTCGTCTTACGCGGTGCCGGTGACCAAAGCCAGCCCGCTGCTGAGCGAACTGCGGAGCGGCGTCAAAGTGGACGCGCCGGTGATTGGTCTCCTTTCATTTGGCGATATTGCCGACGAGTATTTTGAGCCGCTGGGACTGGGCAAATTGCCGGGAGCGATATTCACGTCGGTGACCAAGGGCAGCCCCGCCGAGCAAATCGGTCTCAAGCCGATCAAGCCGCTGACCAGCGACGAATACGGCACGCCGACTAAGCTCAGCGGCGACGTGATCACCGCCATCAACGGGGTGCGGATTCGCAACTTTGATGAGCTGCTCAGCGCCGTGCGGGCACGCAAAGTCGGCGACACCATCAAGCTCAGCGTGGTGCGCGACGGCAAAGCGATTCCTGACTTAAGCCTCAAGCTGGGGCCGCGCACCATCACGGCGGACGAGCAGCCGTAAGCACACCGAAAGGGACTAAACCGCCCCTGTTTCCTCGGCGGCCAGCGGGTCAATCACCGCAGGTGTGAAGCCCTGCGCTTTACCGCACACTGGGCAGTGACCCGGCACCACGCCGCCCCGGCTGACGCTCCCACAACTCAGACAAGCCACCGGGCCAGCGTGCGCTTCTCCGCCCAGCACCTCTGCCGGCTTTTGCAAATCCCAGGGCGGCACAATCGGCAATCCCGGCGGCGCTTGGCCTGATGGATGGACGAACAAGCTGAACTGGCCGTTTTGTTCGAAGTAGGCCCGCTGGACTTCGCCGAGCTGGCGCACGCTCTGGTTGCGCAGGGTTTCGCACACGTCTTCGCGGCTGAGTTTGGCGTGTTCGAGCTCAGCGAGTTGCAGGACGCCGCCGCGCACCAATTCGCTGGGCCGACCTTCTATGAGCGTTTCGATGGTTTCGCGGCGGCGAATCAGCCACGCCAGGCCTTGCTGGAGTCCCACCACCAGGGCCATCACCAGCATGGCGTGAAGCAGCGGCACTTCGGGGTAAAACATCGGGTCGCCCACCGCCGAGCCGAGCGCGATAACGATGGCGAATTCGATGGCGCTGAGCTGCGCGAGGCTGCGCCGCCCGGAGGAGCGCAGCAGCACAATCAGCCAGATGAAAATAATCAGGGTGCGGACGACAATTTCGACGTAAAACAGCGGCGGCGCGTCGCCCAAAAAGAGCCGCGCCCAATCGAACGGCTCGACTTCGCTCATGGCTGCTCGGCGGCGTCCTCGGCTGAACTTATTCCCAAACCCGCCAGAATGCGGGGGCGGTTCCAACCGATCAGCTCGGAGAGTTCGGTGAGGGCTTGCTCGAAGACTTGGGTATCGGCGTTCACCTCATCTGTGTTGAACCCGTCTGGGCTGTGCTGACGCAAGGTAAGCCACAAAGCGTTGCGGCGCTCTAAAAAGGCGCGGGTGTCGGTGGGCGGCATCTGCTGAGTCTAGCCAGAACCGGAGGCCCATAGCCAAGTGCTAAGCTCTGCCGAATGAACCTCAACCCGCCGCTTCCCAGCGACTCCAAAGCCGAGTGGCGCACGTGGGCGCGGGCGCGGCGGGCAACCTTGCCGGACGTGTCGGCGCAAATTGTGGAGCAGTTGCGAACTTTCTTGGAGGCCGAGGGCGCGTCGGTGGTGCTGGCTTACCGGGCTTTGCCGGGCGAGGTAGACGTGTCGGCGCTGAGTGGTCAGTTTACCTTGCTCGCGCCGCGTGCCCACTTCCGGCCCGTGCCGCGCCTGACCTTACACGCTTGGGAGACTGCCATAGAACTGAGCCGTTTTGGGGCGCTCGAGCCGCCGCTGGGCACGCCGGAAGTGAACCGGGCCAGCATCAATACCGTGCTGCTGCCGGGGCTGGCCTTTGATACATCCGGCGTGCGCCTCGGCTACGGCGGCGGCTTTTATGATCGGCTGCTCTGCGGCTGGGCGGTGCGAACGGTGGGTGTGGTGCAGGGAGCCTTGCTGCTGCCTGCGCTGCCGCGTGAGGCCCACGACTTGCCCGCGCAGTGGCTGGCCTGCGAATCGGGGGTGCGCCGCGCTTGACACCGCCCTCGTGAGTGCCTATACTCCCCTTCGCTTGGCCTCCAGCCTTTCGCGGATCGTTAGCTCAATTGGCAGAGCAGCTGACTCTTAATCAGCGGGTTGTTGGTTCGATTCCAACACGATCCACCAGATAGACACCGTTTAGGGCGGTGTTTTTCCGTTTCTCTATTCTGCTGTCATGCTTCCCAACGCGGCGGTTGTCACTACTGTGTCACTGCCAGCTCAAAAAAGACTTGGTTTGGCCCACCCGCCGCCACTGGAAAGAGGTCACTCAGATCAAATGCGGCCTCTTCTCTTTGGTCGTCATAAAGGTGGGCGTACACGCGCAAGATGAAGGCCACGTCTGCATGGCCCAGCCGGTCACTGATGAGGGCCAGCGGCAAACGGTGAACGTGCTGGCCTTCGCCGCTGCTGGGCTGGCCTGCTTTCTGGAGCCTCATGATGCCGGTCCGTGGGCCACCTTCGCCCGCGCTAACTTGTGGGCCACCCATCACCTACAACTTGCGGCGGCTCCCTTTCATCCTTTGGACGTTCAGACGATGCGCCGCGCCTTCCCGATCATTGGCGGGTCGGCATGATACATAGCCGCTCTCGAAGTAGGGCCAGCACGCCGGGGGTGGGCTGTGTCCTCACTCATTGCCGGTGTCACCCAGCCGTATGAAGACGGCGAAGCGGAGGACATGCTAGATACGCTGCTCACGTCCTACACTTCGCTTGTGCCGCTGAGACTGAACTGAGCAAAGCAGAGCGCCCCGCGTCACCCGGTAAAGGGAAGACGCGGGGCGCTTTCGTAGGGGGATGGGGGGTGAAAAAAAGTTTGGGGAGGGGGTGGGTACACCCTTCCAACCTCACTCCGAAACGGCGTCAACACTTACAGGACTTTTCTAACCCGACACCCTACCCCCTTTCCTAGAGGGATGTGGGAGTGGAAGTCTTGGTGGTGCCAGCTTCTACGAAGAGAAACGCCGCTATCGCCACGAACACCACCATGGTCAGGCTGAGTACCAAGTAGAACAGGGTCTCAAAGTCGACGCCGCTCACGGGCGTAGTGTTCAGCGGCTGCGGGAGGTATGAGATAGCGGCCATGCCGGTGTAGTGCATTCCGGCGATCGCAACGCCCATGACCAGAGACGCACCGAGCTGAACACTGATTCGGGCGGTACGGGTGAGGTCAGCGACGATCACGCGGGAGAACAGGTAGAACGCGACGATCGCCGCTCCCACGGCAATCAGTACGCTCAGGCCGACCAGAAGGGGGTTGTACTGTGGGGTGGCGTTGAGTTGCAGCGCAGCCATGCCGATGTAATGCATCAGGACGATGCCGCTTCCGGCGATGGCCCCGCTGGTAAGGATGCGCGGGATGGTCGGTGTTCCTTTGAACAGCAGGACGCTCGCGGCGACGAGGAAGCCGATGGCACTGACACCAGAGATGAGCGTGAGCGGCAGGCCGTACCCGACGTTGACAGGGAGTTGCATGGCGAGCATTCCCACGAAGTGCATGGCCCAGATGCCGTACCCGAGAACCGCGCCGAGGACGACCGGAGCGACAGTTCCACCGACGCGGGCGTAACGGCGGGCGAGTTCTAGAGCGAGGCCGGAGGTGATCACGGCGATGATCACGGAGAACAGGATATACGGGGTGTTCCAATAGGTGTGCAGCATGGTGTCGTGCATGTGTCAGGCTCCTCTGAGTTGATTGCCAACTCGGTTCATTCAAACCTAAGCACTGCGTTCTCACACGCTTCTTACTCCTGTAAGCGTGGATACCAAATACCCCCAGCGTTGATCGGAGCCTTCAGCTTCAGAGGTTATGTTGCCTTGACCGCATTGGGTTACTGTCTACTCTAAACGCGGCTGGCTCTACGATCCTCAAGATACGGCGAACAAACTCGTGAAAGTGGCATTGGATAACCACTTACTCCCATCTTGGCAAACCGGAAGCTTGACCGGCGTTCGCTTAACTCTAGAAACCGTCGGTACGCCGCGTAACAAAATGGACGGGCATGGCCAAGGTTCATCAGTCGTAGAAGTGCCTGAGTATTATGTAAGGTATGCACTCAATACGATAGCCAGCGCCATTATTCTCCTGGCTGAGGCTGATAAGGCTTTACCTTAGATAAAAATTCAAAAAACAAAGTGCATTAACAGCTTCAATCCAGCCTCGTAAAAATGTTTGCCATCCAACCTCTACCGCTCCAAAGCGTACAGCGCCGCGCCCACGATACCCGCGTCGTTTTGCAAGCTGGCCGTGACCACTTTGGTTTTGCACTCAATGTTCGATTGCCATTTGTCGGCCTTTTTGCTGATGCCGCCGCCGATAATAAACAGATCCGGCGAAAACAGCATCTCGACATGCTGCAAGTATTTGTTGGCCCGCTTCGACCAGCTTTTCCAGCCTAAATCTTCTTGTTCGCGGGCGCGGTCTGAGGCCCAGGCTTCGGCTTCGGTGGCGGCCTTGTCGACGTTGAGCCACAAATGACCGAGTTCAGTATTGGGCACCAGCACGCCGCCGTACATCAGTGCGCTGCCAATACCGGTGCCGAAGGTCAACAAGATCACCGAACCGACCTCGCCCTTGCCCGCGCCGAAGCGGGTCTCAGCGAGTCCGGCGGCGTCAGCGTCGTTGAGGAGGGTGACTTGCTGGCCGGTGGCTTTGGTAAACAGGTCATCGGCGTCGAGGCCAATCCAGCCTTTGTCCACATTGGCCGCGCTCATGGTGTGGCCGTGCTGCACCACGCCGGGAAACGTCACCCCAACTGGCCCGGTGTGATCGAAATGCTTGACCAATTCGGCCACCACCTCGGCGACGTCGTGTGCTTTGGCCCCGGCCGGTGTATCAATTCGCAGGCGCTCTGCCGTGAGCTTGCCGGTGTCCGTGTCTACAGGAGCGCCCTTGATCCCGCTGCCGCCGATGTCAATGCCGAGAATGAGGCTCATATCTTTTAGCGTATCAAGTTTGAATGGGGGGATGCGTTTATTTCTAGACCCTCCCCCCCACCAAAAAAAGGGAGCAGACCCCTCAAGGTCCACTCCCTGTACTTTCAAAACACTCAGGCCAGAATCTGGGTTTGCTCCTGCTTGCCGCGCTCGAAGGTCAGGTGTTCGGTGCCGATCTTGACCCGCACTTCCTCATCGCCGTGCGAGAGCAGTTCCAGCGCCAGCGGGTCTTCGATCTCCTCGCGCACCAGGGTGCGGAGCTGCCGCGAGCTGCCCACCGCGTGCTTGGGACTGCGGGCCTTAAGTTTGCTGACCAGCCAAGCCGCCACACCCGCTTCAAATTCCACGCTGAGTTCGCGGCTGGCCAACTCCTCGCGCATCTCGTCGAGCAGTTGCTGCGACACCCGCACCAGTTCGTCCTCGCCCAGAGGCCGGAACCGAATCACTTCGTCGAGGCGGTCTAAGAATTCGGGGGTGAACATATGGCGCAGCGGGGTGTTGTTGTCAGGCGTGACCGGACTGAATCCGGCAGTGGGGCTGACGTTGAAGCCGGTGTTGCTGGTCATGATCAGGATGGTGCGCCGGAAGTCCACCGTGCGGCCCAGTCCATCGGTCAGGCGGCCATCGTCGAGAACCTGAAGAAAGGTGTTGTAGATGTCGGGGTGGGCCTTTTCGATTTCGTCGAGCAAAATGACGGAAAAAGGCTGACGGCGCACCGCTTCGGTCAGGCGTCCACCCTGCTCGTAGCCCACATAGCCGGGAGGCGAACCGATCAGCTTGCTGACGCTGTGGGCTTCCTGAAATTCCGACATGTCCACCCGGATCAGCGACCGCTCAGAGCCGAACAAGGTACGGGCCAGCGCTTTGGCGAGGTGGGTTTTGCCCACGCCGCTCGGCCCCACGAACAGGAAGCTGGCCGCCACGCGGGTGCGGCCCCCCAGACCCACACGGGCGCGGCGCAGGGCGTTGCTGAGCGCTTTAATGGCCTCAGGCTGGCCGTACACCTGCGAGTCGAGCTGATCGTCGAGGTCGGCGAGTTGGGCCGCCGTCTCCTCGGAGTAGATGCCGCCCATCGAGTTGATGACGCTCTCGATGTCCTCACGGGCCACCATCGGCTCACCCATCTCGTTCTCGGCGACTTGAATGCCGAGGCTCATGTTCAGGCGCACCCGGCTGGCGGCTTCGTCGATCAGGTCAATGGCCTTGTCGGGAAAGTTGCGGCCCGGCAAGCTGCGTTCACCGATACGCACGGCCAGATCAATGGCCGCGTCAGGAATCTGGACGCCGTGATGCTCCTCGTAGCGGGCACGCAGACCGCGCAAAATCTGAACTGTCTCAGCGGGGCTGGGTTCCAGCACGATGACGGGTTGGAAACGGCGCTCCAGGGCTGCGTCCTTTTCGATGTAACGGTGATACTCACCCGTGGTGGTCGCGCCGATCACCTGAATCTCGCCGCGTGAGAGGGCAGGCTTGAGGATGTTGGCCGCGTCTAGCGTGCCTTCCGCGCCGCCCGCGCCGACCAGGGTGTGCAGCTCGTCAATGAAAGCCATGACTTTGGCGTTGCGGAGTTCCTCAATGATCTGGCGCAGCCGCTCCTCGAATTCGCCCCGGTATTTGGTTCCGGCCACCACGCCCGACAGGTCTAAGCTGACCAGCCGGACGCCGTGCAGGTTGGGCGGGGTGCGCTTTTCGTGAATGGCCAGCGCCAAGCCTTCGACGATGGCGGTTTTGCCCACGCCCGGATCACCGATCAAAACTGGATTGTTCTTGGTGCGGCGCGACAGGATCTGGGTCACGCGGCGAATTTCATCAGCGCGGCCAATCACCGGGTCGAGTTTGCCCTCACGCGCCTGCTTGGTCAAATCACGGCCATATTCGTCGAGGAAGGGCGTAGCCACCGGCTTGGCTGCCTTGCCGCCCGCCGCGTCGCCCTGCGCCAGAATGCGCCAGCGGATGGTGTCCACGTCTTTGGTGAGTTCCTGCAAAATGCGGAAGGCCACGCCGTCACCCTCGCGGATGATGCCCAGCAAAATATGCTCGGTGGACGTGACCTGCGCTCCCAGGCTGCGGGCCTCGGCGCTGGCGAGTTCCATCACCCGGCGGGCACGCGGCGTGATGCTGGGCGCGTCGTTAAGGCGGTTGCCCTCGCCGCGCCCGATGATTTCTTCGACCCTGCGGCGCAGACCGTCTAAGGTGGCGTCAAATTCGCCGAGGATCAGCGCCGCCGTGCCGCCTTCGCGCATCAGGCCCAACAGCAGATGTTCGGGGCCAACCATGGCGTGGCCGAGGCGGTTGCCTTCCTCGCGGGCGTAGTGAAAAACCAGTCTGGCTCGGTCATCGTATCGGTTCATGGCATCCCTCGAAAACTGGCCGTACAGACCAAAGAACGAACTTGAATGAAGGGGGCGGCGGCGCGGCTTGGGGTGAAATGAACGCTCGGGAAGTATAGGGGAAGCGCTCTGAACGGCAGGTCACAAATGAAGCTGGCAACGCCGGTCAGGCGCGGCAGCGTGCAGGAAAAACGTTCAAAAAAGCTGGGCACTGGCGTTATTTTAGAGCGGCGCGGTGAGGAGCAGACCGCCTAATCTCACCATCTTGCGCTGACGCCCCGCTGAACAGAGCGGCGCGGGGCCTTAGTGGACGCCACTTTCCAGCAGTTCATGCACCACCCGCGCCGTCATGCCCCAGATGTCGTGGCCCTGCCAGGGATAGCGGTACAGCAAAAAACGGCGGCCGTCTGGCCCGGTTCGTTCTTCGGCGGGCTGCTCCAAAGCACGCAGCTCGCTCAGCGGCGGCAGCAAAATAGCCGCCACTTCGCTGCTCGGTGCGAGGCGCGGCAGGGCTTCCAAGCGGGCCAGCACCGGCGTGACGTGAAAACCCGCTGGCGTGAACACGTCGTCGAGTTCGCCCAGCACGCTCACAGTTTCAGGTTCTAGGCCGACTTCTTCCCAGGCTTCCCGCAAAGCCGCCTGCATGGCCGTTTCGCCCGCTTCCAAGCTGCCGCCGGGAAAGCTGATCTGGCCCTGGTGGGTGGGAAGATCGCTGCTGCGGACGGTGAGCAGCACCCTCGGATCGGCCTCGCGGGTCAGGCCTACCAGCACGGCGGCGGCGCGGTAGTGCGGCAAATGCAGAGCGCGGCGGGTACGCTCACGCTGCCAATCGGCCCACGGGTCAAGCTCAGACTTCTCCCCTATCACTCGGCGTCCAATTCGCGCAGGGCAGCGTCGGTGCGGGCACGCAGGGCAATTTCGGGGTCAATCCCGCCCGCCCGCGCCCACGCCACCACAGCAGCGAGCACTTGCCCGGCGCTTTGTTCGTCGCAGGCGACTTGTTGGAGCGCTTCGTCAATGGCAGAAGTTGAACTGGCGTTCGCCTGACTTAGCTTCTGGGCCTGCTGCTCCCGTGCCAGTGCTCCCAGCGCACGTGGAATCTGGTCGGCGGCTCTGCGGGGCTGGCCGCCACGCTCCTGCGTTTTGATGCTCTGCCAGTTGCGGATCACCTCGTCGCTTCCCGCCACCTGAACGTCACCGAACACGTGCGGATGACGCCGAACCAGCTTGTCTACGATGCTCTGTTCAACGTCTCGGTAGCTAAACGTGCCCGCTTCCTCAGCAATCACGCTGTGAAACGCCACTTGCAGCAGCACGTCGCCGAGTTCGGCCGGTAACTCGGTCATATCGCCCGCCGAGATCGCGTCGGCGGCTTCGGCAGCTTCTTCGAGCAGGTAGGGGCGCAGGGTCTGGTGGGTCTGTTCCTGATCCCAGGGGCAACCGCCGGGCGCACGTAGGCGGCGCATGGTACTGAGCAGCTCATTCACTCCGCTATGCTACCCGCCCAGATGAGGGCCAACGGCGAACTTGCTTGCCAAACTGAAGGCGAGCTGACGTGCCGGGCCGCCTCAACTCACTGACAGGTCACCTTTCATCAGCTTGTTTGGCTCACAGTGAGGCCATGACTCGCCTCCCCCTGAACCCACTGCGTTTGACCAGTGCCGCCGCCCTGAGCTGTGCCTTAATGGGTGCAGCGCTCGCCCAAACCGCTCCCGACACCGCTGCTCCACCAGCCCCTGCCGCTACGACAGTTCCGGCACCGACGCCGCCCGCCCCTATTCCTGCTCCAGTCATGGCAGCGGGGCCGCTTAATCGCGAGAAGCTGCAAAACGCCACCTACGTCATTTTGCCGCCAGTGATTCAGGGCAACGCTTCACTGATCGGCGGCAGCGACCTCAAAGAAGTTTTGGGAGCCATGTCACGCGACTCGCAGGGCGCTCTCAAGCGGCACTACCCCGGTGCCAGTTTCACCACTGATGTCAATGCCCCAAACGTAATCCGGATCTCACCGCAGATGCAGGCCCCCGGCGCTCTGGTGCCCTGGGCCAACATCGGTGCCCGCTGGGTGCTTCAGGCACAGGGCGCACCGGACTTGGTGTTGCAGCAAGACTTCAGCTTGTGGTCGGTGTACACGCACCGCGCCGACGCCGCCAACTTCGTGTTCGACCAATTGGCCCAGCGGCTGCCTTAAACAGTTGTAGGGAATAAAAAAGAGAGGCGAAAAGGAAAAGCCAATCCTTTTCGCCCCTCTTACCACTTCCCAAACCTAATTCAGCCGCATCCAGTAGTAATCATATTTGCCCAGCGTCATCGGGTACGGCTCCTCGCCGATTATGGGAAAAGGGCTGGCTCCGGCCAACGTTACGGGCGTACGGTTGCGGTAAGCACTCAGGTCGAGCGTGACGGCCTGCGCGTTGGCGGCGAAGTTGCTGACGATCAGCAGGGTTTCTTCCTCGGTGCGGCGGACAAACGCCAAGATCGCCGGGTTGTTGGTGTCGACAAAGGTCAAGTCGCCGTGCGCAAACGTCGGGTGGCGGCGGCGCAGTTCGAGCTGACGCGAGTGCCACTTCAGGAGGCTGCTGGGGTCTTGCTCCTGACTGGCGACGTTGACCCGCTGGAAGCCGTACACCGAATCCTGAATCGGCGGGAAAAAGCAGTCGGCGGGCGCAGCCGTAGAAAAGCCGCCGCTGGTTCCGGCATTCCACTGCATTGGAGTCCGTACGCCGTTGCGGTCGGCCTGCGACAGGTCGTCGCCCATGCCGATCTCGTCACCGTAATACAGAAAGGGACTGCCCGGCAACGCCAGCAGCACGGTGGTCAGTAACTCGATTTTGCGCCGGTCATTGTCGAGCAGCGAAGACAACCGGCGGCGAATACCCACGTTGATCTTCATGCGGGTATCGGGCGCGTAAGCGGCGTACATGAAGGCCCGCTCGTCGTCGGTGACCATTTCCAGAGTGAGTTCGTCGTGGTTTCTGAGGAAGGTGGCCCACTGCCCGAACGCCGGAATGGCTGGCAGGCGGTCCATGATCTCGCGGATGCTGGAGGTGTCCTCGCGCTTGAGGCTCATGTACAACCTCGGCATCACCGGGAAATTGAAGCACATGTGGAACTCGGGATCGGCGTCGGTGCCGAAATATTCCACCACGTCCTCGGGCCACTGGTTGGCCTCGGCCAGCAGCAGCCTGCCGGGATACTCGTTGTCCACCATCCGCCGCAGACGCTTAAGAATCTCGTGGGTCTCAGGCAAGTTCTCGCAGTTGGTGCCTTCCCGCTCCACCAGATACGGCACGGCGTCCACCCGGAAGCCGTCCACGCCGAGTTCCAGCCAGAAGCGGGCGGCGGTCAGCAGTTCATTGGTGACTTCAGGGTTGTCGAAGTTGAGGTCAGGCTGGTGCGAGAAGAAACGGTGCCAGAAAAACTTGCCGACCTGCTCGTCGTACGTCCAGTTGCTCGTTTCGGTGTCGGTGAAAATAATGCGGGCGTCGGCGTACTCAGTGCCGGTGTCGCTCCAGACGTAGTAAGAGTAATACGGGTTCTCCGAGCCGTCGGGCAGGGTCGGGCCTTTACGGGCGGCCTGAAACCAGGCATGCTGGTCGGAGGTGTGGTTGGTGACAAAATCCGTCACGACTTTGAGGCCGCGTGCGTGGGCTTCGCGCAAAAACACCTTGAAGTCCTCTAAAGTGCCCAGATCCGGGTGAACGTCGGTGTAGTGGGCCACGTCGTAGCCGTCGTCGCGCAGCGGGCTGGGATAAAACGGCTGGAGCCACAAGCAGTCCACGCCCAGCGTGCGCAGGTAATCGAGCTTGCCAGTCAGGCCTGGAAAGTCGCCTTTGCCGTTGCCGTCGCCGTCAGCGTAGGTACGAACCGAGAGTTCATAAAAGACGGCGCTTTTGTACCACTCGCCGGGCTGCTGCACCGAGGCGGTCATGCTAGGTGGGGGACTGGTAGAAGGGGGCTGAGTCATGCGGCTTATTCTAGAGAACCTTAAGTTGGAAGCGTCCACCCTTTGTTAAGACTTGAGGGTATCAAGGCCTGTACCCGGCTCAGACACGGGCGCAACAAAAAAGCCCCAGCACTCGGCCAGGGCAAATTTCCAAACGGGCGGGGAGCTAGTTTTCCAGCACCGCTTCGTGCTCAATTTCCACGTTGCCTTTCATGATCTGGCTCAGCGGGCACGTCTCGGCGGCTTTGGCAACCTGCGCTTCAAAGCCGGCTTGGTCGAGGCCGTCCACCGAGCCGCGCACCATCAGCTTCATTTTGGTGATCTTAAAGCCTGCGCCGTCGGGCTGCATCACGCAGGTGGCGTCGGTGGCCAGCAAGCGGGCCGGGTGGCCATCAGCCGCGAGCAGGGCCGAGAGCTGCATGGTAAAGCAGCCGCTGTGGGCCGCCGCCAAGAGCTCTTCGGGGTTGGTGCCAGGAGCGTCTTCAAAACGGGTGTGAAAGCTGTAGGGCGTTTCTTGGAGGACGCCGCTACCGCTGCTGAGCGTGCCTTTGCCGTTTCGGAGGTCGCCTGTCCAGCGGGCGTTTGCTTTGCGTTCGATAGTGGCCATAGATTTCATGAGACACCTTAAAGAAGCTAGCAAGGTGAAAACACGCTCTGGAGATCTTCAGGAAGAGTCGATAACCAAATCTTGCCGAGTTGGCCTTTAGAGTACCTTAAGGCCGCTGCGAGCAAGAGCAAAACCCTGCCGGACTTCCCGGCGGGCCGCTGCCACCCCCCCCAGCGGCAAATGCTCTGGGGTGCTATACATAAAGACTCAGTTAGGCAAGTGTCATGCCCAGCCGGGATTATGTGACACAATTGGCGCTAGATGTGAGTAAGGTGGCACCCCTAACAGCGTAGCCGGTTCATCCGGCTTGTCCGATCCACTCTCACCTTGGAGGAACTATGAAGCACAAATTGATGAGCACCACTCTCACATTGATGATCGGCAGCTCAGCTTTGGCCGGTGGCGCTGGCCCCGCACCCATCGTGACTCCTGTCAAGCCCGCGCCCGTCATGCCCGCCGTCAAGCCTGCGCCCCCCATGCCCAAACCGGCCATGGCGATGCCTGCCTGCACCGAAGGCGGCTGGGCCAAGCAAGCCATCGATCTGGTCACGTCCAAGGGCCTGTTCATCGGCTATCCCGACGGCAGCTTCGATTGGTGTAGTGCCATTACCCGCCAAGAAGTGGCGCAGGTGCTGGCCCGTTTGCTATCTCAGTTGCCCGCGAACCAGACCACTTTCGATCCTGCTCAGCTCGACGTTTTGCGTCAGGGCGTGCAGCAAGCCCTCGACGGTCTCAAAGAACTGACCGCGCGGGTTGACGCCCAAGACCAGACCATCGCCGATTTGCAAAGCCAGATTGCGGCGCTGCAAGCGGCCATGGACAACATGCCCGCTGCTGGTAGCGGTGAAGCAGGCGCGGTAGGCCCACAAGGTGAAGCCGGCCCAGCAGGCGCAGTTGGCCCAGCAGGCGCTAACGGAGCCGACGGCGCACAAGGCGTGGCTGGCCCAGCAGGCGCGGACGGCGCTGCCGGTGCTGATGGAGCCGACGGCGCAGATGGTGCTGATGGCGCTGCCGGTGCACAAGGCGCGGCTGGCCCAGCAGGCGCTGCCGGCCTACAAGGCATTCAGGGCGAAGTCGGCCCACAAGGCGCTGCCGGCCGCGATTTCGTACCGCCCGCCGAGCCGTTCCGCTACGGCAATTACATCGGCGCTTCGTACTACGGCGTGCTGCAAAACAGCGTCGGCACGATGGCCCGCGTGATGGTCGGCAATGACTCGCTGTTCGGCAACTTCGGCGTCCGCTTGACCGGCGACATCAAAGTCAGCGGCAGCACCCCCGGCAACAGCGCTTCGGGCTTGGTCACGTACCGGGGCACCACCGGACGCTTTGACGGCATCCTCGGCGTGGGCGGCGGCTATAACTTCGACCGTCCCGCGACCACTAACAGCACCAACAAAGGCTCCACCTTCGGCGAATTGATGGTCGGCGTCGACTACCGCATCATCGACCGCATCGCTCTGTTCGGCGAAGCCCGTCAGCACTACTACTTCGACGGCACCAACGACAACATCAGCTCGATTGCCGCTGGCCTGAAGTTCCGCTTCTAAACCATTTTTCCACCCAGAAGTCCGGCCCGCTGTGGTCGGGCTTTTTTGGTCTGCAGATTTGTGTGCAGGGCTGCGCGGCGGTGTAGTTTGGCGGCGGTGTGGTTTGGCTTTGGACTGCCTCCATGTCAGACTGCGGCCATGTCACAACCTGCGCTGCCCGCGTCTGCTCAGCCTTGGCCGTTTGCTTCGGGCGGCCCCTCTCTACACGGTGCGGTGTTCGCCGCGCCCAATGAGCGGGCCGCCGTGCTGCTCACCCACGGCTACGCCGAGCACCTTGGCCGCTACAGCCGCGTCATCGCCGCACTGAACCAAATGGGCGTGAGCGTGTATACCTACGATCAGCGCGGACACGGCCAGTCGCCCGGCGCACGGGCAGTGGTGGATATGGACGTATTGGTGGGCGACCATTTGCGGGTGCGGGAAGCGCTGCAAGGACTCCAGGTGCCGCTGATCGCCTTTGGTCACAGCATGGGCGGCCTCATCACGGCGGCTTCGGTACTGCGCGACCCACGCGGCCTTGCAGGCGTGATTTTGTCCAGCCCGCTGCTGCTGGTTGGCGAAGATGAAAGCGCGATTCTCAAAGCCCTCAGCGGCGTGCTGGGACGGTTTTTTCCCAGTTTGCCGGTTACCGTGTTGGAATCGGGCGGCTTGTCACGCCTCCCCGAAGAAGTCAGCGCTTACGACAACGACCCGCAGGTCTACCGGGGCAAAGTCCCGGCCTTGACCGCCGCCAGCATGCTGCGCCTCAGCCGCCAAATCAGCGCCGAGTATCCGCAGTGGCGCTTACCCACCTTGGTGCTGCACGGCACCGCCGACCGCCTCGCCGATGTGCGCGGCTCGCAGCGCTTTGCACAGGCGGCGGGAACGGCCCGCACCCCCAGACCGGCCATTGATTACCTCGAAGTGGAGGGCGGCTATCACGAACTGTTTAACGACACCGTGCAAACAGAAGTGACGGCCAAAATGCTGGCATGGGTGGAGCACCTATTAGCAAGCCAAGAAAGCTAGACCCTTGGCGGCCCCGCTATGCGGCCTTCCAAAGTGATCACAGCTTGGCCGAGTAACTTGACCCGCCCGCCTTCTAGGCGCAGCCGCAGCTCTCCACCACGCGCTGAGGCTTGATAAGCGCTGAGTTCGCTCTTTCGCAACTTGGCCGCCCAATACGGCGCGAGGGCGCAGTGGGCAGAGCCGGTCACGGGGTCTTCGGGGATGCCCAGATTTGGGAAAAAGCCGCGTGACACGATGTCGTAGCCCTCATCGCCCGCTGCCGTGACGATCACGCCGCGTTTACCCAGCGGCCCAAAATGCGCCAGATCCGGTGTCAGGCTCCGCACCTGCGCCGCGCTGGGCAGCTCCACCAGATAGTCGAGGCGGTTGGCACCTATCCACAGCGGCTGCGCTCCCAACAGCGCGGCCATATCTACTGGCGACTGAACTTCGGTGGCGACTTCGGCGGGAAAGTCCAGCTCGATCCATTCGCCCCGTTTCACCGCGCTGAGCGGGCCACTGAGGGTTTCAAAATGCGCCGCCGCGTCGCCCGCGAGCGCTCCGCTTTGCCACAGCCAATGGGCGGCAGCCAATGTCGCGTGCCCGCACAAATCCACCTCGACCGCCGGGGTAAACCAACGCAGCCTGTACTGATGTGAGGGCAGCGGCCAGACGAAGGCGGTTTCGGCGTGATTGAGTTCGCACGCCACCCGCTGCATCCAGTCGGGCGGCGCAGGTTCGTCCAGCAAGCACACGCCCGCCGGGTTACCGCTGTAAGCGCGGGAGGTGAAGGCGTCCACCACGGCAAGCGGCTGGGTGAGTTGTGTTTGGGTCAAATTCGGTTGAAGAAGTGCACTCATAATTGAGAAGAATACCCCGCCGTTCAAGGAGACGCGGCCACTTTGGACTAACTTGGCGGCTTTCTCAACCGGCTTTGGCCTCTGGCCTTGCAGTTGCGGCGCACTTTATTGCCCACACTGCGCTAGGCTGAGTGGCGTGACACCTTCTCCTGACCCTGCTCCTCCACATTTTTCGCCGCACGCACGGCCCCAGACCTTGGTGTATGGGTTGGGCCGCAGCGGGCGCGGCGTGCTTAGATTTCTGGCCCGTACCCAACAAAGCGCCGATTGGTTCGATGCCCGTCCCAGCGCCGAAGACTTTGATCTGGCCGCGCAATTCGGCTTTGCCCGAGCTGACCTCACTCCAGCCGACCTCACCCACCCTTACACCACGGTGGTGGCCGCGCCGGGTGTGCCGATCGACCACCCCGATTTGGAGACGCTCCGGCAGCGGGGCGCAGAAATTATCGGCGAAGCGGAACTGGCCGCCCGCGCTTATCCGCAGGTGCCGATGGTCGGCGTCACCGGCACGGCGGGCAAAGGCAGCACCACCGTTTTGATTGCCCAACTGCTGCGTGTCAGCGGCCTCAACGCCCGCGAAGGCGGCAACATCGACCCGCCGCTGCTCGACATCATGGACGGCGTGGACGCGGCGGTGGTGGAGCTGTCGAGTTTTCAGCTCGAACGGGTCAGCAGCTTTGCGCCGCGTGTGGCCGTCATCACCAATCTGGCCAGCGACCACCTTGACCGACACAAGACTGTCGAGGCTTATCACGCCGCCAAACTCAACATCACCCGCGCTCAGCGCTCCGGCAACTGCTTGATCGTTCCGGTTGGCTTAAGCGTAACAACGCAGGCCCAGATTCTGCATTTTGACGCCGCCCACTTGCACTTCTCAGACGGCTCGGCGGTGCTGGATGTCAGCGACCTGCCCGAAGGCGTGCATCCGGCCAACGCGGCGGCAGCGATTCTGGCGGCGGAGAGCTTGCTGAAGCAGTTGGGCCGTCCCGTCTTACCCGAGGTGTTCAAACAGGCTTTGAAAACGGCCCAGCCGGTCAAGGGCCGCTTTGAAACGGTGGCCCACTGGAATGATCTGCGCTTCGTCAACGACTCGATTGCCACCCGCACGGTGGCGGTGCAGTCGGCGCTGGAGCAGGCCAAGGCCCCGGTTGCTTGGCTGGTCGGCGGACGCGACAAAGGCGCAGACCTTGAGCCGCTGCGCCGCGCCGCTGCCGGTAAAGTCCGCCGCGTGATCGCTTTTGGTGAAGACGGCCCCAAATTGGCCGAGGCGTTGGGCTTGCCGTTCGTGGTGGTGCCCTTTACCGGACAAGGTGCGGAGTTGACCATGCAAGAAGCCGTGCGGTTGGCTGCCGAGACTTTGGACGGGGGCGGCACGGTGCTGCTGGCTCCCATCGGCACCAGTTTCGATCTCTACCGCGATTACGCCGAGCGCGGCGCAGCTTTTACAAAAGCGGCGCAGACTTGGATAGAGTTAAGGGACGCACGCCAAACAAGCGAGGTCGAAAAGTGAACATGAGCGCCAATTTGCTGCTGGCCCAGGTACTGCTGCTGGTGCTGGGTACGCTGGCCGTCGGCACCGCCGATCCTGAAAACTTACCGGATCAAGCTTTCAAAGCGGTGCTGGCCATCCTGATCACGGTCGGCCTCTCTCAACTGCGGCCCAAAGTGTTTCTCAAGTTGGCCACACCGGCTTGGTTGGTGAGTTTGGTGCTGCTGGTCTTGGTGTTCTTTATCGGTCATGGCACCGCCACTTCATCCGGCACCAAGCGGTGGTTGTTCAGCGGCATTTTTCAATTTCAACCGTCTGAATTTGCCAAACTCAGCCTCATTTTGATGCTGGCCAGCTTTTTTGCTCGGCGGGGCGTTTACCGCAAACTGATTTCGGCCACGTTGATGATCGCTCTGACCACTTTATTGGTGCTGATCGAACCGGACTTGGGCACCACTGTACTGATGTTCTCGCTGGGCATTGTGCTGATGTACGCCGCCGGAGTGCGCTTTACCAACATCACGGCGCTGCTGTTTGCGTTGGCGCTGCTAGCCTTACCTGTTTTGAGTATTTATTTAGAACGCAATCCTTATATTTTGGAACGCTTTTTAACGTTCATTTCGCGGGACAAAGCCAGCGAAAACGTGGCGGTCAAAGGACTCGACCAGATCGGGATGGCCCACCGTGATTTGAGTTTCGGCGGCATTTGGGGCCAAGGGCCGGAAGCGCCGCGCTATCCGTATTTTGCCGATCATACCGACCTGGCGATTGCTTCGGTGGGCTTTTCCACCGGCCTGCTGGGCGTCACGATGGTGCTGTTTGCGTACTGGCTGGTGGTCTCCACCGCTCTGCAAGTCGCCCAACTCGCCGCCCGCGTGCGCCCGATGACGCCCAATTTGCACGGAGCCAGCATCATGGCCACCGGCGCGATGTACATGATCGTGGGGCAGGCCTTTGTCAATCTGGCGGTGGCGGCGGGCATTTTCCCGGTGACCGGCGTGCCGCTGCCGCTGGTGAGTTACGGCTTTTCCAGCATGCTCAGCATGTCCATCGCGCTGGCCATTATTCACTCGGCTCTGCGGGAAGTCAGGAGCGCCCTGCCGCAGGAAGAACGGACACCGGAGCTGATCGCCGCCGACTGAGAAGAAGAGGAGCAAGCAGGGCCGCTGAATCAGGCGGCCTTTTTGCTTTGACCGGTTTGCTTTGACTGGCTTGCTTTTGTTGATTTGCTTTTAATTGGTCATTTAACAAAGCAGCTTTTGCGCTTGCTAAACTTCTCTCAATGAGTGAAGTCGTTTTGTCCACAGGCGGGACGGGTGGGCACATTTATCCAGCGGTGGCCACCGCCCGCGAGCTGCTTTTACGCGGCCATCACGTGACCTTGCTGGGCCAGCGCGGCGGCATGGAAGAAAGAATCGCCGCCGAACAAGGCTTGCCCTTTTTTGGGGTACAGGCTGGCAAACTCGCCCGCAGCGGGCAGGGCAAGGCCGACCCCCGCGAGTTGCTGCGGGCAGGCAGCGGCCTTTTGGAAGCGCGGCGCTTTCTGAGCCGAACTCGCCCCGCCGTGGTGGTCGGTTACGGCGGCTTTGCCAGCTTGCCGGGAGTGCTGGCCGCCCAGACGCTGGGCCTTCCCACTGTGCTGCACGAGCAAAACGCCCGTCTGGGCCTGACCCAGCGCTTGGCGGTGCGCCGCGCCAAAGCAGTCGGCACGGCTTATCCGGTGGTTGCCGGACTCAGCGCGAGCAAAGCGACGCTGGTGGGCATGCCGGTGCGCGAGGAACGCCTCAGCCGCACAGAAGCGCTGGCGGCGCTGGGCCTCGATCCGGGCCGCCTGACCATCTTCATTATGGGCGGCTCGCAGGGGAGTCTCGCGCTCAACAATGTCTTGCCGGAAGTGCTGCGCTCCACCTTCCCGGATGGACAGTCCGAGTTTGGCCCCGTTCAGGTGCTGCACGCCACCGGCCCGCGCTGGGTCACGAGTGTCGCGCCCCGCGTGGCCGATTTGGAATGGTACAGGGTCGAAGGCTACGTGGACGCGGTGGCGGCGTGGTCGGCGGCGGACTTGGCGATCACCCGGGCGGGCACCGGCACGCTGGCCGAAGCGGCCTTTCACGGGGTTCCGACTTTGATGGTGCCGCTGCCGGAGTCCTCGGAAAATCACCAGCTCTTCAATGCCCGCGCAGTGGAAGAAGCCGGCGCGGGGCAAGTCGTCGAGCAGCCCAGCGTCTCGGCGCAGATGGGGGGAGCGGTGTTAGAGTGTTTGGTGCCGCAGCGCCGCCGCGCCATGCAGAGCGCCGCCCTCTCCCGCAGTCCTGCTGGAGCCAGTCAGCGGCTGACTGACCTGGTGCTGGCCCACGCCCGGCCAGAGGCCACATGACCAACAGCGACATCCTCGATCAAACTTTTGCGCCCTCCGCTTCAGCCGTGCGGGAAGCGGGCGCTGATTATCATTCCGGCCAGACCCCAGCCACCCCGCCTCACTTTCACCTGATGGGCATCGGCGGCATCGGCTTATCGGCCTTTGCCCGGCTGCTCAAAGCACGCGGCTACATTGTCAGCGGCTGCGATGAATACCCTTCCGAACTCACCGCCCAACTCGAGCGCGAGGGCATCACGGTGGCGCACTGCCACGACCCCGCCCACGTTCACGGCGTAGACGTGCTGATCGCCTCCGAAGCGGTGAGCAAAAGCCACCCCGAACTGAGCGCCGCACGGCAAGCCCACATCGAAGTCCGCCCGCGTATGGCGCTGCTGGCAGAACTGCTCTCGGCTTCGCCTTCGATTGGGGTGGTCGGCACCCACGGCAAGACCACCACCACCTCCATGATCGCGGTGGCCCTACTCGGCGCGGGCCTCGATCCGGCGGCGCTGGTCGGCGGCATCGTGCCGGAATTCGATTTGCAGCATGGCGGCAGCAACGCCCGCATCGGGCAGGGGCCGTTCGTGGCCGAAGTGGACGAATCCGACCGCAATTTTCAGTACGCCGTGTGTCAGACCGCTGTGTTCACCAACGCCGAGGACGACCACGTGGGCGGAGCCGAGGGCAGCGAACTGGCGACGTATTGGAGCAGCGTGGAAGAGCAGCACGCGGCGTTTGCCCGCTTCGTCTCGCAGGCCGAGCGGGTGCTGTACTGCGCCGACTGGCCGGGCCTGGACACCTTCGTGGCCCAGCACCAGAACGCCCTGAGTTACGGCACACGGGAAGGCAGCACCTACCGGGCCACCCGGTTACAGCCCGACGAGACTGGCACGACTTTTGACCTTGAAAAGAAAGGGGAGTTGCTGGGTCAAGCACGGATCAATTTGCCCGGCACCCACAACGTCCTCAACGCGCTGGCGGCGCTGGCCGTCACCGATCTTTACGGCGGCGAGTTTGAGTTGGCTGCCGCCGCGCTGGCCGCTTTCAGGGGGCCGGGCCGACGCTGGCAGCACATCGGCAGCTTAAACGGAGCGCTAATCGTCGACGATTATGCCCACAATGCCACCAAAGTCACCGCCGCTGTGCAAGCTGCCCAGCAGACCGGAAGGCGGGTACGCGTGGTGTTTCAGCCGCACCGTTACCTGCGAACCCAGCAGAGTTGGCCGCGCCTCGCCGACGCGCTGATGAAAGCAGACGAAGTGCTGATCTTGGACATCGCCGCCGCTTCCGAGCCGCCAATCGAGGGGATTCACGCCACTCTGATCAGCGAGCGAATGCAGCAGGGCGGCCACCCCGCTGCCGAGTATTACCCCCAGCGAGAAGACGCCGTGGAGTATTTACGCGCCTCGGCCCAGCCCCGCGACATCATCGTGACGATGGGCGCAGGCGACGTTTGGAAAGTGGCCCGCCAACTTGCCGGAGTGCCGCTGTGAGCGCCGCCGTGTCCCTAAGCGCCAGCGGCGCAAAGGTGGAGCGCTTGGCCCTCTCGCGGTTCACCACGCTGGGCGTCGGCGGCCAGGCCGAGGTCTGGACAGTGGAGAACCACGCCCAACTGAGCGAGGCGATGAGCGCTCCCTACCGGATTTTGGGCGGCGGCAGCAACTTGGTGATTGCCGATGAGGGCCTCAAGGAACGGGTCATTCGGCTGGGCGGCGAGTTTGCCGCCACCGATCTGCAAGCCGCGCCGGAGAGTACCGCTGAGCACTTCATCAGCGGCTGGGTGGGCGGCGGGGTGCCCTTACCGGGCCTGCTCCGCAAATTGCGGACGCTAGGCTTGTCGGGCTTGGAAGGCACGGTGGGCGTGCCCGCTCAAGTCGGCGGCGCGGTCTGGATGAACGCCGGAACCCGCTTCGGCGAGATGTTCGACGGCTTGTTCGCCTTAGAAATCGCCACCCCAGAAGGGGTAAGCCAACTCTCGCCGGATGAACTGCCTTGGGGCTACCGCGACAGCGCCATTCCCCGCAACCACATCGTCACCCGGGTGCGCCTGCAACTCACGCGCAGCACCCCCGAAGCGGTGAGCGCGAAAATGCAGAATGCCGATACCTCCCGCAAAGGTCAGCCCAAAATGAAAACCCCCGGCTGCGCTTTCAAGAACCCCGGCGGCGTGGGCGCGGGCAAACTGATCGACGACGCCGGACTCAAAGGTACCCAAATCGGCGGGGCCATGATCTCGCCCGACCACGCCAACTTCATCGTCAATCTGGGCGGCGCGGCGGCCTCAGATGTCCACGCCCTGCTCGAGCTCATTCGACAGCGGGTCGGCGTGCCGCTTGAACTGGAGTACGAGTTGTGGCCCTAAAAACGGTGACGATCCGGGTCGGGGCCAGCGAGCGCAGCGGCAACTCCTCAGCGGCGCGGCCTGCTCTGCGCAGCAGCGCCGTTGATATCCCGCCGTTCGACGCCGCCCGCAAGGCGTCTGCCCCGCTCGCCTCTGCTGAACCGCTGCCCTCTGAGGCCATCACCTCCGAGGAGCAAAGCCCCACGCCACTGCCCCGGCGCAGCTTCTGGCAGCGCTTTGGACGGCTCATCAGCGCTGTGCTGGCCGCTGTGCTGATCGGCGGGGCGGCGGTGGGCTTGTGGTACGGGCTACCGATCAAAGCGGTGCAGATCACCGGCAACAGTCATTTGTCAGCGGCGCAGGTCAAGCAGCTTGCCGGACTCAGCGGCGAGAAGCCGTTCGGCTGGCTGTACTACGGCTTGTGGCGGGCCACTGGCCTGAGAGACGAGCCCTGGGTGGCTTCGGCGCAGCTTACCCGCATCTTTCCAGACCGGGTCGAAATCAGTGTTGCCGAGCGCACGCCCGTGGCGCAAGTCCGTGACCGCAGCGGGCAGGTCAGCGTGATCGCCGCCGACGGTACGCCCTTGCCCGGAGCCGTGGCCACTGGCCCGGTCATCTCGGGGTGGGGGCCAGACCGCACCCAAGACGCCCTGTTCGCAGTGCGAGCATTCTCGCGTTACAATGTTGAGTCAGTGACGTATACACCTACTGGCATCACGGTGCAAACCGGCAAAGGCACCATCTGGAGCGGCGACATCAAGCTGCTGCTCAAGTATGGTCAGGCCATCGAAACGCAGGCCCCTGTGGGCCGCATCAATCTTTATCCGTGGGGAGTGAGCGTCCAGAGATGAAAAATAACCCGTTTATCGTGGGGCTGGACATCGGCACCACCAAAATCACAACAGTCATCGGCGAGCTCGGCCCGCACGGCACCGTCGACATTATCGGCGAGGGCACCGTGCCCAGCGAGGGCATCAAGCGCGGCGCAGTCGTGAATTTGGAGCGCACCACCCACGCCATCAAGCAGTCCATCGCCGCCGCCGAGCGGGTCAGCGGTGTGCGGGTCAGCCACGCGTATGTCAGCGTGTCGGGCCACCACATCAAGGCCACCACCAGTCACGGTCTGGCCGCCATTCGCCGCAACCAAGAAATCACCGCCGCCGACGTGGAACGCGCCATCGAAAACGCCCGCGCCGTGCCGCTCGATCCCAATTTGGAAGTCATCCACGCCATTCCGCAGGAATACGTCGTGGACGGGCAAGAAGGCATTAAGAGCGCGGTGGGAATGCACGGCGTGCGCCTCGAAGTCGATGTGCATCTGGTCTCGGGTTCGGCGGGGCCGCTGGCCAACGTTCGCCGCTGCGTGCAGGAAGCGGGCCTGATCACCGAGGGCTTCGTGTTGCAGTCGCTGGCCTCCGGGCTGGCGGTTCTCGACTCGGGCGAGCGCGACCAGACCGTGCTGGTCATCGACATGGGCGGCGGCACCACCGACGTGGGGGTATTTAGGCGCGGCAATCTCGCCCACAGCGCCAGCATCCCGATTGGGGGCGATCACGTCACCGCCGATTTGATGCAAATTCTCAAGATCCCAGTGGAAGAAGCCGAGAATGTCAAGCGCAAGTACGGCGCGGCCCTTCCCGAACTGGCCGACCAAGAGCTGACGCTGGAAATCACCACGGCGGCGGGCGTGACCCACGCCATCAGCGCTTTTGATCTGGCCCGCATTATCAAGCCGCGTGTCAGCGAAATTTATGACCTCATCCGCGACGAAATAGACAAGGGCATGGGTCCGGTTGAGTTGGTGGCGGGCAGCGTGGTGCTCACCGGCGGCGGCGCTTTGATGCGCGGCGTCTCCGAGTTGGCCCGCGAACGCTTCCGGCTGCCGGTACGCATCGGCAAGCCCCGGGGCGTCAGCGGCCTGACCGATATCGTCAGCGGCCCGCTGCACGCCACGGCCGTGGGCTTGGTGCTTTACGGCGTGACCCACGAGCACGCCGAACTCTCGCTCGACCAGCTCGAAAAGACCGAAGCCAAGCCCGCGCCGAGCGCCAAGCCGCCGACCATCACTGGGCCTGAGCCGAGCGTGATCGTCACCAAGCCGGAACCCAAAGCCGACGCCAAGGCCGAAAAGGCTGAAGTCAAAAAAGAACCCAAAGAGCCGAAAGTCAAAACCGGCCCGAGCATTGGCGACCGCATGAAGAATTTCTTCAAAGACTGGATGTAAGGGCTGAGCATCAAAGCAGGAGCTGGGGAACTAGCCCAAAAATAAAAAGGAGCGTTAGACCGTGATAAAGCATGTCTAACGTTCCTTTTTTTAGCTTTCTATCCCCATTGCCGCCAACTCTTCTTCAAGCTGGGCCGCCGAAACGTACTGAATCGCCCGCATTCCGGTGCGGCGGGCGGCTTCCACATTCTGAATGCGGTCGTCGATCATGACGGCCTGATCAGCGGAAATATGGGCGAGCTGCATGCCGAGGCGGTAAATGGCGGGGTTGGGTTTCATCACGCCGAGGTAGCAGGAAGTAAAAAAACCCAATAAAAATTCGCGCAGCCCGAACGTGTCAATCCGGTGGGCGTTGAGGTTATCTCCTTCGTTGTTGAGCGAGTACATCCGCCGCCCCTGACCCAAGCGGCGGGCCAGCGCCAGTGTAGGCAAGTTAGGCTGACTTTGCCCGTACATGGCGGCGCGGAAACTTTCTTTGCTAAAATCACGCGGCTGATAAAACACCGTTTGGTCGAGGTATTCGTCGAGGCTCAACCTTCCGAGTTCGAGTTCGGAAACCACCAACTTGTGGCGCTCTCCAAACTCGGCCGCGTCCAAGCCAAAACGGGCCACCACGCCCGCCCGCTGATCTCTGTCCCAGCCGTTGGTCAGCAGCACGCCGCCGATATCCCAAAACAAAACTTGAGGTCCCTGCATTTTGTCCATATATTCCTCCAGCGTGCTTGCTTACCCTCAGCGCTTCTGCAAATCAGCAGCGTCAGCCACGACGCCGTGAGGCCTATAACCAAACTACTGTACAGCCAGACACCAACTTTATCAGCGTTACCTCGGCTCAGCTCTCCCGCCACCAGCGGCAAAAACAGCAGCAAAGCCGAGCGGGCCACAACAGAATTTGAGCAGAGAACTCCGGCCCGCCACTGCTAAGCCCCGTGACCCGTGCTCAATGGGGTGAACTGGAGAGGTGCTATAGTTTTTTTATGCTCAGCGCCGCTTTTCTACTCAATTCGTGTTGTGGGTGTCCACGGTAGCCGCCGATTACGCCGCGCTGCCGCCGATCCTTGCTCTGGAACGCGGCTTTTTTTGTGCCTTGACTTCTTCTCACCCGTTTGTCTTGGAGACTGTATGACCGACTCCGCTCCCAATTTTGGTTCCCTCTTCCCGGATCTCCACTGGCCCGATATCGTGCTGCACGACTCGATGCAGCGCCAGAAAGTCAAGTTCGTTGCGGGCACGCCCGGCAAAATCGGGATGTATCTGTGCGGCCCGACCGTCTACAGCGACGCCCACCTCGGCCACGCCAAAAAAGAAGTGGCCTTCGACGTGATCCGGCGCTACCTCACTCACCGGGGCAACGCCGTGCGCTATGTCAGCAACATCACCGACGTGGGTCACCTGCTGAATGACGCCGACGAGGGCGAAGACAAAATTGCCCGCCGCGCCGCGCTGGAAAAACTTGAGCCGATGGAAGTGGCCGAGAAGTATTACTGGAGCTTCATGGACGATATGGCCCGCCTCAGCGTGCAGCGGCCCAGTATTCAGCCCCGCGCCACCGGCCACATCACCGAGCAGATCGAGCTGATTCAGGAACTGATCGCCAGAGGCCACGCTTACGAAGCGGGCGGCAGTGTTTACTTTGACGTTCGCAGTTGGCCGAGTTACGGCAAGCTCTCGGGCCGCAAACTCGACGACCAAGAAGAAGGAACCCGCGAAACGGTGCGCGGCGAGAAGCGCGACGCCCGCGATTTTGCCCTCTGGAAAAAAGCCGAGCATGGCCACATCATGCGCTGGAATTCGCCGTGGGGCGCAGGATTTCCCGGTTGGCACATCGAATGCTCGGCCATGAGCCTCAAGTATCTGGGCGAGAATTTCGATATTCACGGCGGCGGCCTCGATCTGGAGTTTCCGCACCACGAAGCCGAAATTGCCCAAGCCGAGGCGGCAGGTCACGGTTTTGCCCGCTACTGGATGCACAACAACATGCTGACCATCGGCGGCGAGAAGATGAGCAAGAGTAAAGGCAACTTCACCACCCTCAAAGAGCTGTTTGAGCGGATTGATCCGCCGGTGGTGCGCTTCCTGCTGGTGGGCAGCCATTACCGCAGCGTCACGGAGATGAGCGAGGACGCTTTTGTCAGCGCCCAGAACGGCTACCGCCGACTCCACGACGCCCGCGCCGAAGTCGAGCGCCGCCTGGTGAGTGCGACGGAGCGCCCCGACGCCCTGTCTGCCAAAGTGACCCAGCACGTTCAGGCCTTTGAAGAAGCCATGAGCGACGATTTCAACACGCCCAGAGCGGTGGCGGCCCTGTTTAACCTGACCAGCGACGTGAACGCGGCGCTAGCAGGCGAAGTCGGCCGGGAAGCCTTGGAGCAGGCCAAAGCTGCTTACGACGAACTCGGCGGGCAGGTGCTAGGATTGTTCGACTCGGGCGTGGCCAACTCGGCAGGCCAAGACGACACGGCACTGGTCAGCACGCTGATGGACGTGGTGCTCGACGCCCGCCAGCATTACCGCCTCAGCAAGCAGTATGAGCAAAGCGACGCGCTGCGCGGCAAGCTGGCCGACGTCGGCGTGACGGTAGAAGACACCAAGGACGGCCAGCGCTGGAAACGCTGAGCGCCGTCTGTACCGAACCCAAATAGAACTGAGAGCTTTCTCAAGCGCTTGTCAGAAGTCGGACAGATCGGCCGAGTAGCATAACCCTTGAGCGTTGTCCCCCCCGACAGCTTAAGCGCTCATCTTCCCTCCGAAGAAGCCAGACACGCTACCCCCTAGTGTGTCTGGCTGGCTTTTTGAGAGAAATTTTATCCTCTGGTTAAGCGGGCTTCTCCATCCTTTCCCTCGAATACGGCAAATAATTGCTCGGCGTGTCGCGCTCACCGTCAAACAGGGGGGTGGTGAGGTAACGCGCCCCCGAGTCGCAGGCAATGGTGCCGATGCGCTTGCCAGCCCCCAAGCGGCGGGCCAACTCCAGCGCCGCCCAGACGATGCCGCCGCTGGACATCCCTACGAACAGGCCCTCATCGCGGGCCAAGCGGCGGGCCAGTGGGTAGGCGTCTTCCTCCCAAACCTGAATCACTTCGTCGATCAGCGTTCGGTCTAAGTTTTCAGGAATAAAGCCCGGCCCCATACCCTGAAAGCCGTGATCGCCGCGCTCACCGCCTGACAAGACGTTGCTGCGGGCCGGTTCGACCGCGTAAATTTTGACATCGGGATTCATCTTCTTGAGGTAGCGCCCCACTCCGGTAATGGTACCGCCAGTGCCGGAGCCGTAGATAAAAGCGTCGATGCGGCCGTCCATCTGCTGCCACAGTTCGGGGCCAGTGGTGGCTTCGTGGGTAGCCGGATTGGCGGGGTTGGCGAACTGATTGGGCATCCAGCCGCCCCGCTCGGCCACGATCTTCTCGGCTTCCTCGATGGCGGCCAGCATTCGCCGCTTAGGATCAGTCAGCACCAACTCGGCTCCGTAGGCGGCCAGCGTGCGCTTGCGCTCCTCGCTCATGGAGGCGGGCATACACAGCAGCAGTTTGTAGCCCCGCGCCGCCGCCACCTGTGCCAGCCCGATGCCGGTGTTGCCGCTGGTCGGCTCCACGATCAGCCCGCCGGGTTTGAGCAGGCCGCGTCGCTCAGCGTCTTCCACCATGCCCAGCGCGGTGCGGTCTTTGATGCTGCCGCCGGGATTCTGACCTTCGAGTTTGACAAAAATCTCGGCCATTCCACTTTCGGTTACGCTTTGCAGCTTGACGAGGGGCGTGTTTCCAATCAGTGCGTCCACCATGCCGCCAGTTTACTCGGCGCGGAGCAAGCAGACAGGGTCATGCGGCCCTCTCGCCTCCTCAAGCCGCTAAACTAAGCGCTATGAGTCATCTGTCACGCACGCTGCCGATCAAGCGTGCGGCCCACGTTTATCTGGTCAACGACCACCACCTGCTCTTGGTCGCCGAGCGCATGGACGACGGCAGCATCTTTTACGGCTTGCCGGGCGGCAAAGCCCACCTCGGCGAAAGTCTGGCCGCCGCCGCCGTGCGCCAAGTCCGCTTTGAAACCGGCCTGAGCGTCACCGATTTGCAGTTTGTCAGCTTGCTGGAAGGTGAGATGCTGAACGGCACCCGCAACGAGTGTTACGCCACCTTCGGCCGCTTCACGGCAAACTTTACCGGCGAACTCGCTCCGACTGACCCCGAAGTGGTCGGTACGCAGTGGGTTCCGTTCGATCAGGTGCTGAGTCTCGTCAAGTTTGGCCCGCCGCCGGAAGTCGAGGAGCGCAACCCGCTGATCTGGATTCCCACCCGCGACTTTTTGAAGGGCGAGTCGCGGACGTATTACCCGATATAGAGCAGGGGCTTAGGCAGTCTCAGCAAGTGGCCGCGTAAGTTGAACACGCTTGCCGTTACGGTGTAGGCGGCTTACAAAGGCTCGTTCCCATGCTTCCGGTAAGGCCGCTGCTCCTCCTTGCCTTCCAGCATCTTGAAGGTGGCTATGAGTCTGCGGCGGGTGTCTTCCATCGGAATGATCTCGTCGATGTAGCCTTTGGCGGCGGCCACGTAAGGGTTGTCGAAGGCTTCTTTGTATTCGGCGATTTTTTCGGCCCGCACCGCTTCAGGGTTCTCGGCATTTTGAATTTCGCGGCGGTAGACGATATTGGCTGCTCCCTCCGCGCCCATCACGGCGACGGCGGCGGTGGGCCAGGCGTAGACCACGTCCGCGCCCATGTCGCGGCTGTTCATGGCCAGGTACGCCCCACCGTAACTCTTGCGGGTGATCAGGGTGATTTTGGGGACGCTGGCTTCGGCGTAGGCGTAGAGCATCTTCGCGCCGTGCCGGATGATTCCGGCGTGCTCCTGCGCCACGCCGGGGAGGAAGCCGGTCACGTCCACCAAAGTCAAAATTGGAATGTTGTAGCAGTCGCAGGTGCGAATGAATCGGGCGGCTTTGTCGGAAGCGTCGATGTTGAGCGTTCCGGCCATCACCTTGGGATTGTTGGCGACAATGCCCACCACCTCGCCGCCGAGATGCGCGAAGCCGCAGAGGATGTTCTTGGCCCACAGCGGCTGAATTTCAAAGAACTCGCCTCCGTCCACGAGGCTGTGAATCACCTCATGCATGGCGTAGGGGCGGCGCTGGTCGGGCGTCACGATGTCGAGCAGCTCAGTGGTCTGGCGGGTAGACGCATCGCTGGTGGGGCGGCTCGGCGGCTTCTGGCGGGCATTTTGCGGCAAGTATTGGAGAAGGTTGCGAATGCCGTCTAGCACCGCTTCGTCGCCGTCAAATTCGAGGTGGGCCACGCCGGATTTGCGGTTGTGAACGTCAGCGCCGCCGAGTTGATCGAAGGTGACTTCCTCGCGGGTTACGCTTTTGATGACTTCGGGGCCGGTGATGAACATAAAGCTGCTGCCCCGGCTCATCAAAATGAAGTCAGTGAGGGCAGGCGAGTAGACGGCCCCGCCCGCACACGGCCCCAAGATGGCGCTGATCTGCGGCACCACGCCGGAGTAGGTGGCGTTGCGGTAAAAGATTTCGCCGTAGCCGCTGAGGCTGTCCACGCCTTCCTGAATCCGCGCACCCGCCGAGTCGTTGAGGCCGATGATGGGGCAACCCGTTTTGGCGGCCAAGTCCATGATCTTGGCGACTTTTTGGGCATTGCGCTTGCCCAGAGAGCCGCCCAACACCGTGAAGTCCTGCGAAAACACAAACACCTGCCGCCCGCCGATGCTGCCGCTGCCGGTAATCACGCCTTCACCGGGGGCTTCCACGCCGCGCATCAGAGCGCCGCCGCCGTGTTCGGTAAAGGTGGACAGCTCCAAAAAACTCCCTGCGTCTAGGAGAGTATCTATCCGCTCACGGGCCGTCAGCTTACCGGCGTCGCGCTGTTTTTGCTGCTTGGCTGCGCCGCCGCCTGCTTCTACCACGGCGCGGCGCTGCTCCATTTCGGCGATCAGTTCTTGAAGTTCTAGGCTGTGGGACATGCAGCTAGTTTAGAGGGCCACTTGCGGTTTGTGGAGCGTGGGCAGCCTAGCTTTTGCTTAAGCTGAGCGCCTAAAACGGGTCAATGCCAAAGCCTCTCTCTTCTCCTCTTCTTTTTCTCCGAGCCAGACGACCTTCAAGACCCACGCGATTCGTGCGGCATCCCCGACAACAGCTCACGCGCCTGCTCAGCCACTTCGCCGTCGGCCATGACGCTGTAGTGATCGGCCCGCATTCCACCGACGCTGGTAAAGTCGCGCCGCCCGCCGCTGAGGGCGTAGCTGAGCAGCCCCCACACCGCGCCGATCATCACGCCAATCAGCAGGCCGTCAATCAGCAGCGTCAGGAAGCTCCGTTCGCCACCGAAGCCCAAGAAGGCAAAGACCAAGCCGATAAAAATGCCCGTCGTCGCGCCCTGCCCCATCCCGAGGCTCAGCGCCCGCGTCCAATCGAGGCGGCCCGTGACCTGCTCCACGAGCTTGAGCCCTTCACCCACAATGGCGGTGCGCTCCACGGCAAACTTTTGGTCCGACAAGTAATCCACCGCCCGCTGCGCCTGCAAGTAATCGGGATAGGTGGCAATCACGACTCGGCTCTTGGTTGGATCGCCGAGCAGCGGATTTGGGCGCATGGTCATGGCTTGAGCTTACCGCAGCCGACCAGCGCGGCGCAGCTCTCCCAAGAAACGGCAAATCAAAGGTCAGCGGCCTTCAACGACCACCACGCCCCCCGCCTCGCTGAGTTCCAAGATATTGGCCAGCGTATGAATCGGCACGCCCAAATCCGCCAAGTGTTCGCGGCCATGCTCAAAGTCCTTTTCGATGACACAGCCGAGGCCGAGGAGCTCCGCGCCGCTGGAGTCAATCATGCTGGCCAGCGCCCGTAGCGTCCCGCCCGAGGCCAAAAAGTCGTCGATCACGATCACGCGGTCATCTGGCCCCAAAAACTCGCTGGACACGAACAAATTCACCACCCCGCCCTTGGTGCGGCTGACCGACTGCGCGGTAAACGACGGCTCTTTCATGGTGATCGGCTTTTTCTTGCGGGCGTAGACCATCGGCACGCCGAGTTCAATGGCCGTGATCAGCGCCGGAGCAATGCCGCTGACTTCGATAGTAAGCACTTTGTTGGGCTTCAAGTGCCGGAAGTAATCGGCAAAGCGCACGCCCATTTCGCGGGTGAGTTCCGGCAAGAGTTGGTGGTTGACCAAGCTGTCTACTTTGAGAATGCCGCCGGGAAGGATGACGCCGTGCTGTTGAATGGCCGAGACGAGGGTTTGCACAAAGAGCAGTTTAGGGGCAAAGCCTTCTGAGGCGCTAGGCTAATCGGTATGGCTCGCCGCACTCCTTCCACCTGGCCCGAAGAACAAGCCCCCGCCGAAGCGCTGACCTGCGCTCTTTGCGGACGCGAAACGCCCGTGCTGACCCAGCACCACCTGATGCCCATCTCGCAGGGACGGCGCAAAGGCATCAAGATTCAGGACTTGCCCAGCGTCGGCTTTTGCGCCGCTTGCCACAACTATGTCCACACCACTTTTTCTAACTCGGAATTGGCCGGGTTTTACGGCACGCTGGAAACCCTCCAGGAACACGAAGGCGTACAGAAATTCGTGGCCTGGGTCAAAAAGCAGCCGATGAGCAAGTCAGTGAAGGTGAAGTAAGGGGCGCGAATTGGTTACGATTCAGACAGCCCCCTCAAATAATCCCATCCCTCACCTCGACATAGAAGGTCTGTCAGGCTTCCACAGAGATAAACTGCATCATTATAAAATGTGTTGCTATGAGACACTGAATAAATTCCGCGCCTTTTATCGCGCTCCATATAGCATAGAAAATGGCCCCCACATTCGTCACCCAAGAACATCACTTCTTAAAATTCCTTTGTGATATATGGACTGTAATTCTTACTAAAATGAAAGATGTATTCTATACCAAAAAACTCGAAGACCAGATTGTTTTTCTTGCTATGCAACAATATTCCATTAGAAAAACCTAAAATATCAAGGTATTCTTCAGGTACAAGACTATACGTCATGTGTAGAGACTCAACTTCCGCAGAAGAAGCGGGAGGGCAGCGGTATCTTTGATCTATACTCAAATCTTCAAAAAGATTGTCTAATATCGTCACCTACACCTTACTTCCGGCTCAGCAAATACGCTTTCGGATGATGCCCGCCGCTGTAAACCTGAAACAGCTCGTGGACGTGCCAGCGATCTTGCTCAGCCATGAGGCGCTCAAACAGCTTGAGTTCGTGGGTCAGCACCACCATCCGGCCCTGGCGCGAACAGAGGCGGTGCATTTCCTTAAGGAAGGCCAGATACAGCGCTTCGTTGCCGCCCCGCACGGTGATGGCGTCGCCCCACGGCAGATCGGCCACGATCAGATCGAAACTGCGCGGTGGCAGGCCCGTCTCAAGCGCGTCCACCCGTGCGACCTCAATGGTTCGGCCCGCCGCCTCAATATTTTGCTGGGCACAGCGTACGGCGTCGGGGTTGATGTCCACGCCCACGAGCGCCGTACTCGGCCCCATCAGGTCACGCTCGATCAGCAGAGTGCCGCTGCCGCTCATTGGGTTGAACACCCGGTCTTGTTCGCGCACGCCCGCCAGCTTAAACACCGCGTAGGCGATGGTGGCGTTCAGCCCGCCGGCCATGTTGCACACCCGCCAGGCACGGGCCGACAGCGGACGCGGGGTCAGGCGGGCCAGCACGTCCCAGCCTTCTTCGAAGCGGGGTTCCGGCGGGGCTTCCGGCTCCATATTCTCGTCAACTTCCTCTTCTTCGCGCCAAACCTCGGCCCGCTGGAAGCGGTTGGAAGGCCGGTTATCACGCCCCCGCCCGGCCCGGCCCCGACTGTCCTGCTGAGGTTCAGGCTCGGCAAAGCGGGGTTCCGGCGGCTTTTCTTCGGGGATTTTATTGGGATTCTCAGTGGGGCGCAGGCGAATCAGCAGCTCGCCCTCTTCGGGGTGGTGCGGAATGCCCAGCGAAATCTCGAGTTCCTCGGCCAAGCGGCGCATGGTGCTCGACTCGCGGCCCGCCGCACTCAGGCGAAAGCTCTGGTGCTTCCCGTACTCGATCACCGGGCGCAAAAACGCCGCCAGATCACCGAGTTGCTGGTGGCCGAGGAGCGCTTTGGGGCGCGGCACATCAAAAGTTTTGACGCGGTAGACCGCCACGCTGGCCTTGAGGCGGGTCAGGCGGGTCGGGTCGCCGGGAAACCAAAAGCGGCCTTCTCTGATATCCCGCGCTCCCGGCACCGCTCCCAGCTCTTCCCTGGCCACCGCCTCCAGGCCGTCCAGCGCTTCGATTTCGTACTCGGCGGCGGGGCCGGTGGGGCCAGTTGGGCGGCGGGCCTTTTTCCTCGGCGGGCGGGCGTCTCTCGAACGGGAATCAGAGCGGGTTTTGGAGTGGCTGGAAGCTGGGCGCGGCATGACTCAGCAGTATAGCGGCTCGGAGGAGCCGTGCGGGCATCAGGTGGGCTGCCGCTCACCCCGGCACCATCAGAACGGTCAGGAGCGTACGGAGAGCTTTTGAGCCGGGTCCGTATTAGACTCCCCATTAATGTCTTGGAAGACCACATTGACGCGGCCCAACTGGCTGCGTGCCCGCTCTCAGCAGCCCAACCGGCGGCGCGGCCAGTTGAGCCCAGCGCAGCTGATCGCCCTGACCTACGCGGGGGGCATTTTACTGGGCACCTTGCTGCTGAGCTTGCCGGGGGTTTACCAGGTCGGGCAGAGCCTGAGCCTCATTCAGCGGCTGTTTACCGCCACCAGCGCCATCTGCGTCACCGGATTGGTGGTGGCCGATACCGCAGAGACCTTCAGCATCTTCGGGCAAATCATTTTGCTGCTGCTGATTCAGGTGGGCGGCGTGGGGATCATCACTTTCGGCACGCTGTTCGCTTTTCTGCGCGGGCGGCGCATCAATTTCTCCGAACGGATGCAGCTGGCCCAGCAGGTGCAGGCGCTGGACGTCGGCGGAGTGCTGCCGCTGATCCGGGCGATCTTTACCTACACCCTGGTGGCCGAGCTGATCGGCACGCTGCTGCTGTGGACCCGCTTCGGGCCGGAGCAGGGCACCTGGCCGGGGCTGTATTCGGCTTTCTTTCACGCGGTCAGCGCTTACAACAGCGCCGGATTCGTGCTGGGCGATTTTAGCCGCTACGTCGCCGATCCGCTCATCAGCCTGACGGTCACGGCGCTGATCGTGCTGGGCGGGCTGGGCTTTCTGGTGCAGCTCAACGTGTTGTCGAACATACACCGGCCCCGCCAGAACCGCCTGCTGACCTACACCAAGCTGACCCTGACCATCACCGGCCTGCTGCTGGTGCTGGGCACGCTGCTGATCGCGCTGACCGAGTGGCACAATCCCAAAACCCTAGGGCCACTGCCCCTGAGCGGCAAACTGTTGGCCAGCTTATTTCAGAGCGCTACCCCGCGCTCCGCCGGTTTTTCGACGCTGCATATCGCCTCAATGCAGCCGGCCAGCATTCTGGTCGTCATGATCTTGATGCTGATCGGGGCGAGTCCCGGCTCGACTGGCGGCGGCATCAAAACCACCACGCTGGCGGTGCTGGTCGGCTCGGCCTGGAACATGGTGCGCGGGCGCGGTGAGCTGGTGGTCTTCGGGCGGCGCATCGAACCCGACATTGTGGTGCGGGCCGGAACCGTTACCACCCTCTATGCGGGACTGCTGCTCAGCGCCCTGTTCGTGCTGATGGCCACCAACGGGCACCTGAGTTTTGAGCTGCTGCTGTTCGAGGCGATCTCGGCGGCGGCCACCGTCGGCCTGAGCCTTGACGTGACCCATCAGATCAACACCGCCGGGCTGCTGCTGCTCACGGCGCTGATGTACCTGGGCCGCATCGGGCCGCTGACCTTTGCGGTGGCCTTCAATCTGCGCGGCAACACCGCCATCAAGTACCCCGCCGAGCGCGATATTCCAATCGGCTGACCCGGCCAACCGGGGTGGCCCGGGGTGTAGAATCGCTCTCCTAGCCATGCGACGCTCACCGTTTAGCCCATCCAGCCGACTGCGCCTCAACTTCTTCAGCTTCAGCAAATTCACCCCGCCGCAACTGATCGCGCTCACCTTTGCCGTGACCATCGTGGTGGGAGCGCTGCTGCTGTATTCGCCGCTGACCCACCAGAGCGGCCACAGCCTGAGCTTGGTGCAGTCGTTTTTTATGGCCACCAGTGCGCTGTGCGTCACCGGTTTGGCAGTGGTCGATGTGGGCAGCACCTTCAACTTGTTCGGCCAGTTGGTGATGCTGGCACTGATCCAAATCGGCGGGCTGGGCATCATCACCTTCGGTACCCTGTTCGCTTTTTTGCTGGGGCGGCGCATCAATTTCTCCGAGCGCGTCCGGCTGGCCCAGCAGGTCTCGGCCTTCGACACAGGCGGAGTGGTGCGCCTCATTCGCCAGATTTTTATCTTTACCCTCAGCGCCGAAGCGCTCGGGACGCTGCTGCTGGCCCTGCGCTTCGTGCCCAAAGAAGGCTGGGGCAAGGGGCTGTACTACTCGCTGTTTCACGCGGTCAGCGCTTACAACAACGCCGGATTCAGCCTCTATCCCGACAACCTGATGGGCTTTGCCGGCGATCCGCTCATCAATTTCGTGATCGGCGGGCTGATTATTCTGGGCGGGATGGGCTTTATCGTGCAGATCAATATTCTCGGCCACTGGCGTAGCCCCCGCCGCGAGCGCATTTTGGTGCACAGCAAAATCGTGCTGAGCGTGATGGCGGCGCTGCTGGCCGTCGGGATGCTGAGCTTTTTGTTGTTCGACTGGAACAATCCGCGCACGCTGGGGCCGCTGCCGCTGGGCGAGAAACTGCTGGTCAGCTTTTTTCAGGGTGTCACGCCGCGCACTGCCGGTTTCAACACGGTGGATTACAGCGGCATCAGCCAGCCGAGTCTGTTTATCACCATCATCTTGATGTTTATTGGAGCCAATCCGGGGTCAACTGGCGGCGGCATCAAGACCAGCACCTTTTTCGTGATGATGATGGCCGCCATCAGTTTGGTGCGCGGGCGCAGCGACCTGGCAGTGTTCGGGCGGCGGGTCGACCGCGCCACCATCGTGCGGGCCATGACGGTGGGGCTGCTGAGTTTGGGCCTGGTCAATACCGGATTCTTGCTGCTGCTGATTGCCAACAACGACAACAACTTGTCGTTCGAGCGCCTGTTTTTTGAAACTGTCAGTGCTTTCGGCACAGCGGGCCTGAGCATGAACACCACCACCCTGCTCAACTCCAATCAGGAAATGATCGTGTCGGCGCTGATGTATCTGGGCCGCATCGGGCCGCTGACCTTTGCCGTGGCTTTCGGCAACCGCGTCAAGAGCGAGCCGGTCAAGTATCCGCCGGAGCGCGACATTCTGATCGGCTGAGCTTTGTTCACGCCGGGTGGCTTAAACTGAGCACAATGTTCACGCCTTCCACGTTCCGCCACTCACCCCTTCCCGCCCACCTCGCCGCGCTATGAAAGCCAAACAATGCCTCGTCATCGGTCTGGGCCGCTTCGGCACGGCGGTGGCCACCACCCTCTACGAGATGGGCCACGAAGTCGTCGCTGTGGACCAGAAGGAAGAAAACGTCGAGCGGGTGCTGAATTTGGTGACGCACGCCGCCATTTTGGACGCCACCGAGGAACGGGCGCTGCGCTCAATTGGCGTGGCGGATTTTGATGTGGTCATCGTGGGCATCGGCACCGACGTGCAGGCCAATATCTTGGCCACCATGAACGCCAAGAGCCTCGGGGCCAAGTACGTGGTCTGCAAAGCCATCGACGAAATGGCGCGGCGGGTGCTGGAGCGGGTCGGCGCTGACCTCGTCATTCGGCCCGAACACGACATGGGCGTGCGGCTGGCCCGCCAGATCGCCACGCCCAACATCGTGGATACCCTCGATCTGGGCGGCGACTACGCCATCGTGGACATCGAGGCCAACGAGCGGCTGCGCGGCACCCTCAAAGACCTCAATCTCAGCAACAGGTTCGGAGTGCAGGTGATTGCCATCAACCGCAGCGGGCGCATCGAAATTACCCCCCGCGCCGAGGAGGAGCTGCGCCCGCACGACAAGGTGGTGCTGATCGGCACCAGCCATTCGATTGACGAGCTGCGGCGGTTTTTAGGAAGCTGAGATTGGGAAGTGAGGAAAAGCCCTCTACCGCTGCATTTCCTCGCCCACTTTGGTCAAGTCGGTTTGCTCCAAGCTCAACTCCTCGTTGCCCAAGAGCCTGACCCGCTCTTCGGGCGTCAGCTCGGTCAGGATCCGGCGCATCACCACGTCCACAGCTTGATCAGCAGATTCGTCGAGTGACAAGCTGTCCAGAATCGGCACGTCCAGCCGCCGCGCCAACTGCTCGAGGTCGTCCTGCATGGCCCGGATTTCTTCAAAGTAACGCATGTAGCGGTGCAGCGGGCGGCTCTGGGTGGTCTGCTTGTCACGCGACTCGAAGTGGCGGCGGTGTTCGCTTTGGTCGGGCAGGGTAATCAGCATCGGGATGACGATGGCTCCGTGACGCGCACTCAAGTACCCCGGCACCAGATGCACGCCTTCCATCACCACGCTCATGCCTTCCTCGATGCTGCGGCGCACCACTGCGTCGAGCCCCACGCTGACCTGCTGAACTTGCTCGCGGAAGCCCAGCAGCAGCACTTCGGTGCTGGGATGCTCCGGCGTGACCTCGTTGGGATCGCTCAGCGCTTGCCAAGCCGTGAAGGTAGAAGCGTGCAGGGTCGGCAGCAGCGCGGGCGAAACCATCGAGCGCATCACCTCGCGGATGCTGTCGGTGCTGATGACGCGGGCGATGCCCAGCCGGTAAGCGATTTCGGCGGCCAGATAACTCTTGCCGGTGCCGCTGACGCCGCCGAGCAAAATCACCAGCGGGCGCGGCGGGTGGCGAATGACTTGCAGCAAGCGGTAACGGGCCGCCACATCCGGCCCCACCTCGGCTTCCAGGAGTTGCTCGACCCGCTCCCGAATGATCCGCCGCTCGACCAGGCGGTCTTCCGCGCCGCGCAGTTGGCGCTGGGTGACGCGGGCGACCTTGCGGGCCGAGTCGGGCGGCACGCCAGCGGCCAGCAGCGACTGACTGAGAATCCCCTTCGAGAACGGCTCAGGCGCGTCGCCGCTGCTGCCCATCACGCCCAATTTGCCCCGGTTTTGGCGCAAGAAACGGTAGGTCAGTTTGAGCTGCTCGCCGTACATGTCCTGCAAAGTGCGCTCGGTCAGGTCATCGATCTCGGCCACGCTCAGCGCTTTGACGCCCTTCTGGCGCAACTGGATGTCGATGCGGCTGGCCACCGCGTAGGCTTCGCTGCCCAGTAGGCCAGTGTCTTCTAAGCTGCGGGCCAGCACCCCACGCGAAAAAGGCAACTCACCTTTTTTGGCAATGACCATCAGGTCTTCGTAAGCGGCGGTCTGCTGCTCAACCGCCGCCGCCATCACTCTGCCGCCCACGTCGCGGGTCACTTCCACCATCAAGGCTTTGAGCTGGGCTGCCGAAACAGCGCCGCGCCGACTGGCCCGCAGCTCGGCTTCGACCCGCCGCGCCACCGCTGCGGCTTCGTCCGGCGTCGCGCCCGCGTTCAGCAGCGATTCGGCCACCAAACCGCGACTAAACGGCCACTGCCGCCCCGGGCTGCCAATCTGAAGTTCCCTTGTCACTGAAGGCATTCTAGCGGCTTATGAACGTAAATACTTGAAAAAGCTGGCCCGGAGCTGACATTCCCCTGACAATAAAGGAGCAAAGCATTAAGACAGCACGCTGCTGACCGCGCTGATGGCCAGAGCGATAATCACCACGCCGTAGACGTAAGAAATCAGCGAGTGGCCGGTCAGCAGCCGCCGCATCGGGCGCTGATCGAGGTCGGTGTCGGACACCTGATACGTCATGCCGATGGTAAACGACAGGTAAGCAAAATCGAGGTAATCGGGTTCAGGCGTGCCGGGAAACTGCACGCCGCCTTCGGGCGTTTCGTAATAGAGGTGAGCGTAGCGGAACAGATACACCGTTTGAATGACCAGCCACGACAGCGCCACGCTCAGCAACCCCGCACCGATCAGCAGCTCGGCTTGCAGTGGCTGGTTTTTGAGGCTGCCCGCTTTGGACAGCGCGAACATCACGCCTGCCAAACTGATGATGGAAGTGGCCACCGCGATGAGTCCGGAGGCCCGCCTGCCGTTGTCTTCTTGCTGGGCCACCTGCCGAATCCAGTCGCCGTTGACCGAGTAAATCAGCCGCCAAGAGGAGATCAGGTAAGTGCCAGCAGACACCAGCCAGCCCACCAAGGCCCGCAGCTCCCAGGGAATATTTTTCCAGGTGGCCGGATACGGCATGAAAGCGCACAGCGCCCAAGCCGCCACCCCGAGGCCAAACGACAAGAGAAGCCGCATAGGAGCATTGACGCGGACGGGAGGCATAGAGGCGGCAGACATTCTCCCAGCTTAGGGGCTCAGGTAGAAGGCAAGTGAAGGCTTCGTTTTCAAAACCTTGAGCGGGGTTTTCCAAAGTGAGGCTAAAGAATCCCGGATGATGGCCGTCTGAATATCAAGAAAGGGAGCTGGACGCCAGCAACGCCGCCCACTCCCTTCTGTTTATTCTTGTCTCCTAGTACTGCCGCCCGAAGATCACTCGCTTGCCGTAAGCGGCGGGCTTGCCAGTATGCACGCAGACGCCCTCTTCCCTTTCCGCGAAGAACTCGGCGTCGTCTAAAGGGATGTTGCGGGCGGTGGCTTTGGTGTCTTCCTTAATCTGACGCTCGCTCTCAGGGTCGCCAGAGTGGAAGGCCCGCACCCATTTTCCTGCTTCGATGGCGGCTTTGAACTCGTCGTAACTGTCCACCGTCACGGTGTTGTCCAGCATGAAATCGGTGGCCCGCTTGAGCAAGAAAGCTTGAATAGCGTCCAGACGGGACGTGATGCCGCTGACCGCCTCAGCGCGGCTTAGCGTTTCTTTTTCGTCGCTGGTGCGGTCTTTGACGACCACCACGCCCTGCTCAAGGTCGCGGGGACCGAGTTCGATGCGCACCGGAATGCCCTTGAGTTCCCATTCGTTGTACTTAAAGCCGTTGGTCACGCCGTCGCGCTTGTCCACCTTGACGCGCACGCCCTGAGCGCGAAGCTCGGCAGCCAGTTTCTCGCCCTCGGCCACCATTTCATCAAAGTTGTCTTTGCGGCCCACCGGAATAATGATCACCTGGGTCGGCGCGATGTTGGGCGGCATCATCAGCCCTTTATCGTCGCCGTGGGTCATGATCAGCGCCCCGATAATCCGGCTGGAAATCGCCCACGAGGTCGTGTAGGCAAATTCTTCTTTTTGGTCGCGGGTCTGGAATTTGACGCCGAAGGCCTTGCTGAACTTCTGGCCGAGGTAGTGGCTGGTTCCGGCTTGCAGGGCTTTGCCGTCGCGCATCATGCCCTCGATGCTGTACGTGGAGGTGGCTCCCGCGAAGCGCTCGGAAGCGGTTTTCTCGCCGCGCACCACCGGCAAGGCCAGAATGTCGCGGCAAAATTGGTGGTACAAGTCCAGAATCATCCGCACTTCAGCTTGGGCTTCCTCGGCGCTGGCGTGGGCGGTGTGGCCTTCGTGCCAGTAAAACTCGCTGGTTCGCAGGAAGGCTTTGGTGCGCAGCTCGGCGCGGAAGACGCTGCCCCACTGGTAATGCAGAAACGGGAGGTCGCGGTAAGAGTTGAGCCAGCCGCTCCACATGTGCCCGATGATGGTTTCGGACGTGGGACGCAGCACATAAGGCTCGGCCAGCACTTCAGTGCCGATTTTGTTGACGGTGAACAGCTCTGGCGCAAATCCCTCCACGTGATCGGCTTCCTTCATGATGAAGCTCATCGGAATCAGCGTGGGGAACACCAAAGATTCGTGGTCGCGGGCTTTGAATTCGTCGTCCAGCCACCTGACGATCCGCTCCCACAGGGCGCTGCCATACGGCTTCATCACCATCGCGCCCGCCACCGGGCTGTTGTCAGCCAGGTCCGCTTTTTTGACGACTTCGTTGTACCAATCGTTGAAATCCACGCTCTGGGGCGTCACACCGTATTGCTGGGCTTTTTTGTCGGAGTTGGACTGAGCTTGTTTGGGCTGGGTTTGGGTCTTCTCCTGCGTCATAAGCTGCATGGTAGCAAGCTCGGGCCGCCAGCGAACGCGCCAAAGCACTCAGGGAGCGCTCTAAGCCAAGTGGCAGACGTACTTCATCTGCCCAAGCACCAGACTTAACGGATGCCGCCGACTGTTTATTTCTACAAAACCGCCCACGCCTTTTCCAACTTCCATCCGAGTAGGTTTGAGAGTGGCGGCGTGGTGTACCGCTGGGCCGAGCAATACCTGATGGCCCGCAAAGCGGCTCTGTTTGGCGACCAAACACGCCCCGCACTCATTCTGGCCGCCCACACACCCGCCGAATGCAAAGCGCTGGGCAGGCAAGTGACGCCTTACGACAACGCCGCTTGGGAGAGGGAGCGCTCTGCGATTGCCTTGGAGATGCTGCGGCTCAAGTTTGGACAGAATCAAAAACTTTTGGCGGAACTGATGGCAACAGGTGACGCCGAATTGGTGGAAGCCTCACCCACTGACCGGATTTGGGGCATCGGTTTTGCCGAAGCCGAGGCTGAGTTTCACCGCGCCGAGTGGGGCCAGAATCTGCTCGGCAAGGCTTTGATGGCCGTGCGAAAGGAATTTCAAACCAATGCTTGACCTGGCCCACACCCTCGCTGCCCGCCTCGGTCAGCTTTCCGGCGTGGAGGCCGTGACGCTCGGCGGCTCACGGGCACGCGGCAACACTCCACCGGATTCGGACTGGGATTTGGGGCTGTATTACCGCAAGGAACAGCCCTTTGACTTGGCAGCGCTCAATGCCCTGTGCCGCGAACTCGACGACGCCGGAACCGCCGAGGCCACTCCGATTGGCGGCTGGGGGCCTTGGGTAGACGGCGGCGCGTGGCTGACGGTGGGCGGCGTGCGGGTAGATTTCATTTACCGCGAACTGGGCCGACTGAGGCGAAGTGTGGCAGACGCGCTGGCAGACTACATCAAGCTGCACGCCCAGCCCGGCCACCCACACGGCATCCACAGCCACCATTACGCGGCGGAATTGGCGGTGGGCCAGCTTCTGTTTGATCCGGCCAGCCGCCTTGCCGCCCTCAAAGACGAACTGGGCGGTTATCCTCCGGCGCTCAAGGCCGCCCTGATCGCCCATTACGACTGGCAACCGGATTTCTGGCTTTACGGCGCGGTTAAAGGGCTGGGGCGCGGCGACACCCACTACGCTCAGGGCTGCGCTTATCAAGCGGTGATGGCACTGGCCCAGACGCTTTGTGCGCGGAGCGAGACGTGGATCACCAACGAGAAGGGCGCGGTGACCTTGGCAGCGGGCGTAGCAGGTGCGCCGCTCCACTTTGCCGAGCGAATCGGCGCGGCCCTCTCGCCGCTCGACCCAAGCGCCCTCCAGCAGCTCATCCAGGAAACGAATTGTCCTGTCTCAAGGTGGCCTTGACATTACCCACATGAAAAAGCAGGGGCTGTGGGCGTAGCCTGCTGCTATGACCAACAACGACATGAGCCAAGTGGACAACGCCCTAGACCAAGAACTGCGCGACTCCATCACCGAGCACTTGCAAGTCAAGGACGCCAACGGTGAGCACGTCGGCACGGTGGATCACCTCGACGGCGACCGCATCAAGTTGACCCGCACCGACAGCAGTGACGGCCAGCACCACTACATCAACCTCAGCGACGTCAAGAGCGCCGATCAAGTGGCCGTGTACTTGGAAAAAGCCAAAGCCGACTTGAAAATGTAGACCGAGTAAAACAAAAGCTAGACAACACGAAAGGGGCCGCTGAACTTAATCAGCAGCCCCTTTCGTGTTGTAAAACCAATCCGCCGTTAAGATCACTTGCTGAAACTATTTTCATGCCTGACGCGGCCAGCGGTTAAGGTTGCAAATAATTCAGCAGCGCCCTGAGCGACACCTTCAGTTCCTCTTCGAAATTGACCATCAGAGGCTTGAGATCGGGGTTGAGCATCAAGTTGCGCCGCGCCGGAATTTCTTCGACCAGATGTTGCCAGCCGACCGACAGCGCTTCGGTGTGAACCAAAACGCGCATCGCCAGGTCGTGGGGATAAGGCAGCCTTGGGGCGGTCTCCTGCATTAATGCCACCACTTTTTGGTGGAAGGCAATCGCCTGTTCGCTGCGCTCGAGCACGCTGCCGAGCAAAAGCTGAAGGCGGCGCAGCGCTTCGTGGCTGCTCAAGCTCTGGGCGATCACGTCGGCGACTTCATCCGGCTGCTTGGGCTGGCGCTCGTCGAGCAGGGCATTGAGATCGCTAAACCAGGCTTGGTAATGCTCGGCGAGCAGCGCCAAGAACAAGTCTTCTTTGGTGGAAAAATAAAGGTAGAGCGTTCCTTTGGCGAGCCGCACTTCGCGGGCCACTTCGTTCATGCTCAGATCGGCGTAAGGCGTCGTGGTCCAGAGGCGTTCGGCGGCGCGGAGAATATCGCCTCTGCGAACGAGTTTTTCTTCGGGGCTGCGGGCGCGGGCTGGGCGGGAGGATTGACTGACCATCGAACTGACCTTATGTCAAGTCGTAGAGCAGTTCTGTGAAAGGTTTCACGCCGAATGGGAGAGCGCCGCAGCGGTAAACCTATTGATTAAAACTCGCTTCATCCAAAAGTGATCCGGCGCTCCAGAGCGGTGAGCGTTCCTTTATCCGGCACCCATTTGAGGCCCCAGACCACTACCTCAAGTTGCTCTCGCCGGTGGGCTGCCCGTCGCTGGTCTCGGAGTCGCCGTCACTGAAAAACTCGCTGCGGGCCTCGCGCAGCTCGCGCCGGGCCGTTTGCAGATGAATGAGCAGTGCCGGCACGTCAGCGGCTTCCAGCGCGAAGGCGTCGTCGGCAGCGATCCGGCTGCTGGGGTCGAGGCGGCGCAGCATCACAGCTCCGTCCGCTCCTTCAATCCGGATGCCCCAGTTGGGCGCTTCCTCTGGATACAAAAAGTCGTAAACCTGACCGCCCTGTGCCCCAATCACGGCTTGCCGCAGGGCAGAAGCGTTGGGCACGAAACTCTTCATCACTTCGCGTTCGCGCTCGGGGTCTTCGGGCCACTGCACCACCCGCAGCTGCATGACCGGCCCGAGTTCGGGCGTGCTGATGTCGGGATTGGGCGCGGCAGCCACGTCCACGCTGTAGGGCACCGGCTGGGCTTCGGTGCGCTCGATGCTGCCGGAAACGAGGTGGGCGCGGAGGCGGTGCTGGGCAGTGGTATCCATTTTCTTACCCTACTTGGCGGCGTGCGCTGCCGGATAAGCCGGAGCTTGAGGGGAAATTCAGACGTGGGTCTGCTTCACGGCGGCCACGCGCCGCACCAAAGCGTCCAGCAGCGGTTCGCGGGCGTCCAGACCGAGTTCGGCGGCCAGCCGGCGGCACAGTGTTGCGGCCAAGTTCAGCGCCTGACCCACTTCACCCTGCACCTTCCAGATGTACGGCGACCACTCGCCCAGGGTTTTTTCGGCGAAGCGGGTGGCGGCGGGAAAGTGGGGCGCTCCCTCCACGAACCGCGCCAAGCGCAGCAGCCCAGCGCGTACCCAGGTCAGCAACTCGGCAGCCCGCAGCGCCTCGCCCCTGACCCACACCGCCGAGGCGAACACCAGCCAGTTAAGCGTCTGGTCATAGACCTGCTGCGGCGCGTCGGGCGTCCACGCCGGGCCGGACGCCCACCCGCGCAGAATTTGGGCGAGCTGGCCGTCCGAGTCTTTCACCGACATGGCTTCAAGATCCGGCTCAAGGCGGGGCCAGTCCTGGATGTCGCTGAGCTGCGACGTCTGCGCCAAGTGAAACTCAATTCGGTGCAGTTCGGGCGTCACGGCATTGGGCGCAGCGAAGTCATTGATCACGTAGAGAAGCAGCGGCGTCACCTGTTCCAGAAAAGCTCGGGCGTCAAACAACTGACCCTTGTACAAGTAAGCGTAATACTCGAGGTCGCTGCAGCCATCATCCAGCCGCGCTCCACTGACCCGCTGAGTCCGGCTGCCGTACGCCAGCGCGTGCGAGATTCGGGAATCGGCCCGCAGCGCCGCCCTGATTTTCGTGTCCAGTTGGTCAAGCGTTTGGGGGCCGCAGGTCATAAGCCAGCTTACCCGCTAGACTGGGCTTCTATGACCGCGCCTGCTTCCGCTGCCTTCAAAACCCGCGTCCTGGCTCTGGTGGCGCAGATTCCAGCGGGCCGAGTGATGACCTACGGCCAACTCGCCCTGCTGGCGGGGCAGGTGGGCGCGGCGCGGCAAGTCGGCTACCTGATGAACGGGCTGCTCGAAAAACACGATTTGCCTTGGCAACGCGTCATCAACGCGCAGGGCGCAGTCAGCACCGACAAACTGGGCTTTGGAGATATTCAGCGCGGCCTGCTGAAAGCTGAGGGAATTGAGTTCAGTACGGCGGGCAAATGCGATCTGGGCAAGTACCAATGGTGGCCCGAAAGCGACGCGCCGACGCAAGAGCGGCTGTTTTAACGCGGCAGCAGCCAGGCCAGCAAAAAGCGCTGCCGCCCCACCCAATCGGGGTGAACTTGCACAGACCAGCCCGCAGCACTCAGCTCTGCGGCCAACACTTCCACATTGCGTGGATCGAGTTCCAGCAGCATTACCCCACCGGAAGCCAGGACACGCGGCGCAGCGGCAACCAAGCGCCGGGCCAGAGTTAGGCCGTCGGGGCCGCTGTAGAGAGCCAAAACGGGGTCGTGCTGGACTTCGGGCTGGGCTAACGCTTGGTCGGCGTCGGGCAGATACGGCGGGTTGCTGAGCAGCAAGTCATACGGGCCGCTGAGGCCAGCGAGCAAGTCGGCCTGCACAAACGTCACGGTCAGACCGTTGAGGTCGGCGTTTTGGCGGGCCAGTTCCAGCGCCTCACCGCTGATATCGCTGGCCGTCACCTCGGCGTCAACCCGCGCCCGCTTGATGCCGAGGGCCAGCGCTCCGGTGCCGGTACCCACGTCCAGCACACGCGGCGAGGGCTTAGCGCTGATTTGCGCGAGGGCCAACACCAGCAGCACTTCAGTTTCGGGGCGGGGAATCAGGGCGGCGGTTGAGACGCGCAGGCGCAAGTCGCCCCACTCCACTTCACCGAGCAGGTGTTGCAGCGGCTCACGGGCCTCGCGGCGCTGGGTCAGGTGTTCGAGCTGCCAAAGCTCCCGCGCCTTGAGCGGCTGTTCGCTGCCCATCAGCAGTTCGAGGCGGCTCAGCCCAGTGGCCCGCTGCACCAGCTCGCGGGCGTCGGCTTCGGGTGAGGGCACGCCCGCTTGCCGCAGCCGCCGGACGGTGCCGCGCAGCGCCGTTCCCAGCGTATCCGCCTGAGGCTCGGCGGGGTCTGGCGGCGAGGCGTCTGTGCTCACCTCAGCCACTCAGCTCACAGCCGGGAAGCGACGGGCAGGGCAAAGGCGAAATGAAGCTCACTCGGTCATTTCGGTGCGCGGCTTGATCACCAGGTGGCGGCCCGCACCTTCGCCCACCGATTCGGTCGTGACCAGCGAGTGGTCTTTGAGCGCCACGTGAATGACCCGGCGCTCGGCGGGCGACATCGGCTGCAAGGCGTGGACTTCGCCGCTCTTGGCCACCTGCACCGCCAGCCGCTCAGCCAGCTTGCCGAGGTTGTCGGCCTGACGGCGCTTGAAACCGCCCGCGTCGACCCGCACCCGCACGTCGCTGCGTCCGGCGTGCTTAGCCAGCACCGCGTAAGCCAGCACTTCGATTGCGCCCAGCGTGCGCCCGTCACGGCCCGCCAGCTTGCCGGCCCGCTCGCCGCCGATGTCGGCTTCCAGCGCTTCGCCAGTGTCGCGCACCGTCAGGGTCAAGTCTTGGCCGAGGTGTTCGATCACGCCGTGCATAAACTGCTCGAACACGCTGAAGGCGTCTTGGCTTTCCATCGGCGGCGCAGCGCTTCCCAAAGCGGCCTCGACCACGTTGGGGGCTTCGTCGCCCTCACTGATGCCCAAATTGGCAAGGTAATCGTCGAGGTTTGTGTTGTCCATACCCTTAAGTTTACCCTGAGAAGCTGACAAGGCTCTGTCAAAAGGATGCCAAAGCCCATTGACGCCGTGACAGCCCCGAACTGCTGGTCAACCGCTTACCAGCCCATCGTTCCGGCCTCGCCCTTAAACGGCCCCTTGATATCCGCCGTAATCCAGCCGCCGTAAAACTGACCCGGCTGCGGCGTGACCACTTCACCCTCCACCCGGCACTGATCCATTTTGCCCGGATAAACGGCCAGATACCCGGCCATCTCGCGGAAGGCCAGCGTCGGCTGCTCGTAGCTCCAGGCGGCTTGCTCGGCGACTTTTTGCTGAGCGCCCTGCCCGCCACGCAGGGTCCAGTACGTCGCCTCGCCCTTCCACTCGCAGGCGCTACGGCCCCGGGCCAAGCTCAGCACGCCCGCTTTGAAGGCGTCGGGCGGCAGGTAGTAACCGGGCGGGTGCGAAGTTTCCAGCACCCGAAAAGCCGGATGCGTACTCTGGGCGGTATCGGCGATCAACTCGCCGCCCAGCCAGATTTGCAGGTGCTTGGAGGTGCGTTCCAGTCTTGGCGGGCGCGGGTAAGCCCACACCGATTCTTGGCCGGAGTGGACGGGATCGGGGGCAGGGCGTTTCATAAAGGCATTGTGGCCTGCTGGGCGGCTGGGCTTTGGTAACAAAGTTCACGCGGCAAACGGCTGCCCGCTCTCCCCCGTCCGGCCCCGCGCTAGACTCCTCACATGAAGCTGATTCGGTTTAGAGACAATCAGGGCGTGCGCTGGGGCCGCCTAGACGGTGAAAACATCCGGGTAACGCGCAGCATGGGCGGCGAGGAAACGGGCGAGAGTGTCAGCCGCCGGAGTGTCACCCTCCTGGCTCCCGCTGAACCCAGCAAGATCGTCTGCGTGGGGCGCAACTACATTGACCACATCAAGGAACTCGGCAACGACACGGGCGAGTTGCCGCGTGAACCGGGTCTGTTTCTCAAAGCTGCCAACACGCTAGCCGAAGACGGCGGCAGCGTGGCCTATCCGGAGTGGTCGGAAAACTTTCACTTTGAAGGCGAACTGGCGCTGGTCATCAGCCAGACCGCCAAAAACCTGACGCCCGTCGAAGTGCCCGCCGCCATCTTGGGTTACACCTGCGCCATTGACCTGACAGCCCGCGACAAACAAAAAACCGATCTCCAGTGGTTCCGGGCCAAGGCCGCCGACCGTTTTTGCCCGCTGGGGCCGAGCTTGGAAACCCAATTCGACCCGACGGACGTGCGGATTTGCACGCGCATCAATGGAGAAACCAAGCAGGACAGCCGCACCAGTTTCATGATTTTTGATGTGGTGCAGATTCTGACTTACGTGACCCGCTACGTGACCTTGGAGCGCGGCGACGTGGTGCTGACCGGCACCCCTTCCGGCGTGGGGCCGCTGGAGCGCGGCGACCGGGTGGAAGTGGAGATCGACGGTCTGGACATGCTGAGTACCCAAATTGTTTGAAGTTGGGATGGGTTGAATGTCGAAGGGTTTGAAGTCGAGATGGCAGAGGAAAAGATGAGGAACGAAGAGCAGCCCACCCAACCCAACGCCGCAGGCAGCGGGGCAGCCAGCCCCAAGCGCTCCCGCCTGCGCCTGCGCCTGACGCCCGCCGCCGAGGGCCACATCCGGCGCGGGCATCCGTGGGTGTACGAAAGCAGCGTGCGCGAGCAAAACCGCGAGGGCGAGAGCGGCGAGTTGGCAGTGATTTACGACAGGCAAGACCGCTTTCTGGCGGTGGGGCTGTACGACCCTCACTCTCCGCTGCGGCTGCGGGTGCTGCACGCCGGTTCGCCGCTGAACCTCGACACCGCTTGGTGGAAGCGCCATCTGGAGCTGTCGGTGCAGCGCCGCGCCGCCCTGTTCGGCCCCGATACCGACGGCTACCGCCTGATCAACGGTGAGAGCGACGGCTGGCCGGGCTTGGTGCTCGACCGCTACGCCAGCACGCTGGTGCTCAAGCTCTACACCTCATCTTGGCTGCCGCACCTCGGCCTGCTGCTGGAACTGCTCTCGGGGCGCTTCGGCAACGGCTTTTCCAACTCGGCTCCCGATTCGGCACCCAATGCAGACGTGCCGCCGCAGGCCGGGGCCGAGTCCTCAAGCTTACGGGTGGTGCTGCGCCTGAGCCGCAATACCCAGAAGCTGGCTGCCGAGCAGGGCTTCTCGGACGGCCAAGTGCTGCTGGGCGAGGATCTCAGCGGGCCAATCATCTTTCAAGAATACGGCCTGAACTTCGAAGCCGACGTGCTGCGCGGCCAGAAGACCGGCTTTTTCTTGGATCAGCGCGAGAACCGCCGGATCGTGGGCAGCATGGTGGAAAAACTGGTGCAGCAGGGCGACGGGCGGCGGGTACTCAACGCCTTTTCGTTTTCCGGCGGCTTTTCGCTGGCCTCGGCGCGGGCAGGCGCTGCCGAAGCGGTCTGCGTGGACATCAGCAAGCACGCCTTGGAGAGCAGTCGGCGCAACTTTGCTCTCAATTACAGCATGCCGGGAGTGTCCCGCTGCTTTCACCGCACCGTGCAGGCCGACGTGTTCGCTTGGCTGGGCAAAACTCTGCCGGCCGATGCCGAGACCAGCGAGCCGTTTACCCGTGAACCGTTCGATTTGATCGTGCTCGACCCGCCCTCGCTGGCCCGCCGCGAAACCGAGCGAGAGGGAGCCGTTCACGCCTACGGCCGTCTGAGCCGCCAAGCCCTTGAGCGGCTGCGGCCCGGCGGCGTGCTGATGGCCGCGTCGTGTTCGTCGCACGTCAGCGCCGAGGAATTTTTTGAAGCGGTTCGCACCTCGGCGCGGCGTAGTGGCCGCAACTGGAAAGAACTCCGCACCACCCGCCACGCACCCGACCACCACGCCACATTCACTGAGGCCGAGTACCTCAAAGCTATTTATTTGCGGGTGGAGTAATTTTCCGGTTGGCGTAGAGGTTGGCGTAAAGGCTTCATGCGGTTATTTCATAACGGCCTGAGCGCCGCCTTTGTCAATACCCCTCCATTCACACTTCGGCGGCGCAGGGCCGCGCTAGGCTAGGCCGTGTCTAAATTGAAGAACACCTTCTTGACGCTGGGCCTCGCCCTGCTTTCCAGCGCTCAGGCCAGCCCCGCCAGCGATTTGTTTGGGCGGGTCAGCGAGCTGTTTCAAAAAGAGTATTACGGCTGGTCAGAGACTGACCGCAGCGCCCTGACCGACAAATACGCCGCCGAGCTGCAAACGCGCTGCGCTCCTGAGGGTGAGGCGTGCAGCTTCGACACGGGCCGGGCCGTGCTCAAAGACATGTTCGATACGTTTCACGACGACCACACCAGCGTCCGCGACGCCGAAAGCGCTCAGCGCCTCCTCGAAGTCCAAAACGATATGAGCGTGCCGCGCACCGGCCTGCGGGTCATCAAGCAGCCGGAAGGCTTGCTGGTGGTGGGCGTGCAGCCGGGCAGTCCGGCAGAAGAAGCCGGCGTCAACCTCTATGACCTGATTCAGTCGGTCAACGGCGCGGCGGCGGGCAAAGACAAGCCGGTGGACTCGCTGGCTTTCGTGCGCTTGGAGCGGGCCAGCACCCCCATGACGCTGAGCGTGCAGCGCCCCAAGTCGGTTCTCAAGCTGCTCAGCGTGACACCGAAAATGATGAAGGCCCGCGACGAGCCGAGCCTGAGCTTTCCGAAAGCGGGCGTGGCGCTCATCAATTTTCCTACCTTCTTGTCGGGTGACAGCGCTCCACTCTTTTTGGCCAAAATCAAGGAAGCGCAGCAGGCTGGAGCCAGAGAACTGGTTATTGACCTGCGCTACAACGGTGGGGGGCGGCTCGATCAGTGCGTGGCTGCGGCCAGTATTTTTAAGCCGGTGGTCTACCAAGCCCGTTTCCGTGGCGGCGGCTGGAGTTACGGCGGCTTAGGTGGTGAGCAGGCTCCAGCCCTGAGCGCCCGGATCGATCACCAGAGCCACGTTTGGAACGGGCCAGCCGCCATTTTGATCGGCGAGAACACCGCCTCGTGCGCTGAGGTCTTTACCTTTTTTGCTCAGAAGAGCGGCGTCAAGGCCGTCGGCAGCTCCACCAAGGGGGTGGGCAACAGCGGCGTGAATTTCTATCCGCTGCCGGATCAAGGCATTTTCAGCTTGACCATGCTGCGGGCCTACGACGAAGACGGCCAGCCGCTGCCGGATCACATCACGCCGGACATCAGCGCCCCCACCGACTTAAGAGCGCTGACCGAAAGTGGCGACGACACCACCTTAGACGCCGCCCTGAGGGTGCTGAGCGACGAAACGGCGGCCGCAGCCGCAGCGGACACCAAATGAGCCGCACACCTGTAGCTAGGAGCCGCGCTTGATTCTGGCCGTTGTTGCCATCGGCCTCTTGGCAGGCGTGCTGGGCGCGATCCTGGGGCTGGGCGGCGGGGTGGTGGTGGTTCCGGCGCTGCAATTTGTTTTGCCGCTGTTCGGGCACGCCATCAGCATCACGCAGGCGGTGGCGATCAGCCAAATCGGGGTGCTGGCGGTAGGCGTGGCGGGCACGGCAGGCTACCTCCAAAAGGGCATGATTCGCGCCCGCACCGGCTACCTCCTTTCGCCTTACACCATCATCGGCGGCACGTTGGGCAGTTACCTGGGCCTGGTTCTCCCGGCCAAAGCGGTCGCCACCGTCTTCGCCTTCTTGCTGCTCTACAGCGCCTACAACCTCTTGCGCGGCCTCAAGCGGATCGAGCAGGAGCGCGAGCCGAGCAAGTTGGTGCCGCCCGCGATGGGCTTTGCGGGTATCATGAGCGGCCTGCTCGGCATCGGCGGCGGCACGGTGCAGGTTCCGGTGATGAACTTGCTGGCGGGCATTCCCATCCGCGAGGCGATTGCCACCAGCACCTTCATCATGGGCCTGACCGCTGTGGCCAACGCCCTGATTTACAGCGCGGGCGGCCTGCTCGACTTTCACTTGGCGGCGGCAGTGGCGGCAGGCATCTTGATAGGAGCGCGGGCCGGAACCAACTTGGCGACCCGCATCAGCGCCCAAAACCTCAAGGTGCTGTTCAGCGCACTGCTGATTTTCACCGCCCTGCAAATGCTATGGAAGTATTGGTTATGAGCGATAAGACAATCAGCGAAAAATCGAAGGCCGACCCTCAAAAACTCGAAACGGCGGGCCTGCCGGTTTGGCTGTTTCCGCTGGGCTTCGGCGTGGGCCTGGCGCTGCTGATCGTGGGCGTGATCTGGCCCGCTTTCGCTCGCTGGGCGGTCTACTGGCTGATGCTGGTGCCGGTGATCGCGGCGCTGTTCGTGGCAGTCAGCAACTGGCGAACAGACCGCCGCCTGAGTGTGGCAGCGCTGCTGGCCCTGTTGGGCGTGGGCTTGGTTCTGGTGGCACGCAAGTGGATTTGATGGTGGCTGCCCATCCCGAATTGATGCCCAGCTGACAAAGAAGCGTTCAGATGAGCGCGTATGAAAACCCTGCTGACCACTTTAGCCCTCGGCTTATCCTCCGCTTTTGCCGCTCCATTTAGCTTCGTGGCGCTCGGCGATATGCCTTACGGCGGTAAGCCTGAAAACTACGCCGCTTTTGACCGCTTGATTGCCACGGTCAACCGCACGGCTCCCAGTTTTACCGTACATGTCGGCGATATCAAAAGCGGCAGCACGTCTTGTGCCGATGCCGAATTGCTCAAGGTCCGCACGCAATTCAACACCTTTGAGCAGCCGCTGATTTACACTCCCGGCGACAATGAGTGGACGGATTGTCACCGCGAGAAAGCGGGTAAATTTAACCCACTCGAGCGCCTTGCTTTTCTTCGCAGCAACTTTTTTGATGGCAAACAAAGTCTTGGCAAAACGCCCATGCCGCTCACGACGCAGCCGAATTACCCTGAAAATTCGCGCTGGACTAAGGGCGGCGTGGTGTTCACTACGCTTCATGTGATTGGCAGCAACAACGGCTTGGAGCGCACGCCGGAAATGGCCGCCGAATATTTTCCGCGCAACGCCGCCAATCTGGCCTGGCTGCTTCAGGCGTTCGCGCAGGCCAAGAGCAGCGACGCCAAGGCCGTCGTGGTATTTGCCCAAGCGGATTTGTGGGACCCGGCCCCGCTCTCACCGACCAGCGGCCTCATCGACACCGTCAACGCCCTGCGTGAGCAAGCCAAAGCGTTTGGCAAGCCGGTATTGTTCGTACACGGCGACTCGCACGTGACCCGCTTGGATCAGCCGTTCAACACCTACGACGACAGCAGCGCTCCAAATTTCTGGCGATTGGAAGTGCCGGGCGATCAGCGAGTGGCGGCCATCAAAGTCACGGTTGATCCTGAAGACCCTGCCGTCTTTGCCTACCGCTTGTTGCTGCCCTAAGCCGCAGGTTTGGTTGGGCCGCAACTGGTGAAGTGAACTCTGTCCGGACAACCCCCTAAACTGATTGCATGTCATCGGCTGCCCTCGCCTCCACTCCTCCAAAAAGTCTGGCCCTGCTCGGCCTCAGCGCCTTTTTGCTGCTGGGCCTGATTTACCCGGTGCTCGGCCCAGCGCTGCCGCGACTCAGCGAGCAGTTCGAGTTGCGGGCAACCGGCGCGGCCCTGCTGCTCAGCTTCAACTCGGCGGGCGCATTTTTAGGGGTGGTGCTCACGGGAGTGATTTCAGGGCGGCTCTCGCCTCAGCGCCGCTCACTGATCGCCGTGCTGGTTCTGGCGTTCAGCAGCGTGGCGCTGGCTTTCGCGCCGAGCTTCGTGCTGGCGCTGGCAGCGGTTTTGGCGCTGGGGTTTGGCTTCGGGATGCTGGATTTGACCATGAACGTCTGGATTTCCACCAGTTACGGGGGGCGCAGCGCGGCCGTACTGAACTTGCTGAGCGCCAGCTTCGGCGTAGGCGCGGTGCTGGCTCCGCTGGCAGTGGGCCTAGCGGGGGGCAATTTCCGCGTGCCGCTGCTGTGCTGCGCCGCGTTTGCCGCCGCCTTGCTGGTGCCGCTCCTGCTGACACCTTCCCGCACCCTGATAACGCCCGCCGCGCTCACGGCTGCGCCCGCGACTCAACAGTCCCGCTGGCTGCTGGGCGGCTTCGTGGTGCTGTTCTTGCTGTACGTGGCGGTGGAAAGCGGAGTGGGGGCCTGGGAAGTCACCCACCTGAAAGCCACCTTGCCGCTCAGCACCGCGCAGGCCGCTCAGCTTTCGGCTCTCTTCTGGGTCAGCTTCACGCTGGGGCGGCTGATTTCCGCGCCGCTGGCCCTGCGGCTGGCCCCCGCGCCGCTGATGATCGCCGCGCTGAGTCTGGCCGCGCTCAGCTTGGCGCTGGCCAGCGTTCCGGCGTTCGCGGCGCTGGCTTACACCCTCACCGGCCTGTTTCTGGCTCCGGTCTTCACGACGGGCTTGGTGTGGCTCACCCGCGTGATGCCGGGCGGAGCCGCGCCGACCTTCGTGTTTGCCGGATCGTTCCTCGGCCCGGTGCTGTTCTCACCGCTAATCGGCACGCTGCGCGACGCTTTTGGCCCCGTCGCCATTCCGCTGACCTTGCTGGGCATCACTTTGGCGGCGCTGTCCCTAGTGGTGGGCCTCAGCCGCCGCTTGAGCGCTTAGCGTTTGCCCGCCACAAAACCCATTCTTGGCGACAACAGCACTTCCTCTGCTTCTTCTACCCGCTTGGTTTGGTTGGGCGTCGGCTCTGGAAACTGAGGGTTGGCTTTGCGGGCGGGCTCAGGCGCGAAGGTGCGCGAATCGATGCCCTCCACTGGCCCCGCTTCCCGAATTTTGAGGCGGGTGGTTTTGGCGGGCAGCCCCATCGCAATGCCGTGCGGCTCGATGTCGCCGCGCAGCAGGGCGTGGGTCGCCAGTATGGCGTCGTCGCTGACCACGCTTCCGGCCAAAATGGTGGAGTGGTAGGTCAGCCGTGCGCCGCGCCCGATCACCGTTTTGCGCAGGGTCACGTCGGGGCCGTCGAGCACCGAGTGGGTGTGGCTGTAGATGTTGACGTAATCGCTGACCGACGCGCCGTCATGCAGCTCGATGCCGCCGATGTCGTCGAGCAGCACGTTGCGGTGAATGACCACATCGTCACCGACTTCCATGTTGTAGCCCACCGAGAATTCCACATTCTGCCAGCACTTGAAGTCGCGCCCGACGGATTTGAAAATGTAGCCTGCCAGAATGCGCCGCAGCGGAATGCCGAACAGAGGATTGTGGCCCAACGGCGTCAGGTCAACGCTTTTCCACAGCCACAGCAGCGGCTTGACCCGCTGAAATTTGGCGTCGTCGGTGGCCATGTAGTACTCAGATTCAAAAGTGACGTTGCGCGAATCGAGATTGAGAGCGGCCATCGGCGCGTCGGCTTCTAGGGCGGCGTAGGAGCGGCCATACATCAGCTCGGCCAGCAGTTCGCGCACCAATTCCGGGCGCGAGGTGGCCGGGTCACTGAGTTTGGCTTCCAAGTCAGCGAAGAAAGCCGTGTAAGCGCTCTCAGCGCCTGCGGGGGTGAGGAGCGGTTTGAGCCAGGTCATACCGGCGAGTCTAGCAGCGCCGAACCGAGGAGGAATCTGGTTTGTTTACAATTTTGGTCAACTGGTTGGGGAGAGGATGGAGTGAAGGCGAAACATCATTTATGGACGCGCGTAACTACTCACAGCCTTGACAGTGTGACGATCAGCAACGTTGAACATCTCCAGCGTTTTGAGCAACTGCGCTGCACCTTGTCCAACGTTTCAGATGATGAAACCGAACGCTCGCAGGCCGCTGCCCCGGCCCGAGCGTGGAGCAGTTTTGTCACTCCATAACTTGCCTTTCAAACCATACTCTAAGCCTATTGGCCCATGCCCGCACCCCGCCTCATGGCTATGCTGAGCGTAAGACCAAGCTTTAGGAGACTCACCATGAGAAGCCACGTAACGCCCGCCCCGAACCAAATCGCCACTTTCCTCGGAGGACGTTACACTTCATGCCTATCCCTCAATTCTCACTGCTACACGGGTGGAAGTTCACCCATGTTGTAGCCGTATTTCCTGGTCTATTCACCGTCTCCTTCTCTCGCTGGGCGTGCCGATGATTCCGCCCGTCACGCTACCGCTACTGGCCCGGCTGAAAACCTTTGCCTCGTATTACCGCCCTTACCGCCGCATCCTGATTCTGGATTTGCTGTGTGCCTTCGTGGTGGCGGGTATCGCCCTGATCTTTCCGCTGTGCGCTGGGTACGTGACCCGCACCGTACTGGGAGAGGCTGGGCTGGGTGAAACTGGCCCGCAGGCGCTGGCCGACCTGACCCGCGTGGGCGTCTTTATGCTGGGGCTGGTGGCGCTCCATCTGATCTGTAATACTTTCGTGGATTACCAGGGGCACGTCATGGGCACGCGCATGGAAGGCGACATGCGGCGTGATTTGTTCCAGCATCTACAGTCGCTGCCCTTCGGTTTTTACGACTCGCAGCGTACCGGGCAACTGATGAGCCGCCTCACCAACGACTTGTACAACATCGGCGAACTGGCACACCACTTTCCAGAAGACCTGCTAATTGCGCTGCTGAAATTTGTGGGCGTATTCGTCATTCTCGCGAGCATCAATCTCAACCTGACGCTGCTGCTGTTCGCCTTCTTGCCACTCATGGCGGCCTACGCGGTCTTCTTCAACATTCGCATGAACGCCGCCATGATGCGGAGCCGGGCGCGGATTGCCGACGTGAATGCGCAGGCCGAAGACACCTTGGCAGGCATCCGCGTGGTGCAGTCCTTTACCGGAGAGGCCACCGAACAGCGCCGTTTTGACGCCGAGAACGCCCGCTTCGTGGACAGCCGCCGAGCCGAATACCGCGCCGAAGCGTATTTCTATCAGGGCATGACCGCCTTCTCGCAACTGATGCTGATTGCCGTGCTGTCTTTCGGCGGCCTCGCCAGCGTGCGCGGGGCGCTGCGGCTGGATGAACTGGTGACGTATCTGCTGTGCGTGGGCCTGCTGCTGGAGCCCGTCTCGCGGCTGGTCAACATCGCCCGGCTGCTTCAGGAAGGGGTCACGGGCTTTGAGCGTTTTCTGGAATTGATGGCGGTTAGCCCCAGCATTCGGGACGCGCCGCAAGCACTAGAAATCAGGGACGTGCGCGGCGAGATCACCTTCCAGCACGTCACCTTTCGCTACGGCCCTGACCAGCCGCCCGCGCTACAGGGCATCAACCTGAGTATTCAGGCGGGTGAGTTCGTGGCGCTGGTAGGCGCGTCCGGGGTGGGCAAGAGTACCCTCTGCGCCCTGATTCCGCGCTTTTACGAGGTCAGCGAAGGGCAGATTTTGCTGGACGGCACACCGATCACTGATCTGAAATTGGAGTTCCTGCGGCGGCAGATCGGTGTGGTCCAGCAGGACGTGTACCTGTTCGCCGGAAACGTGCTGGACAATATCCGCTATGGACGCCCCAATGCCTGCGAAGCCGAGATCCGGGAAGCCGCGCGGCAAGCCGGGGCGCACGATTTCATTGCGGCGCTGCCAAATGGCTACCACACCGACATCGGTCAGCGCGGCGTGAAACTGTCCGGTGGGCAAAAGCAGCGCCTGAGCATCGCGCGGGTGTTCCTCAAAGACCCGCCCGTGCTGATCTTCGACGAGGCCACCAGCGCCTTAGACAACGAATCCGAAGCGCTGGTGCAGGAATCGCTGGAGCGTCTGGCTCAGCGGCGCACCACACTGGTCATCGCGCACCGCCTGTCCACTGTACGGAATGCCGGACGAATCCTCGTGCTGACCGAGGACGGCCTGACCGAACAGGGTACCCACGCCGAATTGATGGCTCAAGGCGGCGTCTACGCCCGCTTGCAGGCAACAGGACTGCGGCTCTAGACCTTCCAGAAGACCCGCTATCATGCCCGCATGACCGACAGCGCCCTAATTTTGCGGCCCGCCACCCGTGAGGATGTGGGGTTTTTGCAGTCCCTCTTGCCGCGTTTCATATCGTTCGGCCTGCCCTTAGGCCAAGACGAAGGCGCGGTGCTGGCAGGCGCGACTCAGAATCTGCTGTCCGCCCTGGCTGCGCCGCAAACCGACAGCGCTCTGCTGATCGCCTGGGTGGAGGAAGAAAACAAGTCCCCCCGCCGCGCTGGATTTTTGCGCTTAGACACCGAGCGCCCGCTGTTCGGCAAACCGTTTGCTTACTTGGCTGACTTGGCGCTCGCGGAGTGGGCCGAGGGGCTGGGCCTAGGCCAGATTTTGCTGAGCGAGGCCGAGAACTGGGCCAGAGCGCAGGGCTTGAAACACATCCAACTGCACGTGTTTGCCACCAACGCCCGCGCCCGCAAGTTGTATGAACGGGCGGGATATAGCGAGGCCACGCTGGGACTGGTGAAGGTGTTGAAGGGGAAGAAATAGATTACAAATCAGAATTGACTTAAAGACTTGGAACTACTTTGATTGAAAGCAACACATTGCCGCCGATACCAGCAGACCCTATTCTTCTAATACCAAATGATCCACTTATAAGCTGATTCGTTGTGAGCGAAGCATTTGCGCCAACAATAACACTGACGCTCGCTGTTGATCCCGTAAATGTAGATGTAGTGCGCCGGATTACGACATTTCCACTGTCTGCCACAAAAAGGATATTGGCGTCACTCTGGGCTTTTGCCTCCGCCTGTTTTGCGAATAACTCAAAAGTTGCTGAAGTGGGAACACCCGTAGTATCCAGCGCAAGGTCTATCTGAGTTGTTGACCCACGCGCCAGAGTCACGGCTTTATAAGGCCCACTGGGTTGAGTAGGGCCATTTATGACGAAGGGGCACATCCCGGAATCAATACAGTTTGGGCAACCGGAAACAATGAGAGGTGTCAGGAGAAAAGCACCTATCAAGAGAAGTTTCTTCATAAAACCAAATTACTCAAAATCCAACCCCCACCCCGCCAACTTGTCTTGCCCGCCGCACTGTTTGCCCGCCCGCCGTGTGCCATCCTCAGAGGCATGAGGGCCACGCCATGAACCATGACATTCCCGTCAGCCAGATCGGGCCGCAGGGCGAAATCATGGCCCACGCCATCGAGGCCTGCGTCCACTGCGGCTTTTGCCTGCCCGCTTGCCCCACCTACGCGCTGCTGGGCGACGAGATGGACAGTCCACGCGGGCGCATCTTTTTGATGAAAGAAGTGCTGGAAGGCGGGCTGCCGCTGTTTGACGCTGCACCGCACCTCGACCGCTGCCTCGGCTGTATGGGCTGCGTCACGGCTTGCCCCAGTGGAGTGCCCTACGGCGAACTGATCACCAGTTTTCGCGGCTGGAGCGAACCACAGCGCTACAGAAGCGCTTTTGACAAAGCCAAGCGCGTGGCCATTTTGAAGGCGCTTCCGGCTCCAAAGTTGTTCAGCGTGGCCGCCAGAATCGGCCAGTACGCCAAGCCGTTCGCGCTGCTGCTGCCCGATGCACTCAAATCGCCGCTCGATCTGTTGCCCGAACATGTTCCGGCCATGCTGGATTTGCCGAAGTTCACGCCAGCGCAGGGAACGAAACGGGCCAGAGTCGCCTTTCTCGTCGGCTGCGCTCAGCAGGCCCTCGCGCCCAACTTCAACGCCGCCACGCTGCGAGTGCTGGCCCGCAACGGCGCGGAAGTGATCATTCCGGAAGGTCAGGGCTGCTGCGGAGCGGCGGCGCTGCATACCGGCGCAAGGAACGAGGCTTTGAAACTCGCCCGCAACAACATCGCGGCCTTCAACCCCGATGAGTACGACGCCATTCTCAGCAACGCGGCGGGCTGCGGGGCGGGCCTGCGCGAATACCCCGAGGTGCTGCACGGCCTCCCCGACGAGGCGGCGGCCAAAAAGCTGGCAGCCAAGGTCATGGACATCAGCACTTTTCTGGCAAGGTTAAGCGAGGACGGCGGGCTGGAGCCGTTCATACCCGCTTCCAAGCCGATCAAGATCGCTTACCACGACGCTTGCCACCTCGCCCACGCGCAGGGTATCCGCGCCGAACCCCGCGCCTTGCTGAAACTGATCCCCAACGTGAGCTTGTTGGAAGTGCCGGAGGGTGATCTGTGTTGCGGCTCAGCGGGCACCTACAACTTAGAGCAGCCCGAACTCGCCACCCAGCTCGGTGAGCGCAAGGCCAGAAATGTGCTGTCAACGCAGCCGGACATGGTCGCCAGCGGCAATATCGGCTGCCACACCCAGATTCAAAGTCACCTCAGACGGCAAGGCAGCGGGGTGCCGATTCACCACACCATCGAGATTTTGGACATGGCCTATCAGGGGCTGCTGTGAAGGGGACAGTGTGAGTCTGTTTAACAGACGGAAACCGGAAAAATTAGCTCTGACGGCCAACTCGCCCGTCAGCAAACCGCGTTCCACCGAAGCGCCGAGCAGTCCGCTGGCCTTAGAGCTGACCCGCTTGCTGGGGCCACAAAAAGTGCTGAGCGCTTACGCTGAGCGCCTCAACTACCGCTACGACGCCATTTTGGTCGGCGAGACGCCCCTATGCGTGGTGCTGCCAGAAACCACCGCCGACGTGGTGGCAGCGGTACGGGCCGCCAAAGCCGCTGGCGTGCCGATCGTCGGGCGTGGCGCGGCCAGCGGCCTCTCCGGCGGAGCCGCGCCGCTGCAAGAGTCGCTGGTCATTTCATTTACCCGCATGACCAAACTCACCATTTACCCCCAGCAGCGTGAGGCCAGGGCGCAGGCGGGCGTGATTACTCTGGCGGTCAGCGAGCAGGCCAGACCCCACGGCCTGATTTATCCGCCAGATCCGGCCAGTTTCCGCACCAGCACCATCGGCGGTAACCTCGGCGAAAACGCGGGCGGGCCGATGTGCTTCAAGTACGGCGTCAGCGGCGATTATGTGAGGGCGCTGGAATTTGTGGACGTGGACGGCGGCGTGCACGAACTCAGGCGCGACGCTTTTGATCTGGCGGGCCTGCTGATCGGCTCGGAGGGCACGCTGGGCCTGATCACCGAGGCCACTCTGCGTCTGACCCCGCCGCCCAGATTCACCCGCACCCTGATGAGCCACTTTGCCGAGGTCGGGCAGGCTGCCGAAGCGGTGTCGCAGGCGATTGCAGCGGGCGCAGTTCCGGCCAAGCTGGAATTTATGGACCGGGCTTGCACCAACGCCGTGGAAGACTACCTGCAAATCGGCTTGCCCCGTGAAGCCGAGGCGGTGCTGCTGGTCGACACCGACGGCGACGACCTGGCAACGGTGGAAGAGGAACTGGCGCTGGTAGAAGCCGCCTGCCAGGATCATGGCGGAACCGTGCGCCGCGCCGCCGACGACACCGAGAGCGCCGCACTCTGGCGGGCCAGACGCAGCATCAGCCCAGCATTGGGCCGCATCCGTCCACAGCGCATGAACGAGGACATCGTGGTGCCGCGAAGCGTGCTGGCCGAGGTGGTGCGCGAAATCCGGGCATTGGGCGAAGCGTCGGGCTTTCGTCTGGTGCAGTTCGGGCACATCGGCGACGGCAATCTGCACCCCAACATCTTGTTCGATCCGCGCACCGAGAGCAGCGAGAAAGTGCATGAGCTGGCCTATCAGGTGGCGCAGGTCGCCATCCGGCACGGCGGCGTGCTGAGCGGCGAACACGGCATCGGCGCCATGAAACGCGATTTTATGCGCGACGCGGTGGACGCGGTGACGCTGGAAGCCTTGTGGGACGTGAAGCGGGCGCTCGACCCTGAGGGAATGCTGAATCCGGGGAAGATACTGCCCTGAGTGTGCAGCAAGTCTCCTGACACTCAACATCTCCTCTGTTCCCCATAGCCACCCATACGGAGGCCCACCCTATGCCCATTCTCAAACTCAGCGCCGCCGACCAAACTTTAGTTGCCAGTGGAGACACCGATCTGCTGGAGATTTATGAATCGCTTCCGGCTGGCCTGTATCCGCCCTTTCCGCCAGTGGAACTGCCCGGCGGCTTAAACGGCCTGCTCATTCGTGGCGGGTTCGCTCAGAACTTTTTTTTTGCGGGCGAAATTTTGGGTGTCACTTTTCAGGCTCCCAGCGGACGCACCATCAAAGCGGGCGGACAAGTCGTCAAGAACGTGCAAGGCTACGACCTCACGCGGTTGTTTGTCGGCTCGTTCGGGCTGCTGGGCGTTGCTCAAGAAGTCACCTTGCGGCTTCGGCCCGGTTTGGCCGCACGCCATGTCAGCCGGCCAGGGGCGATGGCCAACCTCTCCCCTGGCCGCGCCCGCTTTATCTGGGAAGTGGAAGGCCGCACCCACCTGATGCACTTCGGCCACGCCCGGGAGGTGGCCGCCGTACTGGCCGAGTTCGGCGGCGAAGAGGTCAGCGCCCCGCTCGATCTGCGCTCCCTGTTTGCTGCTGGGATGAGTCCGGGCGATGGCGGCCCGGTGCGCGACTTGCGTTTCGGCTGGCTGAGCGGCCTAGCGCAGCCGGACGTGCCGCCCCTCTTTCAGAAGGTGGCGGCAGCGCTGTAAAAACGGCGTGTGGAAAGGCAGCTGAAAAGGTCGCTCTCTTTGCACGTCACTTTACTGGTACAAATCCGCCCGGCTTCTCGGCAGTTCCACCCGCCGTCCGGCGTCCGGCTTGGCCAGCAGGGTTTGGAAAATGGAGAGGTGTCCGGCGCTGAAGTAATACACGCAGGCGTTCAGGTAAATGCGCCACAGGCGGTAGCGCTCCTCACCCAGATGGGCCAGCGCTTCGGCTTCGTGGGCCTCCAGATTTTTGGCCCAATGCCGGGTGGTCTGAGCGTAGTGGTCGCGCAGGTTTTCCACGTCGCGCACTTCAAACAGCGCTTCCTCGGCAAACTTCTGGGTTTCCCAGATCGGCAGCAGTTCACCGTCTGGGAACACGTAGCGGCGGGCAAAATTGCCGGATTGCAGCAAGTTCGACACCTTGGCCTGCCCCAGCCCCGACGAGATGGCATGGTTGAGCATCAGCCCACCGGGGCGCAGCACACGCATGGCGGTGGCAAAATATTCAGCCATATTTTTGCGGCCCACGTGCTCGGCCATGCCGATGCTGCTGATCTTATCGAACGGCCCCTGCACGTCGCGGTAATCGCGCAGCTCCAGGCTCACCAGGTGATCCAGCCCGGCAGCCGTGACCCGCGCCTGGCCTTCCTGCAACTGCGCCTCGGACAGCGTGACGCCCGTGACCGAGACGCCGTAGTGTTGCGCGGCGTAGATGGCTAATCCGCCCCAACCGCAGCCGATGTCCAGCAGCTTTTCGCCAGGTTTGAGCCTCAGCTTGCGGCAGATCAGTTCCAGTTTGGCAGCCTGGCCTTCGTCCAGCGTTTCGTCACCATTGGGAAAATAGCCGCACGAATAGACCATCCGCGAGTCCAGCCACAGTTTGTAAAAGTCGTTGGACACGTCGTAGTGGTGGGCAATGGCGGCCTTGTCGCGCTCACGGCTGTGAGTTTCGCCTTCCAGGCTGGCTTTGGGCGCGGGCGGCGGCGCTCCGGCTCCCCGGCGCAGCGTTTCGTAGTCGCGCAGCATGGCGGGCACGGCGGCCCAGCCCGGCGCGGCGTCGAAGGTGTCGGCCAGTTCCACCACCGCCGAGAAATCGCCCTCGATGTCAAAGTCGCCCCGAATGTAGGCTTCGCCCAGCGCCACATCGAGGGGCAGCCGCAGCATTCGGCCCAGCGTCTTGGGGCTGTTGAGGATGAGTTTGGCGTCTTCTCCTGCGGTGGCGGGCAAAGTGGTGCCGTCCCACAGCGTGATGGAAAAGCGGCGGCGCGTGGGCAGACCGGCCCCAAGCAAATTCAGCGCGGCGTCGCGGACTTGCCCAGCGGTGGCGGCGGGGCGGCGGCGGGCGGCAACTACGGCAGCAGCGGTGAGCGCTGCGGCGGTGAGGGCTGCGGTACGACGTTTAGACATGCGGGCATGATAACGGCTGGGGGTGGGGAACGGAGGTTTGACCACCGGCCTAACTCACTGCGCTCTCCAACACGCTGAACGTTCCCGCCACCGGGTCGAGCTTTGCCCGCGCTCCCAGTGGCAAAGTAAGTTGCGGGCTGGTGTGGCCGAACTCCACGTTCGCCAACACCGGCAAGTCTTCTCGCCCCGCTTCCCACAGCACCTTTTTGATCCAGCCGTAAAGGTCTTGCACCATCTGGGGCGTGTAGCCTCTAGGCCGCGCCCACACCAAGCCAGCGGCATTTTGCAAGATGCCCTGCACGGCAAAATTCCGCAGCCAGTAGCCGACCTGAGCAGGCGGCGGCACGTCTTCGCTGGTTTCAAAAGCCAGAATTGCTCCGTACCACAGCTCCGGCTCCGGCCAACCAGACGTGCCGTTCAGCATATCCAGCACTTCCAAACAGCCGCCGATCAAGTGGCCCTCGGCGGGCCGCTCGCCTTGCAACCACGTCCAGCCCTCAGAGGACGCAAATTGGCGCGGGGTTTCTTGCAACTCCGGCAGCCACGCTTGGCGCTGCTCCGTCCAAGTCGAGTTGGGCTGGACGGTAAACGGCACAGCTGCTATCGCCGCTTGGCTCACACCCCGCGCCACGTCGGGGTGGATACCGCCATTTTCGGCCAAGTCAGTGAGCAGGGCGGGGCCGTAAAAAGCGTGAACACCGGCCCGCAGAAACTGCATCAGGATGATGCTGGCATCCGAAAAGCCCATAAACACTTTGGGATGAGCGCAAATCAGCTCCAAATTCAGATACGGCAGCAGCCGCACACTGTCGTCACCGCCAATGACGCTCAGCAGTCCAGCAATTTCAGGGTTTTCCAGCGCCCAGTGCAGATCGTCGGCGCGGGCCTGCGGATTGCGGTATAGATATTCTTCGCCGCGAAGAGCGTTGGGTGCGGGCACGATTTGCCAGCCAAACGCGCTTTCTATTTGGCGCTTGCCGGCTTCATAGCGGTGCATCACCTCGGTTACAAAGCCACTGGATAAGCTGAGAGCTGCCACTTTGTCGCCAGATTTGAGTGCGGCGGGGCGAATAAACTGGGGTGTCATTGACTCCAACCCGCGTCTTGCCAACCCGCATTTTGGAGCAGCGCTTGGCACCGCGCCCGCACCCGCTCGGAAGGGTGCAGCAGCCCCGCCCTCAGGAGTTGCTGCGGCCTGCCCGCATCCTGCAAGGCTTGGACGGCGGCGGCAACGGTTCCGAGATGCGCTGAGCCGAGATCGTCCAGCACGGCGCGGGTCAGGGGATGCAGCGGGGCCGGAGGCAAAAAAACAGGAATGAGCAACATGCCTGAGCTTACGCGCCGCGCCGACGTGCAGCGAGAGCCAAGCGGCCTAACACCCACTAAGCCGAATAGACGGGCACCAACGAGCAGGCTTGTGATTGGCGCGAACTCTGCTATACTCCTTTCTGCGCGTGGTGACGAGGCGTAGCGCAGGCTGGTAGCGCACTTGGTTTGGGACCAAGGGGTCGCAGGTTCGAATCCTGTCGCCTCGACCAATGTCACGCGCATGGGCGCTTACAGGGTCAATTCTGCTGGGTTAGGGACTTGGCCCTGAGTGCTTAAATAGCTGGTGCTTAGATGGCAGGGTTTAAGCGAGATTGGTGTAGTGGTAGCACAGCAGCCTTCCAAGCTTCTGGCCTCGGTTCGAATCCGTGATCTCGCTCCACGAACAAAGCTTCGCAGCAAAAAAATGGCCCCCGCTTTGGGGGCTTTTTGCTGATCAAGTGCTGGCGCTGTACTGACTCGGAGGCGGTCTTAACTCGCCGCCACTTCGATGGGCCGCGTAGCCTGCGCCGAAGCATAACTGATCTGCATCAATTTGATCTTGACTTCGTGGGGGCGGGTGGCGGCTTGCAAGGCGTCCTCGCGGCTGAGCTGGCCCAAGCGCACCAGTTCCACCAGATGCTGATCGAAGGTCTGCATCCCGTGCAGCGAGCCTTCCTCGACGGCCTGCTTAATTTCCTCGAATTTGTCTTCCTGCTTGAGGCACTCACGGATGGTGGACGTGCCGAGCATCACTTCTAATCCCAGCACCCGCCCGCCGCCGACTTTGGTCAGCAAGCGCTGGCTGACCACGCCCACCAAGCTCTCGGACAGGCCCTGCCGAATCTGGTGGCGCTCGTGCGGCGCAAAAAAATCGATGATGCGCGTCACCGTCCGCATGGCGTCCATGGTGTGCAGGGTGCTGAACACCAGATGGCCGGTTTGCGCTGCCGAGAGGGCCGCTTCGACCGTCTCCTTGTCGCGCATTTCACCGATCAAGATCACGTCGGGGTCTTGGCGCATCGAGGCCCGCAGGCCCGCCGCGAACGAGAGGGTGTCGCTGCCGAGTTCGCGCTGAGAAACGCTGGCCCGCTTATCCGGGTGCAAGATCTCAATCGGATCTTCGAGCGTCAAGATGTTGACTGGCTCGTGGGCGTTGATGTGATCGATCATCGAGGCCAGGGTGGTGGTTTTGCCGCTTCCGGTGGGGCCAGTCACCAAAATCAGGCCGCGCTCGTGGGCCACCAGCGACTCGAAGGTGGTTTGCGGCAGGCCGAGCTGCTCGAAGGTAGGAATCGGTTTGTCTTCGATAACCCGCATAATCATGCCGATGGAGCCGCGCTGATAATAAGCGTTGACCCTAAAGCGGGCCAGGCCCGGCACGCTGTAAGCAAAGTCAGCGTCGCGCCGCACAGTGAATTCGCTCCATTGATCGGCGCGGGGCAGCATCAGGCGGGTAAACTGCTCCATTTGTTCGGCGCTCAGGCGCTCGGCCCCGAAGCGGCGCAGCTCTCCGCAGACGCGCCCGCTGGCTGGGCTGCCCGCCCGAAAGTGAACATCGCTGGCTCCGGCTTTGACGATGAGGGTGAGAAGTTCGTGCAACACGTCTTGAGAAAGCGCTTCCATCCTGAGAGCGTAAAGAAACACGCCTCACGCAACTCTGACGGCGGGCGAGCTTGAGGAGCGGACGAGGGCGCAAAGCATCCAGACTTCAAAACGTGGCGCAGAGGTGCTACAGTTCTTCGGTCGGGAACGTGGGAACTTTCGAGTTTTCAGCACCCCAAATATGCACCCTTAGCTCAGATGGATAGAGCAACCGCCTTCTAAGCGGTCGGTCGCTGGTTCGAATCCAGCAGGGTGCACCACCAGCACGGCAATGCAAAAGCCCACCGTAAAAAGTGGGCTTTTGCGTTTTCGGCTGACGCTTGGAGCAGTCAAGTTGCTCAACTGGGGCCGGCGTGCTGACCGAGCTGTACTTGCCGTACTTGATTGTGTGACTCATCCCCACATAGCCTAGCCAGCATGGAATTTCTTGCCTTGCTGCTGTTGGCAGCCGTGATCTGGTTTGTTGCCTGGTTCCGGCGCAAAGCGGCCCGCAAGCCTCAGCCGCGCAAACGTCTCCGGTCAGCGCCCTCCGGCAAAGTTGCCGCAGTGAGAACCACAGCCGGAGGAACCACAGCCGAGGGGAGTCAAATCCCAGCCAGCTTCCCCGTTCAGGCCAAGCAGTATTTTTTCAGCCGCAGCGAAGGCCAGTTTTACGAAACCTTGCTGGAAGCCTTGCAAGGCGGCCCCTACATCGCTTTTCCCAATGTGCGCCTCAACGACCTGATGATGATCAAAGCCAGCGGCGGCGAGCGCCAAGCCGTGCTGGGCCGCCTGCGAGACAAGCACGTTGACTTTTTGATCGTGGCCCGCGCTCAGTACAGGCCGGTGCTGGGCATCGAGCTCGACGGCGCGTCGCACGAAAACGACCAGCAGCAGTACCGCGACGCCGTCAAGGACACCTTGTTCGCCAGTGCGCGGTTGCCGCTTTTGCGGCTCGACGCCCGCCGACTCTACCGCCCCGCCGAGTTGAGCAAGCTGCTTAAGTCTGCGCTTACATGAATGCCGTTGCCTCGTCAGTCAATTTTATTCGTCGACGCCAAGATTCAGCAAGTCGAGGCGGGCCTGCTCCGCTTACTTCTGCACGTACGTCCTGCCCTTCCAAGTCACCCGCTTGCCGAGGGCGCGGCGGTAAGCCGGAAGCGCCAGCAGCGGCGTAACCGGTGCGAGCAACCCCTCCGCCAAATCCAGCGGGCGGGTGCGGCCCGTCACTCCGTTGACCAAGCTGCGCTCGAGGAGGCCCAGCAGCCGCAGCCAGCGCACCGCAGGCAACACCGAAGCGGGCAATACCCAGGGTAGAGCGTAGACCGCCAAATGCCACAGGCCCGACAAGATCAGCAGCGGGCGCGAGTGCAAATGGATCGCCAGGGTATTTTTACCGAACCCCTCCACCGAGGCCGGATAACTGCCGTACATGGTCACGCCGATGCACTCCGCACCGAGGGCCAAGCCCAGCCGCCCGCCCTGCGCTTTGAGGCGGCGGGCCAGTTGGGTGTCTTCCAGAATCTGGGTGCGGACGCCGCTGTAGCCGCCAATGCGCTCATAGGTGGCGCGGCGAAAGGCCATCAGTTGGCCGTTGCCGCTGCTAAGGCTCGGCTGCGGCCACTGGGTCATCGGGTAGGGCAGGTAGCACAGCATCACCGCGTCCACCAGCGGCGTCAAAACACGAGCGCCCAGCGTCAGGCGCTCGGGGCGGGGCAGCACGCTCAGCAGGTCGGCCTGCTTGCTCTCCAGCTCGTGCAGCACTGCGCCGAGTGCGCCCGCCTTCCAAGCCACGTCGGCGTCGGTAAAAATCAGAATATCTCCGCTGGCCGCTTCGCCAAGCTGCTGACAGGCCCACGGTTTGCCGTACCAATCCGGCGGCAGAGGTTGGCCGCAAATCACCTTCGCGCCCAGTTTGCGGGCCACCTGCGCGGTGCCGTCACTGCTGGCGTCGTCGAGTACGATCACTTCGTCTGCGCCCTGCGCCAGCATTCCCGGCAAGCTGCGCGGCAAGTTATAGGCCTCGTTGCGGGCCGGAATCAGCAGCGAAACGCGGGGCCGCCGGGTGGGGGTCGGCCTCGCGCTCAGCCTTGGAAAAGTCAGGGCGTTGGTCAGCAGCACCGCACCTTTGACGGCGAAGAATCCAAAAGCCGCGCCCAGATACAGGCGTTTAAACAGGTGAGCGGACAGGCGGGCCATCGCCGAGCAGTCTAGAGTGATGGGTCAAGGGCAAGGTCAAGAAGAAAGACAAATGGCATCATCCAAGCTAGAATTGTTCTACACATCACACTTAATATACCTATGATGTGTTGGCCGTGACTCACTCCGAGCCTGACCTGCTTGAGCCTGCCACGCCCCCAGCACCTCCGTGAAAGCTTCGGTGCAACCTTCCCCTTCCCGCTCCACCAGTCGGGCAAATACTCGACGCGGCGACACCTAAACGTAAACGGAGGCCCAGCCGTAGAGAATGTGGAAGGAGTCGGCAGAAGCGCCGCGAAGACACCCTTCACTCCTCAGCGGCGCGGCTCTCTATTTGCGGTAGACCTTATACACCCCATTCTGATAGCGAATGCTGCCACCCTCAAAGTCGCCCGCCCAGCCGCCATTCATCAAAAACTGGTCGCGGGTGGGAAAGCCGAGGAAGCTGCCCGAACCACCCAGGCCCTGATACTTTTTGAGCAAATCGCCGACCAGCCAGTAAGTGCCGTACTTCTCGGAGGAGTAGAGGGCTCCGGTTTGGAAGAATCCGTAGAGGCCGGTGGTGCTGTAGAGGTTGCGCGGAATGATCTTTTCGTCGCCCGCCGCCCAGCCGAGGCGAGTCGGGGGCTTGGTGCCGCCGTTTTCAGCTTGGCTGAGGGCCAGATAGCGCTCCAAAATGCGCCCGTGAACGGCGAAAGCGCGGTTGCTGCCGTCAGCGTGCAAGATCACCGCTTTGCCGTAAGCCGCCGCACCCGTGAACTTTTGCCAAACGCCGGTGCCCCAGCGCGTCACGTAGGTTTCGGCGCTGCCGAGGGCCTGCGCTCCGGTGGTGCGGTCAAAGGCCTCACGGATGGCCGAATCGAAGCTGTGGTCGGGCCGCTCGCCGGGTTGTATGGCGGCAACGGGTGTCGGACTCACCGGAGCAGGCTGAACAGGAAGCGGCTGAACAGGAGCGGGCTGGGTAGGCGGCACGATCACCACAATCGGGCCGGTGACCTGCGGATTGCCTTGGCCGGGCAGCCCGGCACCGTACCACGTCACCGCCGTGACCCAGTCTTGGGCGTCCAGGTTGCTGACCACGCCCGACAGCACTTCACCGAGCTTGGCTTCGCCCTGCACCGTTACCGCCGCAAAGCCCTGCGATCCGGCAAAGGTGGCGATGTCGCTCAGATCGAGCGGCACTCGGCTGGCCAACGCCAGCACCCGGTCTTGGCCGCGTGGGCCGCCCACCGTCAAGGTGTACTGCGCTCCGCTGCCGGGAAAAACCATCCGCTGTCCGGCCCGCACGAAGTTGCCCTGAGTGCCGTCGTAGCCGTTGGGCACAAATAAACTGATCTCGCCGACACTGTTGACATCAAACAGGTACACGTAAGCGTCTTGGGTGACTTGCACGCCGACCCTGATCTGCTCGCCGATGCGGTAGTTGGCAATCCCCTGCCCCTGCGGGTCTTTGTTGACCCACACCCGCACATCGAGCGCAGGCTGGGCCGGGTTGACGATGATGCTCTGCGGGCTGAGCGTAGCGCCGCTGGCCAGGGCGGGCGAAGCGAGCAGGGCGGCAGTCAGGGCCAGTAGAACGGCTTTTTTAGTAAACATGGAAACCTCCAGAGCAGCTTCAGATTCAAACCAACTCAGATGCTGCTTACTGTTGGCCCGCTGCCTGACTTAAAACTGAAGCGGGCAGGAAAACCAGGAAGAGGTTAAGAGCGCGTCAGCTTGAACCCGACCGTCTTACTTCCCAGCGCCCATGCTGGCGAACATAGCCCAGCTTTTCATTGACCCGCAGCATGGCAAGGTTGGCAGCGTGGTTGTGGGTGCGGACATCACTGACGCCCGCCGCTTTCAGTCGCCGCAGCAGTTCGGCTTTCATCAAGTAGGCTAGGCTCAACCCTTTGGCGGTGTCGGCCACGCTGGTCATCTGGTTGTAGACCATGCCCGGCATGTCCAGCGCCGCCGTGAAGCCGACAAGCTGCCCATCCCGCCAGGCGCAGATCAGCCACTCGGGGCGCATCTGGGGACTGAGCTGCACAGCTTTGCGGGCCGTTTCCACGCTCCATTTCGGCAAGCTCTGGGCGTCCGGCGTTTGGGCAAAAGTTTCAATCAAGAGGACCGTCAGCTCATCCCATTCGGCGGCGCTGGCACCTGACATGTCACCCAGCGTGACGCCTTCCGGCAGCGGCTGGGCGTACTGAGCGGGGTCAAACTCTTGGGGGTCGAGCTTACTCTCAAAGCGGTGGGCGTGAAACACAAAGCCGCGCTTCTCGGCCCAGGCCAGACTCGGCGAATCATCGTCGGCAATATTGGCGCTCAGGAGTTTGCCCGTTTGCTCAGCGAGCTTGAGGAGCGCTGTGCCGAAGCCGCGCCCTTGTGCTTTAGGTTCAACCCACACATTCAGCCGCAGCGAATCCGGCGTGCCATAGTCGTTGGCTTCCCAGTCGCAGAGAGCCAGCGTTGCTCCCTCCTCCTCCACCAACCACTGCGCGGAGACCTCAGGGCAGGCCTCAAGCCGCTGGAAGCGCAGTTCTAAACGCTCCAAAGTGAGCGGGCGGCTCAGCAGCGCGGCGTATAACGGCATCAAAGCGGGCAAATCTTGAAGAGTGACACGGCGCGGATCAGGCTTCATCTTCCGTAACTTACTGCAAACTGTTTGGTTTCTGATTAAAGGTTCAGCATTCCTCATGCTTGACACATCGTCAGAAGTGGGCCAGCCGTTACTCTGAAAGTCATGAAGCGTCTTTATCAAGGAGCGGCAACCGTGTTCTTCGGTTTACTGGCCACCAGTTTGGCCCAAGCCGCCACCGCCAAGCTCCCCAATTTGCCGCTCAGCGTGGAAACCAGCGATACCCTGCTGACGCTGACTCCCGCCGCCATTCAAAAAATTTACCCGGCCCAGAGCCGCCCCGAAGCCGTCTTTTTGACCAACGACAAAAAAGTGACGATGGGCTTTGAGTGGCGGCAAACCAGCCTTAACCCCAACGAAGTCAGCGGCTTGGTCAGCCAATTTCCCGCCGTGATCAAGGCGCAGGTGGCGGGCCTCAAGACCCTCTCGCCCAAGTTGCTGACCATTCAGGGCATTCCCTGGGCGCAGTTCGTGTATACTTTAGCCGGCAAAAATGGCGATCTGCGCCGCGAAATGCTGGTGACGAGCGCCAATGGCCGAATGCTGATTTTGAATGTGGATTCTTCGATGAAAGATTACAGCGCCAACGATATCGCGGTGCGAACTTTTGTCAACGGCATCAAGGTTTCACAGGGCATCGCCACACCGTAAACGTTTAACGTTCGAAGCAGTGTAAAATAAAGGAGCCGCTCAGAAGGCAGCTTTTTTATTCATTGGGGCTTTCGGCTGGATTGAATCCAAACCTCTACTAAACCCGGTATAAAAAGCCAGTGAATGAAAGAGAATCCCTCATTCACTGGCTTTCTGTTACTTCAGTAAATTCCGAGCGATGATGACCCGCTGAATCTCATTGGTTCCTTCGTAAATCGTGTTGAGTTTCACGTCGCGCAGCAGTTTTTCGACTGGGTACTCGCCAACGTAGCCGTAACCGCCGTGAACTTGAATCGCTTCGTTGGCGGCGTCGAAGGCCATTTCTGAGCAGTAGGCTTTGGCAATGGCGGCTTCCGTGGCGTGCGGTTTTCCTTGATCCACCAGCCAAGCGGCTTTCCAGGTCATCAAGCGGCCCGTTTCGATGCCCATCGCCATTTCCGCCAGCTTGAACTGAATGGCCTGATAAGTGGTGATCGGCTTGCCAAAAGCCTCGCGCTCTTTGGCGTACTTAATACTTTCGTCGAGCGCCCGCCGCGCCACGCCCACCGAGCCCGCCGCGACTGGCACGCGGGTTTTGTCGAGCGTTTTCATAGCAATTTTGAAGCCGTCACCGAGGCCACCGAGCTGGTTTTCTTTGGGCACGCGCACGTTTTCAAACACCAGTTCAGCGGTCAGGCTGGCCCGCTGGCCCATTTTGTGCTTGATTTTGTTGGACGAAAAGCCGGCCGCGCCTTTGGGCACCACCAGCGCGACGGTGGCGCGGTGGCCGCCCGCTTTGTCTGTGGTGGCGAACACCACCGTAATTTCGGCGATACCGCCGTTGGAAATCCACATCTTGGTGCCGTTGATGACCCACTCGTCGCCGTCCAGCACGGCAGTGGTGCTCATGGCGGCCGCGTCCGAGCCGTTATTAGGTTCCGACAGAGCGAAGGCGGCGAGGCTGGGTTTCTCGGTCAGCGGCGTCAAAAAGCGCTTTTGCTGCTCTTCGGTGCCGCCCACCACAATCGGCGTGATACCCAGATCTGAAGCCATCAGCACGGTGTAAATGCCCATGCAGCCGTAAGCGATTTCCTCGCCGATAATCGATTCGTCGAGCATGCCCAGCTCCAGGCCGCCCGCATGTTCGGGAATGCTGAGGTTTAAGAGGCCCACTTCAAAAGCCTTTTCCACGACTTGCCAGGGCAGTTCTTCTTTTTGGTCGTACTCGGAGGCAATCGGAGTAATTTCGCGGCGGGTAAAATCGCGGGCGAGTTGCTGAAGCTGCTTTTGTTCGTCGGTCAGCGAAAAGTCGATCATGGGTGGGTACTCCTTGAAATCAGTGGGGAAAGTTTATGAAAACTGAGTTTGGACTGAGTTCAAGTCTATCAAACTTGCAGCCTCAGCGGGCTCGGCGGCCACGCAAATGCAGCGCGAACGAGGCCGTCCACTGCAAGGCCACCACACCAGCCAAGACCATGGCTGTCAAGTTCTGCCCTCGAACCAACAGTGCCCCGCAACTCACCCCGTAAAACAGCACTTCAAACCCCAGCCTCGCCGGATCGGGCAAGCGGAGCGCCAAGCGGGGCGCGGCCCAAATGGCCCAAGCCCCCGCCGCCAGCAAGGCTGCCAAGCCAGCAGCCAAGACGCGCAGCCACAGCGCCGCGTCCAGTCGCCAGCCTCACTGTGCTAGAAACCACTGGGCCAAGAACCACAGCGCTGCCAACTCGCAAGCAAAACTGAGCGCCTGCACCGCGAAACGCATCAGGCCGTTTTCGGCCCCCTGCGCCCGGCCTCCTCCACTGCTTTTTGCATGGCGGCCACTGGGTTTTCCAGCACTGAGCCGTGCCCCACCGCCAGCCGCGACGGAGCCAAGTCGGTCAGGCGGGCGGCGGATTCGGCGGCAAGCTGGGTGTCCCACGTGGCCAGCGCTGGAAAGGGAAACAGCCAGCGCAGCTGTCCAGCCACCCCCAAGCCGCCCGCCATCTGAAAAGCGTCTCCAGCGATGAGCGTGCCGTCGCGCCCGTCCAGAAAAGCCAGTTGACCGGGCGTGTGACCCGCTGCCGAAACGGCCCTGAGCGACCCCACCTTGTCGCCGCCCCGCAGCAAACGGTCTGGGCGGGTCTTGGCACCCCGTAAGTCGCCTTTGAGCTTGCTCGGCCCCTCGCCCGCGTCCACGCTGAGGTCTCCGGCCAGCAAACGGGCGTCGCGGGCACTGATGCTGACCTCAGCATTGGGCAAAGCGGCGCGGAGGGCGTCCAAACTGCCGATGTGATCGCCGTGTGCGTGGGTCAGCGTGATGCAGAGAATCGGCAGGCCAATTTGCCGAGCCGCCTTAAGAATGGTAGGAGCGCTGCCCGGCAAATTGGCATCAATTAAAGTCAGGCCGTCCTCTTCGCGCACCAGATAGCTGTTGATCAGGCCGAACCGGGCCAGCCGAAAAAGATTTGCGCCGTGCTGAGTTAATGACATCATCATTATCCCCAGACGAAAAAGAACACCGTTCGCCTTTGTGGTGAACAGCGTACGCTTTCGGCTGATCACTGTCAAGACTTACACTGTTCGCTATACTGCCCAGTATGCCCTACCCACCAAAACTCACTCCCGAACTTATTCTGCGCGAGGCCCAGATCTTGCTGGACGCAGGCGGGCAAGACGCGCTGAACATGCGCCCGCTGGCCGCCGCGCTGGGCGTACAGGCCAGCAGCTTGTACCGCCACTTCCCAGACCGCGCCGCCCTTTTGCAGGCCCTAGAGGACTGCGCTTCCCGCGAACTCACCCACGCCATTGAGCAGGCCAGCACCGGGACAACGCCGCGTGGGGCGCTGCTCTTGACCTGTGAAGCCTATATGCGATATGCCGAGACGTACCCGCACCGCTACCGCTTGCTGCTCTCGCCGCGCCCGCCGAGCGTGGGGCAACCCGGCCCCGGCAAAGATTTGTGGAATACCGTGCTGAACTTGGTAAGTGCGCTGAGCGGCCACACAGACGACACCGCCCGCACCGTGGCGCTGTGGGCCTTTTTGCACGGCTTCGTGGTGATGTCGCGCAGCGGCTTGTTTGGTCTCAGCGGGCCCAAAGGCGGCTTTGAAGTGGGGCTTAGTGCTTTGCTCGACGAAATGGAACGCGCCGCCACACAGGGCGATGTTTCAAGGGAAACGCTATGACCTCTCCCCTCTCCGAAACTGACCGCGCCCTGCTGATGGACGAGGGCGATCTGCTCTCCCGGCGGCTGGCGCAGCAGCTTTACGCGCCGCTGAAACGCCAAGACCGGATCACGCTGTATGGCCGCTCGCTGGCACTCAATTTGGTGCAGGCTATGCTGCCCACCATCGAGCAGATCACCTGGCGGATGGACAAGCCGCTTAGCGCCCACCTCACCAGCGACTTGCGGGGCCGGGCGGTAGTGCAGACCGTAACATTTGACGGCGAACTTCACCGCAATTTGCCGGTGGACGATTTGATTGAAACGGCGCTGTTTGTGCGCGGGCGGCTGCATCCCAAAATAAGTGAGGAACTCCTGGGCGCACTGCACGGCTCCGAACACGCCGCCACGCGGGCGCTGGTGGCTTGCCTGAAAAGTAAGCCGGTGCTGGACGCCACGCAGCGGTATTTGCGGGGACTTTTGGGGCAGGGCAGGTTGGGTCAGTGATCTGTGGGCAAAATGCCTTCAATGACGGCCTGCGCGAGGGTACGCTCCACTAAAGCCAACAGTGCCGGAAATTCACTCAGGGCGGCGCGTTTGAGGTGCAGCACACGCTCAAGCGTCAGCTCAGGGTGTGCTGCCGAGCCTTGAGCGCCCGCTCCCCAAGTCAGCAAAACAGGTTGCAAGGCGTCCAGCGCTTTGGCAAAACGGGCGGCGGGCGTGACTCGCGCTTCAAATTCTTGCCAGAGTTGATGGAAAAGCTGCCGCTGATCTTCGGGCAGCAGACCAAACAACTGGTGGGCCGCTGCCTGTTCTCTGTACCTTTGTTGCTCGTGCTCGGCTTCAGACTGATCAAAGTGGGTGTCTCCAGCAAAGACTTCCACCAAATCATGCACGATCAAGAGTTTCACGGCGTGCCCTATATCGGTTTTCGGCGGCGCGTATTCGGCCAGCGTCAATGCCATCAGCGCCAGATGCCAGGAATGCTCGGCGCTGTTCTCGGCGCGGCTGGCACAGTGCAGCAGTGTCGTGCGGGCCACCGACTTGAGCTGGTCACAAGCCAACAAAAACTCCACTTGATGACCGATTCGCTCAAGCGCCTGAGCTTGAATCACGGTTCTCTCATTGCTGTGAGCCTCATTGCTCGTGGTGCAGCGCCCGCCACGCCCTGAACGTCACCGGAAAGAGCGGCTCGGCCAGTTGACCTATCGCCCGCGCAAACAAGCGCGTTTCAGACTGTGCGCCCTCGTGGTCGCGCAACTCCAAAAAATGCAGCAGGGAGCGCACGTTAAAGGTGTAATACGACTCGGTATAGAGAGAGAGCGGCAGCACGCCCCGCGCCTGCTCGCGTGTGACGCCGAGTTCTAGGAGTTGGTGATACGCCTTGAAAGCCGTCTGAGAAGCAGTGGCCCAAGCTTCATGGGCGGCGGCCTGATCTAAAGTGCCGTCGTCTTCTACGCTGGCTTGGCGGTTGCTGGGCGCTTGTCTACGAAACTGCGTGGGCGTGTAATCGCGCTCCTGTAACTCTACATAACGGCCCGAAATTTCATTTTTTGAGACTCCTACACGGTGACGCACGAGCTGACGGTCAACAAAAATTGGGCAAATGACCTTAAAAGTGATCAAGTTGTGTTCAAACGGGCTGCCGTGCTTATGCTTGAGTAAATAAGAAATCAGTTTCTCGTCGCGTCCTGTCAACGGCGCGGCATTGTCTCCACCGAAGGAAACACGGGCCGCATTCACAATCATTTTGTCGTCGCCTGAGTGCTGAATCAGCGCCACCGAGCCGATCCCGTCGGACAGCGGGTACAGCACGGGTGGGGCTTGGTCGGTACTCGGAGCGAGAGCTGGGGCAACAGCAGTGGGGGCGGTGTCATTCACGCCCCCTAGCTTAGCTGGAATTTTGGAAGAACTTGACCCTGCTGAGTTCAACTCCGGCCTAGCGGCGTCGCACCGGTACAGGCACCGCAACGGGGCGAACTTGGCGGGGCGTTTCGGAGCGGCGGGCCAAGCTGATTCCCAAAACGGCAGCCGCGACGGTCAAGGCAATAAACATGGTTCAGTGTGTGCTGAGGGGGCTTACAGAAGCGTTACAAGCTCAGGTCAGTGCATTCTCCGACTTCACCCGACTTCGGTGGTCTCTGCAATCCGCTTAGCGCAACTCTGCTTCCAAAGTCTCAAAAGCCAGCCCACCTGCTTCCACGATCACCCGAAACTCATCGTCGGAAACGGGCATCACCGATAAGCGGTTGCCTTTTTGCAGCAGGCGCATTTGATGGAGTTCTGGAATGGCCCGCAAATCGTCCAAACTCAGAAAGCGGGGCAGTTCGGCAAATGCCGCCACGTCCACCATGCTCCAGCGCGGATTGTCCGGCGTGCTCTTGGCGTCATGGTAAGCGCTGCCGATTTCAAATTGCAGGTCGTCGGGGTAGGCGGCCCGAACCACTTTCGCCAGCCCTGCTATGCCGGTGGGCTTGGCCTGCGAGTGGTAAAACAAGCACAAATCGCCCACCTGCATCTGGCGTAAAAAGTTGCGGGCCAAGTAGTTGCGGACGCCGTTCCACGGCTCGGCGCTGACCCGCAGAAGGTCGGGGTAGCCAAACACGTCCGGTTCACTTTTGAGCAGCCAATACTTCACGCCCAGCAGTGTAACCCGCCTTTAGTTTTCCTTGAGGCTACGCTCAACCGTGCAACTCTTCTCAGCCCCACTTCGTAAAGTGAGATCAGGAGGCCCCACCCATGTCTATTCTTGACCGACTGTCCCGTTTGCTCCGCGCCAATGTCAACGACCTGATTTCCAAGGCCGAAGACCCCAGCAAAATCATCGAGCAAACCCTGCGCGATATGCGCGACGCCTACAACCAGGCCCGCACCGAAGTCGCCGGATCAATGGCCCAGCAAGCCAAGCTGGAGCGCGAGGCCAACACCAACCGCAAGCTTTCTGAGGAATACGGCATGAAAGCCGAGGAAGCCATGCGCGGCGGCAGCGAAGACCTGGCCCGCGAAGCGCTGCGCCGCAAGCAAAACCACGCCGATCTGGCCGCAGGGTTTGACGACCAGCTCAAAATCAGCACCAACAACGTCGATCAGCTCAAAACCCAGTTGCGGGCGCTGGAAGCCAAAATCGACGAGATGGAAAGCAAGCAGCAGCTTCTGCTGGCGCGTCACCAAACCGCCAAAGCTTCAGAAACGCTGGAAAAAGCTTCAGGTTTTGACAAGTCTGGCGGGGCCATGAGCGCTTTTGAGGATATGGAGCGCAAAGTCGCCGCGCAGGAAGACAAAGCCAACGCCATGCACCAACTGCGCGAAGAAGGCGACGTCGACGCCCAGCTCGCCAATATGGGGCGTGGCAAGGCCTTGGACGACGAGTTTGAAGCCCTCAAGCTCAAGGTGAAGGGCGGGCAGTAAACGAGACTCCGAGCTGAGAAGCTCGATGAAAGCCAGCGCATTTCTCAGCGCTGGCTTTTTCGTTTTATTAAAGCGTCTTCACCCATTCGCCAAAAAGAATTGTCTTTGGCTGAACTCAGGTTGAGCCGACATTCATCAGACCTTATACAGGCCTTGCCTTCCTGGTGAGACTGGCCTCTCTGTCAGCCCTCACACCACCAGCCGGCCAACAGCGCGGCAGACTACCCGACATGACGCCTTTTCGGGCTTATACGCCCGCCGCTTACGACTTTCCTTTGCCGGAAGGCCACCGCTTTCCCTATTACAAGTACCGGGGCGTGGCCGAGCGGCTCAGCGGCCTCCTGCCCGTGCTGGACACGCCCAATTTGTCGTGGGCCACCGCCGGATTGGTGCATGATCCGCTGTGGCTCAGGCGCTGGCGGCGCGGTGAAGTCAGCGCCAAAGAAACCCGCGAGTTCGGTTTGCCGTGGAGCGTGGGCGTGGTGGAGCGGGCACGCAGAGCGGCGGGCGGCTCAGTGGCGGCCCTGCACGACGCTCTGCAAGTCGGCTGGGGCGCAAACCTTGCTGGCGGCACCCACCACGCTTTCGAGAGCAGTGCGGGCGGCTTTTGCCTGATCAACGACACCGCCATCCTGACTCGCCTAGCGCTGCAACAAGGCTGGGCGCGGCGGGTGATGACTATTGACCTGGACGTGCATCAGGGCAACGGCACGGCGGCGCTGCTGAGCGGCGTAGCCGGCGCGTTTACCCTCAGCGTGCATGGCGAGCGCAATTACCCGTTCCGCAAAGAAGTCAGCGACCTCGACATCGGGCTGGGCGACGGCGTCACCGACAGCGAGTATATGAGCGTGCTCAGAGCGCAAGTCCTTCCGGCTCTAGAAGCGTACCGGCCTGATCTACTGCTGTACCTGGCGGGCGTAGACGTGCTGGCCCATGACCGCTTCGGGCGCTTTGCCCTGAGTCTCAGCGGCGTGCGGGAGCGCAACCGCTTGATTTTAGAATGGGCCAAACGGGCGGGCGTACCTGTAGTGACCATGCTGGCGGGCGGCTACAACGCCGACCACGCCCTGACCATCGAAGCCCACGCTAGCGTCGTGCTGGACGGTTTAGAAGTGTTCTAACGCTGGTCATTGAAGAGCAAGCCCACTTTTAAAATTTGCACCCGTAGTCGGTCCACATCCAAAGTTAGGTCGCCAGCATAAAACTCTTTACACTCGCCAGTCTCCATCTCTTCTTCAGAGTGTGAGCCGCTCACCTTTGAACCTTATACAAACCTTGTACAGTCAGCCTCAGTTCAGTTCACTTGCTTTCGCGGCTCGTCTGCTTGGACAGCCCTCGGCGCTCCCTTCTCTTCCCGCCGCATCTCGCTTATCCACGCAGACAGGAGCTTTATGAACCTTCACACAGCACAGCCAACCCTTCCGACCACTCCAGCACAAGGCCGCCCACTTCACCGGGGCGATACCCTTTACTACGCCGGAGACGCCGCACCCAGCCTTTACCGCTTGGAAAACGGTCTGCTCCGGGCCGTGCGCCTGACTTCGCAGGGCCGCAACCTGACGGTGCGCCATATCCGCCCCGGCGATATTTTCGGCGAGGAAGCGCTGCACGGTCTGCCCCGCAGTCACCAGATCATCGCCCTGACGGACGCGGTTCTCACCCCGCTTCACCTTGAGCACCTCTCGGCCCCGGAGCTGTGGGAAGTCACCCGCAGCCTCAGCGATCAGCTCCAACGGGTGATGACCGACGGCGTGCACATCCAAGACGGCGAGTTGCGCGAGCGAATTGCCCGCTACTTGCTCAATTTGGCGAGCAGCAGCTTGGGCGGCGCTCACGCCGATGGCAAGCGCTATGTGCGGGCCACCCACGAGCTGATCGCCGAGGGCACCGGAGCCACCCGCGAATCGGTCAGCAAATTGATCGGCGAAATGCGCGACGACGGCTTACTGACGCCGGCTTACCGCTGCCTGACCCTGAGCAACGAAGCTGGCCTCAGGGCAGAATCGGGCCTCTTTTAATCGACTTCCTCTGAGCCCGAATAAGTCGCCGATCTCACCTCAAAATTGAGTGTTCAGATAAAACACAAGCTCCAAAAAAAGGCCAGTTTAGAATTTGGCCTTTTTTTGGAGTATTTAATTTGCAGTTCAAGTATTGAGAGTTGTCTTCAGTTGATGACGCCGCCGCAAGGAGGCTTGGGCGTACAAACGGGGGCGGCGGGCAAACAGGGGGCTGGGGAGGGCAAACCGGCGGTTGGGGCGTGCAGGTGGGCGGCTTGGGGGCGCAGTGGGTGGGACGGGGGTTCAACCAAAAGAAGAAAAAATCCAAACCGAATGTACCGCCTTCCACCTCTGCCATCTGCTCGTCGGAAAGTTCATGTAGTCCAATATTTTTGTTCAAAATTTCACCTCCGAGACAGGAGTTGGTGCAGAATTTTGCACAAATCAAATGTACTGATGGGGGGTTACGGGGTATTGTCTCCCACTCCGCAAGAAGTGCAAGAAGGAGTAAAGATTTTCGTCAGATGAGCGGCGTTAAGGTCAGCACCGTGTTCACCTGTCACCGCTCTGTTTGCCTGATTGATCTCTACGCTCTGCTTGGCGCAGGGGCGTGACCCGGTGTTAGCCACTGTCCGCAGCGCCGCCCTGATTGGTGTGGACGCTGTGCTGGTCACGGTAGAGGTGGACGTGTCGCCCGGCTTGCCTGCTTTTACCATCGTGGGCCTGCCAGATCAAGCGGTCAGTGAAGCGCGTGAGCGGGTTCGGGCAGCGATTCGCAACAGCCAGTTGCCGTTTCCAGCCGCCCGCATCACTGTCAACCTCGCGCCCGCCGATTTGCGAAAAGAAGGCCCGATGTACGACTTGCCGATTGCGCTGGGCTTGCTGGCCGCCCAAGAGTTACTGCCTGCCGCAGCGCTCAGCGGCGTGCTGCTGGCCGGGGAACTGGCGCTTGACGGCAGCGTGCGCAGCATCGGCGGGGCTGTCAACTTGGCGCTGTTGGCCGCTCAATTGGGTGACAGCGTGCTGATTGGTAAGCACAATGCCGGCGAAGCAGCCCTGATTGAAGAGGTGCAGGTCTTTCCGGCCCGCACGCTGCGTGAAGCTTTGCAACACTTGTCGGGCCAAGTGCCGCTGGCGGCAGCTACCCCCCAAGCACCTGACGAGAGCGGCCCGCCCCCTTTGGATTTGGCCGATCTCAAAGGTCAGGGCCAAGCCCGCAGAGCACTTGAGATTGCGCTGGCCGGCGGCCACAATCTTCTGCTGGTTGGCTCACCCGGCAGCGGCAAAACGATGCTGGCCCGCCGCGCTCCGGGGCTGCTTCCGGCGCTGACCCGCAGCGAAGCGCTGGAAGTGACCCGCATTCACTCGGCGGCGGGCCTGACCACCCAGCGCAGCGGCCTGATGCAGGTTCCGCCCTACCGCAGCCCGCACCACACGGTCTCGGACGCGGGGCTGATCGGCGGCGGCAGCATTCCAAAGCCTGGCGAGGTCAGCTTGGCGCACAGGGGCGTGCTGTTTTTGGACGAATTTCCGGAATTTTCGCGTAGAGCGCTCGAAACTTTGCGCCAGCCGCTCGAAGACGGTGAAGTGACGATTAGCCGGGCGCGGGCCAGCTTGCGCTATCCTGCCAAGTTCCAACTTATCGCGGCGATGAATCCTTGTCCCTGCGGGCATTTTGGCGACCCCGAAAAAGCCTGCACCTGCACGCCGCTGACCCGCAACCGCTACGCTGCCCGGCTCTCCGGCCCGCTGCTTGACCGCATGGATTTGCGCGTCAGTGTGCCGAGGCTGACGGTTGACGAACTGACCCGCGCCGGTACGCCGGAAAGCAGCGCTCCCGTTCGCAGCCGCATTCAAGCTGCCCGCGATGTGATGCTCTCCCGGCAGGGCGAGCGCAACAGCTTGCTGATCGGCCAAGCACTACGGCAACACGCCTCGCTCGCTGCCGGGCCAGCCGCTTTTATGGCTTCAGCGGCGCGGCAACTCGGCCTGACCGGGCGCGGCCATGACCGTGTGCTGCGCCTCGCCCGCACGGTGGCAGACTTGGCAGGCAGCTTGGACATCCGCGAAGTCCACCTGGCCGAAGCGGTGGCCCTGCGGCCCAGAGAACTTTAGAACTTAGCTCGACTTTGGCCATTGACAGGGGGAGCAGCAAGCTGCTCCCCCTGTCAAACTTGGGCATGACACTCCTTCCGAAGTGGTTCACGGGGGTCCT